>JAHEXT010000018.1 GCA_023251945.1 Actinomycetes bacterium
CCGGTGACCAGCCAACCGACGATGAGCGCCGTCGCGGCGACGAAGGCGATCGGGTGACCGGCCGAGCGGGAAGTCCGCTTGGAGAACCGATCGAAGAGCGAGCTGCGGTACATCTCGAGCGAAGCTAAGCCGCATCGCCGGACGTACCGGGTCGCGCTTGGTCAGCCTGAGGCGGGTACGGGTTCCGGGAGTTTGCCGGCGAGTGCGCCTGTTCGCTCGAGCCACGGCCGCGCCTCCAGCCGCTCGAAGATCTCGCGCGCCTCCGAGACCAATGGCTCCGCGTCGTCGGCGCGACTCTGCGATACGAGCCACTCGCCGTGCTCGAGCTCGGTGACCGCTAGCCAGAAGACGACTCCGAGCTCGCGGAACCGCTTCGCGGCTGCCTCGTAGTTCTCGAGTGCGGCGTCATCGGACCCGGCGAGCCGCGCTCGGAAGCGCAGCGCCTGCGCTCCCAGGTACGGCGAACGCAACCCGGGAGGAACGGCCTCGATCGACGCGACGAGCTCCTCGGCCTTCGTGCGTTCGCTCAACGCGAGAGCGGCCTCGATCGCCTCGACGACGGCCAGCTTGACCGACTGGTTCGTCTCGCTCAGGGTCCGCGCGACCTCGGTCGCTCTCAATCCGAGGCGGAGCGCGTCGTCGAGCCGACCCTCGGCGCGTGCCACGGCGGCTGCAGCCGACTCGAACCCGGTCTTGTCCTGGAGGTCGGGCGAGTCTCCGAGAGGTGCGTAGGTGACGAGCAAGCTCCCGGCGCTGGCGACGTCGCCGCGGTGGAGGCGGATCTCAGGCACGGAGCTCAGGAAGCTCGTCGTGAGCGCGTCGAGCAACCGATCTTCCGGCACCTCGGCGAATGCCGCAAGGGCCTCGTCCCAGCGCCCGAGCATGAAGAGCGGATATGACGTCTCCGCGATCGTGCTCCACTCGGCAGAGCGCGCTCCGCGTCGTCGCATGACGACGAGCGCGTCGGCGAGGTACGAGAGCGCGTCGTCGTAGCGATCGCGCCTAAAGCAGAGGTCCGAGAGGTTGAACAACGCGTTGCCCTCGAGCTCGGGGAGATCGTGCTCGCGCGCGAGCGACAGCTGGTGCTTGCGTAACGCGAGCGCCTCCTGGGGCCTCCTGCCCTCCATGACGAGCGACTTTGCGCTGAGAGCGCGGACGAGAGCATCGATCGAGCCAAGCGATTCGGCGAGCTCCATCGCGAGCTCGGACTTCTCGAGTGCCTTCTGCTTCTCCCCGACGAAGACGTAGCCGCTTGCGAGGCGAGCTGCCAATTCCGCAAGCTCGACTCCCGGCTCGAAGCCCCGCAGCGTCTCGAAGGCGGCCTCGGATCGAGCGATTGCCTCCTCCCAGCGGTCCTGGTATGCCTCCACTGCAGCGAGCTTTCCGGAGACGCGAGCCGCCGATCGGTGGTCTCCTTGCGCTTCGTAGAGTGCAATCGACTCGCCGAGAAGCCGCGCTGCCTCGTCGTAGTCTGGTGCGTACACCCCGAGCCAGCCCGCGCGGTCGAGCAGCGCTGCCCGCGCGAGGGGCTCGTCTGTGAGCTCCGCGGCGTGGGTGAGATAGCGAAGGGCCTCGCCGGCGGCACCGAGTGACTCCGCCCGGTTGCCGGCGCGCACGAGCGCGTCGCAGGCCTTCGCCTTGACGTCGCTCGCGTCTTCGGCATCGGGGAGCGTCGAGTACGCGTCGACGTAGTGCGAGGCGAGCACTTCGGCGATCTCGTCCTCGCCCGCGAACGCATCCGAGATGTACGCGGCAGCGGCGAGGTGGCGCGTGCGGCGCTCTTTCTTCGAGAGGGTCTCGTACGAGACGTGGCGGACGAGATCCTGGAGGAAGCCGTACTGGCCGTGCTCCGGCGAGGTGGGATCGGCTTGGACGCCCAGGATCTCCTTGCGCGCGAGCGATGAGAGCAGCGGGTCGAGCTCCGCTTCCTCGAGACCACCCACCGCCGCAAGTCCCTGCCGCGTAAAGGTCTTGCCGAGGACGGCACCGTCCTGGAGAAGGCGGCGCTCCTCAGCCGGGAGCCCATCGAGGCGCGAAGCGACGAGCCCGTGCAGCGTCTCGGGCACCTCGAGCGAGGGGATCTCGCCCGTCGGCCGATAGATCGACCCTTCCTGGACGAGCAGCCCTCGGTCCAGCAGCATCCGCACGGTCTCGACGGCGTACAGCGGCACTCCTTCGGCCCGGGCCAGTATCTGCTCACGCAGCTCCTCTGGCAGGCCAGGCACGAAGCCGTCCAGGAGCTCGGTCATCGCCATCCCCGTTAGCGGGCCGAGATGGAGCGATGTGAAGTTGCGGTGCCCGGCGCCCCAGTTCGGCCGCTTGTCGAGGAGCTCGGGTCGTGTGAGGACGAGGACGAAGAGCGGGCTCGACCGCGACCATTCGAGCAGGTACTCGACGAAGTCGAGCAGGCTCGCGTCGGCCCACTGCATGTCCTCGAAGACGAGGACGGTCGGATACGTGTTCGCGAGCCGCTCGAAGAAGAGCCGCCAGGCGGCGAACAGGTCGTGGCGCTCGTGCGAGGACTGCTCCTCCGCGATCCCGAGCAGGCTTGCAAGGAGCGGCTCGACGAATCGCCGCTCGTCGTTGTCGAGGATGTGCTCGGTGAGGGTGGCGTCGAGCTTCGAGCGCGCGGTTGCGTCGTCGTCGTCCTCCGAGATGCGGCAACGCATGCGCACCATGTCCGCGAGGGCCCAGTACGTCACACCCTCGCCGTACGTGAGGCACCGTCCGCGATGCCAGTAGACGTTGTCGACGAGCCCGTCGAAGTACTTGTAGAACTCCCACGCGAGCCGCGACTTGCCGATCCCGGCGATGCCCATCGCGGAGACGAGATGGGCTGTGCTCTCCTCGGCGGACGCGTGGAAGAGCTCCTTGACGAGCCGGAGCTCGCGGTCACGGCCGACGAACGGCGGCTCGAGTCCGGTCGACCTGAGCGCGCCGCGGCGCCCGGACGCGACGCGAAGCGCGCGGAAGAGCTGTGCAGGCTCCTCTTTCCCCTTCAGCTCGTGGGTGCCAGCGTCCTCGTAGACGATCGTGAGCTCGCTCGCCCGACGAGTCGGGTCGCCCACGTAGACCGTGCCCGGGTCGGCGACCGACTGCACGCGAGCGGCGGTGTTGACGAGGTCGCCGGCGACCATGCCCTGCCCTTCGGCGCCGAGGGTCACCGCCGCCTCGCCGGTCAGCACGCCTGCGCGCGCCCTGAGCTCGGGAGCGCTGACCTCGTCGCCCAGCGCGGAGACGGCTGCGACGAGGTCGAGCGCAGCTCTCACCGCGCGCTCCGCGTCGGCCTCGGTGGCGGTCGGCGTGCCCCACACCGCCATTACGGCGTCGCCGATGAACTTCTCGACCGTGCCGCCGTAGAGCTCGATCAGCCTTCGGCTCGTGTCGAAGTAGCGAGAGAGGAGCTCACGCGTGTCTTCGGCGTCCCGTTCTTCGGAAGCTGCTGTGAAGCCGACGAGATCGGCGAAGAGGACGGAGACGAGTCGTCGCTCGGCGGCTGGGGCCATCGCCTGCGGAGCGGTGGTCGGAGGTGCAGTTGCCGTCGACGTGAGTGCGGTACCGCACTCGCCGCAGAACTTGACGCCCGGTGTGTTCGCCGTGCCGCATGAAGGGCAGGCCTGGGCCAGCGAGGATCCGCACTCGCCGCAGAATTTCCGGCCCGGCTCGTTCGCAGCTCCGCAGGAGGAGCAGGGCAGTGTGTCCGCCACGGGCGAACTCTATTGCGCCGGAGAGGAGTTGCTCAATTTGCGGCGCGGATACCCTCTGCTCTATGTCGTTCGAGACCGCCGTGAGAGAGGAGAGCATCTCGCCGGATCGGGCATGGTGGCTCCGGGTGCCTGCGGTGCTCGTGGGCCCGAGGTCGGTGTTCTTTGCCTTGCGCAAAGACGACCCGGACGACGTTGCCGCCCGCTCGGAGCCGATCCTCCTCCTCGTCTTGCTCGCCGGAGCGGCCGCTGTGCTGGCGACGCCGACGGCAGCGGGCCTTCTCGACAACCCGGAGTACGATGCGCTCCTCCTCGCGATCTGGACGTTCGTCGCGGGCGGGCTCTACGGGACGGTCGGATACTTCCTCTTCGGCTTCGCCCTCTTCTTCGGCGCCCGCCTGCTCGGGAGCCTGGGGGACTTCCGGCGCGAGCGTCAGATCGTCGGGTTCGCGCTCGCTCCCCTCGCGCTTTCGCTCCTCGTCCTGTTGCCGGTCCGGCTCGCCCTCTATGGCGGCGACACATTTCGCGAGGGGGGACCGGACGAAGGGGCCGGCGAGACGGTTCTGCTCGCCCTCCAGCTCGTCTTTGCCGCCTGGTCGGTCGGGCTTCTCGTGGTCGGCGTGCGCGTCGTCCACGGCTGGAGCTGGGCACGCACGCTGGCCGCGCTCGGGGGCGCGGCCGTATTGCTAGGGGCGATCGTCGGCGTATTCGCGCTGGTCTGAGGCAGCCTGCTCGAAGAGCGCGAGCTCCTCCTCGGGCATCGCGTACGTGTGCTGCTCCTCGGGGAAGCGATGCTCGCGCACGTCCGCGGCGTATGCCTCGAGCGCCGCGCGGATGACGTCTGCGACGTCGGCGTAGCGCTTGACGAAGCGTGCCGTCCGGCCCTCGTAGAGGCCTAGGAGGTCGTGCCAGACGAGGACCTGGCCGTCGCAGTCGGCGCCGGCGCCGATCCCGATCGTCGGGATCGAGAGCTCGGCTGTGATGCGAGCTGCCACCGCTGCCGGGACCGCCTCGAGCACGAGCGAGAAGCACCCCACAGCCTCGAGCGCGCGTGCGTCGGCAAGCAGGCGGAGCGCCTTCTCGGCGCTTCTCCCCTGGGCCTTGAACCCGCCGAGCATGGTCGCCGACTGCGGCGTCAGGCCGATGTGGCCCATGACCGGAATCCCCGCCCCGACGATGCTCGCGACTCGGGAGAGCATCGGACCTGCCCCCTCGAGCTTCACCGCGTCCGCTCCCGCCTCCTTGACGAAGCGGATCGCGTTCCGCATCGCGTCCTCGTCTGAGACCTGGAACGTCCCGAACGGCATGTCCCCGACGACGAGCGGGCGCCGTGCTCCACGCGTGACTGCACGCGTGAGCATCAGCATCTCGTCGAGCGTCGCGGGAACGGTCGACTCGTGGCCGAGGACGGTCATCGCGGCCGAGTCGCCGACGAGGATCAGGTCGGCCCCCGCCTGATCGGCAAGGCGGCCGCCGGGGGCGTCGTACGCGGTCACCATGACGATCGGCTGGCGCCGTGCCTTCATCTCCGCGAGCTCCGTGATGGGAAGCTTCCCGGGCGCGGGTGTCGCGGGCGCGGGCTTCTGCGGGCGGATGCTCATGTGGGATCTCCTTCGAGAACGACGTTGTCAATCAGGCGCGTAAAGCCGTGGGTCAGGCGGGTGGAGCGGACGCGGACGGCGGCGGCGAGCACGGGCGGGTCGAAGTCGGCGACCTCGACGTAGTCGACCTCGAGGCCGTCGGACTGGGCGAGCAGCGCCCGCGCCGCGTGCAGGTCCTTCGTCGCGAGCGCGCGCGGGAGGGCGCCGGCGTGCTCACGCTCCGGCGCAGAGAGGAGTCGGTTACGCGAGGACAGAGCCAGGCCGTCGGCGTCCCGCACCGTCGGCAGAACGCGGAGCTCGACCTCAAGCGCGAGGTCGTGGATCATCCGGCGGATCACCTCCACCTGCTGCGCATCCTTCTGTCCGAAGTACGCGCGATCCGGGCGGACGATCTCGAACAGCTTGAGCACGACGGTCGCCACCCCGCGGAAGTGGCCGGGGCGGAACACACCGTCGAGGATCGAGCCGAGCTCCGTCACCTCCACCCAGGTCTGGTACCCGGGCGGGTACATCTCCTCGGCGGAGGGGGCGAAGACGAGGTCGACGCCGGCTTCCCCCGCTGCAGCGAGGTCGTGCTCCTCGTCGCGGGGGTAGGAGTCGAGGTCGCGGGCCTCGCCGAACTGCGCCGGGTTGACGAAGAGGCTCATCACGACCGTGTCGCACTCCGCGCGGGCGGCGCGAAGGAGTGAGAGGTGACCCGCGTGCAGCGCCCCCATGGTCGGCACGAGGCCGATCGAGCCCGAACGGTGAGGCGCGAGCTCCGCGCGCACTTCCGCGATCGTCCGGCAGATCTTCACCGCGCCCCACCCGACCCAAGTAACAGACTGCTACTTGGCAGCTCCTGGCCTGCGATTGCAGCAGTTGCCTCGGCGAGGACGAGGTAGAGATCCTCGAGCTCCGGCCGCTGGTCGCGGATCACGGCGAGGTGGCGCTCGACGGTCTCCCAATCGCCGCGCGCGATCGGGCCGGTCAGCTCGAAGCCGTTGTCCATGACACCGCGGATCAGCGGATCGAGCGCCTCGGGCGGAGCCCCGGCGGCCGCGAGCAGCGAGCCCGCGGCGGCTCGGAGGGTCACGAGGTAGTTCGACGCAACGGCTGCGCCGGCGTGGTATGCGGCACGGCTCGCGTCCGCGAGCTCGAACGGTCGTAGTCCGAGGATCTCGGCGAGCCAGTAGCCGACCGTGCGCGCCTCGTCGGTCTCGGCTGTGACCGCCGCCCAGGAACCGTCGAGCTGCTCAGGCCCGCGCGACTTCGTGAACGACTGCAGCGGGTGGATGCCGAATCGCCGCTCGTGCGGATCGAGCGCCGAGAGAGGAGTCGCCCCGCTCACGTGGGCGACCCATGCGCCGGGCGTGATCCCCTGCGCGACCTCGGCGATCGCGCGGTCGGGGACGCAAAGGAGGACGAGCTCAGGCCCGTCCTCGTCCAGTTGCACGCCGCGCTCGGCAAGCCGCGCGCTCACCGCCGAGCCGACCCGGCCGCGCGCGCCGACGATCCTGATGCTGTCGATCATTGTCTCTGGGCTCCAGTTCCACTGCCGGATACCGGGCAGCCGGGAGGGTAGCAGGGTGCCGCTACCTGCCGGAAAGCCGCAGCTCGAGGTGCGCGCGGACCGCCGGCCACTCCTCGTCGACGACGCTGTACCAGGCGCTGTCCCGGCTCTCGCCGGCCCGGACGAGCATGTGCTTGCGGTGGATACCCTCGAACGTGGCCCCGAGCGCCTCGAGCGCGCGGCGCGCGCGCTCGTTCAGCGCGTCGGTCTTGAGCTCGACCCGGCGACAGCCCCAGGCCTCGAAGGCGTGACGCATCTGGAGCAGCTTCGCCTCGACGTTCGCGCCTGTTCCCCACGCCGACGGGTGGAGCCACGTCCAGCCGATCTCGACGGATCGATGCTCTGGACGCAGGGCGAGAAACCGCGTCGAGCCGATCGGCCCGCCGGAGGTCTGCGAGACGGTGGCGAACGGGATCTCGCGCCCCGCCTCGGCCTCGGTGAGAGCCTGCTCGACGAAGGCGTGCCACTCCTCCGGCGTCTGCGGCTGCACGACACTGAGCCAGCGCCAGGTCTGCGGGTCGCGAGAGGCTTCCCACAGCCCGTCCTCGTGAGAGGGCGAGAGTGGCTCCAGCCGGACGATCCTGCCCTCGAGCGCGGGTACGTCCGACCGCTCCACGGCCCCCGACAGTACACTCGGGACGTGCCGATCTACGAGTACGCGTGCATGGAGTGCGAGTCCCACTTCGAGGAGCTCGTCCGCGGCTCCGAGCAGGCGGTGACGTGCCCCGAGTGCGGCGCGGCCAAGGTGCTCAAGCAATTCTCGACCTTCGCCGTGCACGGCGCGACGACGAAGGCGAGCGTCAGCGGCCCCTCGGGGGGCGGCGGCTGCTGCGGCGGCTCGTGCGGCTGCGGGCACTGACGGACACCTCCTGACGCATCCGGGCCGCGACGTAGACTGGCGGTCCCATGGACGACGCCGTCGAGCGTGCAGCGGCTCTCCGGGAGTACGCGGAGCAAACGGCCTCGTGCACCAAGTGCGCGCTTGCCGGAGGGAGGACGCAGGTCGTCTTCGGCTCGGGGAGCCCCGACGCGGATCTCATGTTCGTGGGCGAGGCGCCCGGCTTCCACGAGGACCAGCAGGGCGTTCCGTTCGTCGGGCAGGCCGGGAAGCTGCTCGACCGGCTGCTCGGCGGCATCGGCCTGACGAGAGCGGATGTCTATGTCGGCAATGTCATAAAGTGCCGCCCTCCCGGCAACCGCGACCCGCTTCCGGACGAGATCGCCGCCTGCGAGCCGCACCTGTTCCGCCAGATCGAGCTGATCGAGCCGAGGGTCGTCGCGACGCTCGGGAACTTCGCGACGAAGCTTCTCTCGGGCCGGCCCGCCGGGATCACCCGCGTCCATGGGCACGAGCAGGAGGTGACGCTCGGCTCGCGGACGGTGCTCCTCTACCCGCTCTACCACCCGGCGGCGGCTCTCTATACGCCCTCGATGCTGAAGGTGCTCGAGGAGGACTTCGCCCGGATCCCGGAGATTCTCGAGCGCGCTATCGAGTCGCCCGTCGTGAACGACGATCCCGCTCCGGTCATCGAGGCCGAGCCCGAGTCCGTCCAGCTCGGCCTCTTCTGACCCCGTGACGCTCGAGGTGGTGACCGCCTCGGCGGAGGAGACCGAGTCGATTGCGGCACGGCTCGCCGAGAGACTCGAGCCCGGCGACGTCATCACCGTGTCGGGTGAGCTCGGCTCCGGCAAGACGACGTTCGTCCGCGGAGCCTGCCGCGGGCTCGGTATCACCGCGCCGGTGACGAGCCCGACGTTCACGATCGGGCACCGCTACCGGGGCCGGCTGGACGTCTCGCACGTCGACCTCTACCGCTTCAGCGGGCTGTCGCCGGCGGAGTGGGGCGACCTCGAGCCGTATTTCGAGGATGCGATCGTGTTCGTCGAGTGGCCGGAGGCGGGTCTGGATGCCCTTCCGCCCGCGCGCGTCGCCGTCCGTCTCGAGCACGTGAGCGTGGAGCGGCGGCGGATCCACCTGGCAGCCGCCGAGAGCGCGCTGCTAGAAGGTCTCGCGTAGTGCTCATCCTGGCCTTCGACACGGCGACGAACGTCGCGGCGAGCGCGCTCGTCGCGGACGGCGCGGTGCTCGGCGAGCGGACGTCAGTCCCGAGAACGCTGCTCGAGGACCTCGACTCGCTGCTCCGAGACGCGTCGCTCGACACCGGAGACGTGGATGCTCTCGTCGTCGGCACCGGCCCGGGGAGCTTCACGAGCACGCGGATCGGGCTCGCGGTCGCACGCGGGCTGGCCTTCGCGCTCGGCGTTCCCGCGGCTGGTGTCTCGACGCTCGACGCGCTGGCCTCGGGAGCCCCCGGTGCATATCCGGTCGTGGACGCTCGCCGCCGTGAGGTCTTCGTGCCCGGGCCTCGTGCGGTCGCGCCCGACGACCTGGAGCTCGAGCCGGGAGCACTCTGCATCGGCGACGGAGCGATTCGCTACCGGCACACGCTGGAACGCAAGGGTGCGGTTGTGCCCTCCGACGACGACAGCCTCCACGTGCCGCACGCGCGTCTGCACGCCGCGCTCGCCACCGACTTCGGCTCGGCCGAGTCGATCCTTCCGCTGTACGTGCGCGCGCCCGACGCCAAGGTGCGGGCATGAACGTCGAGCTGCGCCGGCTCGAGACGCGCGATCTCGATGCTGTCGAGGAGATCGAGCGCGCGTCGTACCCGACGCCGTGGTCCCGGGCGATGTTCGCTGCGGAGCTCCAGAAGCCGAGCTCGCTCGCGCTAGGGGCCTACCGGGAGACGGGTGAGCTCGTCGGCTACGCGATCGTGTCGAGGTACGTGGACGCGTGGCACGTGATGAACGTCGCCGTCGACCCCGAGTACCGCCGGCGCGGGATCGCGCGCGAGCTCCTCGAGCGGCTCTTCGACGTCACCGGCGCCGACCCGAAGCGGGGCTACACGCTCGAGGTGCGGGTCTCGAACACCGAGGCGATCCGGCTCTACGAGGGACTGGGCTTCGAGGCCCGTGGGATCCGGCGGGGCTACTACACGGACAACCGCGAGGACGCCCTGATCATGTGGCGCGAGCCGCCCCCCAAGGAGCAGGCGTCGTGATCCTCGGGATCGAGACGTCGTGCGACGAGACGGCGGCGGCGGTCGTCACGGACGAGGGCCAGGTTCTGGCATCGGTCGTCTCGTCTCAGGCGGGGCTTCACGCCCGCTACGGGGGCGTCGTGCCGGAAATCGCGTCGCGACGTCATCTCGAGCTCGTCGCTCCCGTCATACGCGAGGCACTCGAACGTGCGGAAGCCTCGCTCGACGCTGTCGACCGGGTTGCGGTCACGCAGGGGCCGGGTCTCGTCGGCGCGCTCCTCGTCGGCCTGTCGGCTGCGAAGGCGATCGCGTGGGCGAAGCGGCTGCCGCTCGTCCCCGTCGACCACCTCGAGGGGCACGTTGCGTCCCTCTACCTCGAGCCGGAGCCCGAGCCGTTCGAGCCGCCGTTCCTCTGCCTGCTCGCGAGCGGGGGCCACACGCTGCTGCTCGCGGTCCGTTCCCATGGCGGTTCGGAGCGGCTCGGGACGACGCTCGACGATGCCGCTGGCGAGGCGTTCGACAAGGGGGCGCGGCTGCTCGGCCTCGGCTATCCGGGGGGCGCGGAGATCGACCGGCTCGCCCGCGACGGAGATCCCGAGGCGTTCCGCTTCCCCGTCGCACGCGTCCCGGGACTCGATTTCTCGTTCTCGGGTCTCAAGACCGCTCTGCTCTACGCCGTGCGTGACCTCGGTGAGCCTGTGACGGCGCGGAGGAAAGCCGACCTCGCGGCGTCGTACGAGCATGCGATCGTACGAGCGCTGGTGGAACGCACGCGAGATGCCGCGAAGCAGTCGGGGCTCGACCGGCTCGCCGTCGTCGGCGGGGTCGCCGCGAACTCCGCCCTGCGCGAGGCGCTTCCGGACGCGCGGTTCGTCTCGCCCGACCTCTGCACGGACAATGCGGCGATGATCGCATCGGCCGCGCGCTTCACCGAGGCGCTTCCGTATCCCCGCTACCTCGGGCTCGATGCCTACGCCTCGGTCGCGTAAGCCGGTCTGGGCGGCCGCGGTGACCGCCGCCCTCCTTCTCGTGGGCGTCTCCGGCGGCCGTGCGCAGGAGGAGCCGCTCGTCTCGATCGACGAGGCCGGCTGGCAGGGCGTGCTCGGCGTGCGGGCCCCCGTCTCGACGGCGCAGCGTTACATCGTCCTCCTCGAGGCGCCCTCGCTTGCGTCGCGCGTCCGAGCCGCCGGAGGACGTGCAACCGAGGCCGATATGCGGGGGTGGACCGCGTCCGCGGTCGGCCTTCAGGAGCAGTTCCTCGCGCGCGTGGCCGCGGCAGGCGCGCGTGCGGCGCCGGAGCACCGGTACGTGCGCGTCCTGAACGGCTTCTCCGCCCGGCTCGACCCGACGTCGCTCTCGCTGCTCGAGCGGGACCGCGAGGTGGCGAGGGTCTATCCGGTTCGCGTCGCGTATCCCGCGGCCGGCGGCGAGACGACGGCCGTGGCGCCCGCGGCGGTCCAGGGGCTCGGGATACCGGGCCTCGACGGCAGCGGCGTCACCGTCGCGTTGCTCGATACGGGAGTCGATCCGTCCCACCCGTACCTGCGCGAGAGCATCCTGCCCGGGGTCGACGTCATCAGCCCGGGTAGCGGCGGGATCGCACAGCCCCATCCGACGGTTCCGGGTCGCCCGGAGCGGCACGGCACCGAGCTGGCAGGGATCGTCACGGGCTCGGAGGGGCCGGACGGGCTGCACGGGGTGGCGCCGGGGGCGTCGATTCTCCCCGTTCGCATCGCGGGCTGGCAGCCGGACGCCGAGGGCGGCTACGCGGTCTACTCGCGCACCGACCAGATCTTGGCCGGGCTCGAGGCTGCGGTCGATCCGAACGACGACGGAGACGCGCACGATTCCGCTCGCGTCGCGCTCGTGGGCGTCGTGGAGCCGTACGCATCTTTTCCCGACGGCCCTCTTGCCCGCGCCGTCGCGGGTGCGGCCGCACTCGACACGCTGGTCGTCGTCCCGGCCGGGAACGACGGTCGAGCTGGACCGATCTTCGGCAGCATCGCCGGGCCGGGTGGGGCGCCGGCTGCGCTGACCGTCGCCGCGGCCGACGGGCGGCTGGCAACCCCGACCGTCCGCATTCATGTGCGGGCTGGGCTGCGGGTGCTCTTCGAGGGTGCCGTGCCGCTCGGGGGAGCCCCGACGCACACCGTGACGGCCGGTGCGGTCGTGGTGTCGAGGGTGGCGGCGTCGAGGGGGATCTCGGGCCTCTTCCGGCGCGACGGCGTGAGCACGGTCGCCGGGCACGCCGTCCTGCTCGCGCGAGGAACGCTCTCGGAGGAGACGGTGGAGGAGACGACGACTGCGGGCGCCGTAGCCGTGCTCGCCGAGGGTGCGCTGCCTGCGGGTACGTTCAGCCTCGACGTTCCGGCAGGTGTTCCCGTCGTCGGGCTGCCGGAAGAGCTGACCCGCTCGGTGCGGGTGCTGCTCGCCGCCGGAATCCCGGTGACCGTGTCGGTCGGATCGGTCGGCGTGGCCGAGTCGACCGGTGACCCGACCGCGGCGTTCTCGTCACACGGCCTCGCCTTCGGGGGGACGTTCAAGCCCGAGCTCGTCGCTCCGGGGGTCGCCATTCCCACCGCCGAGCCCGGCCGCGGGGGCGAAGGCGAAGTCCGCTACGGAACGGTCAGTGGAACGAGCGTGTCCGCCGCGGTCGCGGCAGGGGCCGCCGCCGTTCTCGCCGAGGCACGACCGCGGGCAGGCGCCGCCGGCCTGCTCGGGCTCCTCGTCGGATCCGCGCGGGCGGTGGATCTCGACGCGGCGGCCGCAGGCGCGGGTCTCCTCGATCTGCGGGCCGCGGTTCAGCAGGAGGTCGTGGCGGAGCCGGCGGCGATCTCGTTCGGCGCAGCCGTGCGCGGTCCATTCGGGATCGGGCGACGACTCCGGATCCAGAACGTCTCGACCCGCAGGGTGACGGTCGCCGTCGGATCGGCCGGGGGATCGCCCGGGGGAGTCGAGATCACGGTCGAGCCGCGGCGCGTTCGGCTGCGAGCCGGGCAGAGCGCCCAGGTCGTGGTCCGTGCGGATACGAGAGCCGCCGCGGAGACTCCGGGTGTCGTGACCGGGGAGCTCACCCTGCGTCTCTCGGACTCACCCGCGGTGCGCGTCCCCTGGGCGGTCGCGGTGCCCAAGGCAGTCGATCTCCTCTCCCGCGCGTCGTTGCGGACGACCGGCGGGCGTGTCACCGATGCGACGCCGGCCGTGCTCAGCCTCATTGCGGGTGCAGTTATCGCGAAGCCGGATCCGCAGCTGCGGCCGGTCGACGTGCTCGAGGTACAGCTCTGGCGAGGAGAGAAGCTCCTCGGCGTGCTCGCGAGGCGGCGCGAGCTGCTGCCCGGCAGGTACGTCTTCGGCCTGACCGGCCGGGGCCCAGAGGGTGAGCGTCTCCGCCGCGGCAACTACCTCGTCCGGATTTTCGCTTGGCCCGGCGACGGCACCCCGCGACAGGTTGTGAGCATCCCCTACCCGGTTCGGTAGTAGGGGTCAGGTCTTGCATTCCGACACCTTCGTGTCGGAATGCAAGACCTGACCCCAGGGCCCTCATGGGCGGGGTGTATTCTCGCGCCGTCCAACCAGGAGGAACATCTCGATGAGCACAGCTGAGGCGGCTTCCCACCTCCGCGAGAACCCGTTCGAGCTGGCAAGAGCACAGCTTCGGAAGGTGGGAGAGGTCTTCGCCATCGACCCGAACCTGATCCGCATCCTCTCCCAGTGCAAGAAGGCCGTCGAGGTCTCGATCCCCGTCTCGATGGACGACGGGTCGATCGAGGCATTCAACGGCTACCGCGTGACTCACAACATTGCCCGGGGCCCCTCGAAGGGAGGCATTCGCTACCACCCGGACGTCACGCTCGACGAGGTCAAGTCCCTCGCCATGTGGATGACCTGGAAGTGCGCGCTGATGGGGCTCCCCTTCGGCGGCGCGAAGGGCGGCGTCATCTGCAATCCGAAGACGCTTTCGATGGGGGAGCTCGAGCGCCTCACGCGGCGCTACACGAGCGAGATCATCAACGACATCGGGCCCGAGCGGGACATTCCCGCCCCCGATGTCGGCACCGACGGCCGCGTCATGGCCTGGATCTTCGACACGTACTCGATGAACAAGGGCCATTCCGTGCTCGGCGTCGTCACCGGCAAGCCGCTCTCGGTCGGGGGCTCGCTCGGCCGGGAGGAGGCGACCGCGCGCGGCTCGCTCTACTGCATCCAGTCGCTTGCCGGAAAGCGGGGGATGCGTGTCGACGAGTACTCAGTCGCGATCCAGGGCTTCGGGAACGTCGGTGCGCACCTGGCGCGTCTCCTCCACGGAGAGGGCGCGAAGGTCGTCGCCGTCTCCGACTCACGAGGTGGCGTGTACAACCCGAAGGGGATCGACGTCCCCGCCGCTCTCGCACACAAGCAGGAGCGAGGGACGCTCGCCGGGCTCGCGAATGCGGAGGCGGTCACGAACGATGAGCTCGTCGAGCTCCCGTGCGACATCTTCGCGCCGTGCGCGCTCGAGCAGGTCGTGACCGAGGAGAACGCCGACCGCGTGAAGGCCCAGATCATCTGCGAGGGCGCGAACGGGCCCGTGACTCCGTCGGCCGACGCGATCCTCGAGGACCGCGGCGTCCTGGTGCTCCCCGACGTCCTCGCGAACGCAGGCGGAGTCGTCGTGTCCTACTTCGAGTGGGTCCAGGGGCTCCAGGAGTACTTCTGGCGGGAAGAAGAGGTCAACGCGAAGCTGCACGACATCGTCGCGCGCGCGTTCGAGGAGACCTGGGCGGCGCAGGAGCGGTACGCGACGAGCATGCGGATGGCCGCGTACGGGCTCGCCGTGCAGCGGGTGGCCGAGGCAACGACCACGAGAGGCCTGTACCCGTAGCGACCGTTAGGGTCTACCACGCTGAGAACTGCCGGTTGTGCGAGCGTGCACTCGAGGTCGTGCGTGACGTCCAGGCGGAGCTCGAGTTCGACCTCGTGCTCGTGGACATCGGCGGCGATCCCGAGCTCGAGGCTCGCTACCGCGAACACCTGCCCGTGGTCGAGATCGACGGTGAGCGGGCGTTTACCTACTTCGTCGAGCCCGTGTCCCTCCGGGCCCGGCTCGCGGGTTCCTGACGTCGCAGCGAGCGTGGTCAGCCGGTCGCCTAGCCGATGAAAAGGGCCCGGCTTCGCCGGCCGGGAGCCGCGAAGCGACCGGCGGCCTGCGGCGTCAGGTGACGGTTCTCCCGCGGTCGTTGCCGCGGCGCTGGCAGAATCGTGACGCTTTGTCACAAGCCGTGAAAAGGGGGACTACGTGGCCGACCGCCTGACCGTTGGAGTCGCCGCCCGCCTGAGCAGGTACCTCCAGGTCCTGACCCAGGCGAAGAAGATGGGGAAGGACAGGATCTCGTCGCAGGAGATCTCCGAGTACACGAACATCAACGCGACGCAGATCCGTCGCGACCTCTCCGCATTCGGGAGGTTCGGTAAGCGCGGCGTCGGTTACCGCACGGACGCTCTGCTCGACGAGATCCGCAAGATCCTCCGCACCCAGGGGCAGCACAACATCGCCCTCGTCGGCGCCGGGCGGCTGGGCAGCGCGATCGCAAGCTCCCCGATCTTCGCCGAGCACGGCATCACCATCGCGGCGATCTTGGAGAACGATCCGGAGAAGGTCGGGCTTCGGGTCGGCAACGTCAAGGTCAGCTCGATCGAGGACGTCGCAGAGATCTGCCGCGAGCGGAACATCATCGTCGGTGTCATCGCGGTGCCGGCCGTGAGTGCGCAGGACGCAGCGGACGCGCTGATCGGGGCGGGCGCGAAGATCATCTTCAACTACTCGGAGGCGCTCCTCGACACCCCGAGCGACGTCCAGGTGCACACGTCGAACCCCGCCGTCGAGCTCCTCTACGCGCTCTATTTTCACTTGACGTAGGCGATAGACGGCAGGATGCGCGTGTGCGCATCCTGCTCTGGCATGGGTACCTGCTCGGCGGGACGGGGTCGAACGTCTATACGCGGCAACTCGCGCGCGAATGGAGCCGCGCCGGGCACGACGTGACCGTGTTCTGCCAGGAGCCGCATCCGGAACTGCACGACCTCGGCGGTGCGGAGGTCGTCCGGCCCGAGGTCGGCGGCCTGCTTCCAGTGTTCGTCTTCGACCGCTACGAGGGCTACGAGGTCAAGCTCCTCCAGGACTGCCCGCGTGCAGAGCTCGACGGGTGGGTCGAGGCGAACGCGGCCGCGCTACGCGAGCGTCTCCCGGCAGATCTCGTCTTCTGCAACCACGTCCTCCTCGGCGGGGCGGTCGGCGCCGCAACGGGAGCGCGCTACGCAGTCAAGGCGCACGGCTCCGAGCTCGAGTACTCGATGCGCGGCCGTCCCGAGCTGGAGCAGTGGGGGAGCGAGGTGCTTGCGGATGCGTCGGTCGTGTTCGTCGGCTCGGGCCACATCCGCGAGGTTCTCGAGGAGGTCTGCGGTCATGTCGACCGCGTGCACGAGGTGCCGCCCGGCGTGGACGTGGACGAATGGCGCCCTCGGCCGCGCGCAGAGGCGCTCGCGGACTTGATCGCGGAGGCGCGCCGGGACCCCCCGAACCCGGGTAGCGCGAACGAGCGCCTGCCCGACGAGGGGAACGCCGCCCGGCTCGCTGCCTTCCTCACGGGAGATACGCCGACGGTCGTCTACTTCGGGAAACTCCTCCTGAACAAAGGCGTCCACGTCCTGCTCGAGGCGCTCGAAGGGGTCGACGCGCGCGCCGTCATCGTCGGCTTCGGCGACTACCGCACGGAGCTCCAGCGCATAGCCGATCCGGCGCGGACGCTGTTCACCGGGCCACTCGAGCACCGGCACCTCGTCCACCTGCTCGCGCTCGCGGACGCGTGCGTCGTACCGTCGATCTTTCCCGAGGCCTTCGGCATGGTCGCGGCCGAGGCTGCGGCCGCTGGTTGCCCGCCGCTCGTCGCACGCCACTCGGGCCTGGCCGAGATCGCGATCGGGCTCGAGGCTGAGTACCCGCCAGAGCTCGCAACCCTCGCGTCGTTCACGACCGGCGACGCCGCGGAGCTCCGCGAAAAGCTGCGACTGCTCCTGGCGCTCCCCCCGGACAGCCGGGCAGCGATCTCGGCGGCTGCGCGCCGCGCGGTGGTCGAGCACTGGAGCTGGGCGGGCGTCGCCGAGCGGCTACTCGGCTAACGCTTCATTTACTGTAGTGCGGCCATGGGCGAGGAGCAGCGCCTCTCTCCGGACGAGCAGATCGCGCTTGCGCGCGAGCAGTTCGAGAACGCGACCGACTTCACGATCGCGGTCGAGGAGGAGTTCGCGATCCTCGATCCGCAGACGCTCGACCTGACGAACCGGTTCGAGGACGTCCAGGCCGCCGCCCAGGGCACACCGGTCGAGGAGCACCTCGCGGGTGAGCTGATCGCTTCCGAGGTCGAAGTCCGGACCGGCCGGTGCGAGACGTTCGCCGACGTCGCGGCGACGATGGCCGAGCGGCGCGCCCAGCTTCGAGCGCTCGTCGAACCGATGGGCCTCCTCCTCGGCGCCACGGGCACCCATCCGTGGGCGGACTGGAAGGAGCAGCGGATCATCGACACCCCGCACTACCGGCGGAACGACGAGCTGCTCCGCTACGTCGTCTGGCGCAACAACACCTTCGGGCTCCACGTCCACGTCGCGATCAACGGGCCGGATCGGGCGATCGCCGTCTTCAACGGGATGCGGAACTTCCTCCCGGAGCTCCTCACGCTCTCGTGTAGCTCGCCGTTCGTCGAAGGTGTCAACTCCGGGCTCCACTCGGCCCGTACGCAGATCTTCACCCGCTTCTTCCCCCGCTGCGGGGTTCCGGATTCCTTCGCCTCCTGGGACCAGTACGAGCGCTTCGTCCGCTTCCTCTTCGACACGAGCTCCATCACCGAGCACACCCAGATCTGGTGGAGCGTACGACCGCACCTCGCGTTCCCGACTGTCGAGATCCGGATCTGCGACGGCCAGCCCGAGCTCTCGGAGGCGCACTCGCTCGCCGCGCTCGCCGCGTCACTTGCGGCGCGCGTCGCCCGCGCGCACGACGAGGGGCGGCCGGTCGAGCCGCTGCCGCACCGACTGATCGAGGAGAACTTCTGGCGGGCGATTAGCTGGGGCCTCTCCGGGGAGCTGATCGACTTCGGCCGCGGCGAGCCGATTCCGGCACGGCAGCGGATCGAGGAGCTGATCGAGTGGGTGCTCCCCGCGGCGGAGGAGATCGGCGCCGCGTCGTACCTCGCCGCCCCCGAGCGGAATGTGGCAGAGCGTCAGATCGAGCGCTTCGAGGACGGTGCCTCGCTCGAGGAGATCTACGCGGAGCAGGTGCGCGCCACGGAGTGGATCGGTGGCTGAAAACGAGCTCCCGACCGAGGAGGAGCTGCGCGAGGCACTCGACCGCGTCGGCGTCGCCGACGTACTCCTCCAGGCGCTGACCGCGACGGCGTCGCTCGGCTTCCGGCGCGTCTCGCCCGAGGCGCGCGATCTCGCGCAGGTCCGCGTCGCCATCGAGGCGCTGCGCGCGCTCGAGCCCGTCCTGCGGGAGGGCGGCGTCGACGAGGCGGTCGTTCGCGACCTCGAGCGGGCGCGGATGAACCTGCAGCTCGCGTATGCCAAGGCCGTCGAAGAGGAGAACGCTCCGAAGTCCGATGACGACGGCTGAGATCGGCGTCTTCGGGGGCTCCGGGTTCTACGCGTTCCTCGACGACATCGAGGAGGTAGAGGTCGAGACGCCGTTCGGACCCCCGTCCGCGCCTCCGGTGATCGGTGAGGTCGGTGGCAAGCGGGTCGCGTTCCTTCCGCGTCACGGGCGCCGGCACGAGCTGCCCCCGGCACAGATTCCGTACCGCGCGAACGTCTGGGCGATGAAGGAGCTCGGCGTGCGCCGGATCATCGGCCCATGCGCCTCGGGCGCGCTCCGCGCCGATCTCGCGCTCGGGGAGTTCGTGGTCTGCGACCAGTTCGTCGATCGGACGACCGGCCGTACGGACACGTTCTACGAGGGCCCGCTGACGACGCACGTCTCCGCAGCCGAGCCGTACTGCCCCGACCTCCGTGGGATTCTCGCCGAAACCGCCCGCGAGCTCGGGATCACCGTACGCGACGGCGGCACCGTCGTCGTCATCCAGGGGCCGCGCTTCTCCACCCGGGCGGAGTCGGAGTGGTTCCAGCGCATGGGGTGGGACGTCATCAACATGACGCAGTATCCGGAGGGGTATCTCGCGCGCGAGCTGGAACTCTGCTACGCGACGATCGCGATGGTCACGGACCACGACGTCGGGGTCGGAGGTGCCGAGCCGGTCTCACACGAGACCGTGATCCGCGTCTTCAACGAGAACAACGCGCGGCTTCGCCAGCTCCTCTTCGCCGCGATCCCGAAGTTCGGCCCGCAGCCGGACGACGTCTGCGCCAGCGCTCTGCGCGGGGCCCGCGTCGAGTAGGAAAATCGAAGGACGCTTCGTGCTCTCGGCCCCTGACCCTCCGTTGAGCGACGGCGTCGTTACGCTGAGACTGCCCGAGGAGCGCGACTTGGCCGCGATCGAACGAGGGATTGCCGATCCCGACGTGATTCGCTCGTTCGGTCGCCCCACACTGACCGCCGAGCAACTGCTCGAGCTGAACAGGCGCCGCTGGGACGAGGGCGTCGGCGCGACGTTCGCGATCTGCGACGCCGCGAACGATTGCGTAGGACACGTGTTCGTCAATCTCGGTGACGCCTTACGCGGAAGCATCGGCTACTGGCTTCTGCCAGAGGCAAGAGGGAAGGGACTGGCGACGCGAGCGGTCCGGCTGCTCTCACGCTGGGCGCTTCGCGACCTTGCTCTCGCGCGCCTCGGGTTGTCAGCTGAACCGTGGAACTTCCAGTCGCAACGAGTCGCCGAACGCGCCGGTTTCAGGCGCGAAGGCATCCTCCGCTCCTACGCCGAGATCGACGGCCGACGCGTCGATTACGTCTCCTTCTCGCTGCTTCCTGGCGCCCTGGAACAACGGCTGAGCTGACTTGCGCAGCGCGCGAATCTGACCCTCCGGCTCACTCGTCCGAAATGGACACTTGAACCTAGCCAAGGGTACACTTAGTCTATGGCCGTGCAGGTCGGGGTCAAGGAGTTTCGGGAGAACCTCGCGCGCTGGCTCGAACGCGCAGCCGCTGGGGAGGAGATCGTGGTCACCGACCGCGGCAAGCCGAAGGCCCGACTGCTCGGCACGCAGGGCGAGACTGCTCTCGAGCGGCTCGTGCGCGAAGGTGTGGTGACGCTGCCGACGAAGCCGCGTGGCAAGTTGCCTCCTCCGATCCCGGTCGAGGGCAGTCCCGTCACGGACATCCTTCTCGAGCAGCGAGAGCAGGGCTTCTGACGACCTACGTCGACGCGTCGGCGCTCGTGAAGCTCTTCGTGGCCGAGCCCGGGTGGCGCGACGTCCAAGCGCTCTGGGAGGGAGGCGGGCTGCTCGCATGTTCCTGGGTCGGATACGCGGAGGTTCGCAGCGCGCTGGCGGCTGCGAGCCGCGCCGGGCGCATGTCGGCACGTCGGCTCGAAGCGGCACTCAAAGAGCTCGAAGGGCGATGGTCGTCGCTCGCGACTATCGAGGTGGACGAGATGATCGCGCGCGGTGCCGGACTTCTCGCAGGGCGGCATGCGTTGCGGGCGCTCGACGCGATCCATCTTGCCTCCGCGATCCGTCTCGAGGATCCCGAGCTCGTCGTCGCCTCGTGGGACGAGCGACTTCGTCGGGCCGCGCTCGACGAGGGGATCGCGGTGGCGCCGGCGTAGCGAGCATGCGGCGAGGCGGCGTGCGGGGCCTTGTGATAGATAATCCCCCGCGCCGAGGCGACTCGGCGCTCTGTTTGTAACGCTGGGTTTGTGACGGGCGGGAGACCGGAGGCCATGGACTTCTTCGTTGACCACGCCGTCGGGTTCGCGCTCGCGTGCGCGGCCGTGGCGGTTCTGTACGGGCTGTACCTCACCTGGTGGCTGCTGAAGCAGCCGGCCGGGAGCGAGCGGATGCAGGAGATCTCGCGCGCCGTGCAGGAGGGCGCCGCGGCGTACCTGCGCAAGCAGTACACGACGATCGCGGTCGTCGCGATCGTGCCGTTCCTCCTGCTCGGCTTCTACAACGAGCTCGGCTGGGGCACCGCGTTCGGCTTCCTGATCGGCGCCCTCTTATCGGCGGCCGCCGGCTTCATCGGCATGAACGTCGCCGTGCGCTCGAACGTGCGCACTGCCGAGGCTGCGCGGGAAGGTCTCCAGCCGGCGTTCAAGGTGGCGTTCCGCTCGGGCTCGGTGACCGGCCTCCTCGTCGTCGGGCTCGGGCTCCTCGGCGTCGCGGGCTACTACTGGGTGCTCACGAGCTGGCTCGACCACAGCCCGAAAGACGCCGTCGACGACCTCGTCGGGCTCGCTTTCGGCGGCTCGCTCATCTCCGTCTTCGCCCGTCTCGGCGGCGGTATCTACACGAAGGCCGCCGACGTCGGGGCGGACCTCGTGGGGAAGATCGAGGCCGGGATCCCGGAGGACGACCCCCGTAACCCCGCGGTGATCGCGGACAACGTCGGCGACAACGTCGGCGACTGCGCCGGGATGGCTGCCGACCTCTTCGAGACTTACGCGGTCACCGCAGTCGCGGTGATGCTGCTCGGTATCCAGTTCCCGCACACCGAGCTCTGGCTCTACCCGTTCGCGATCGGGGGCATCTCCATCCTCGCCTCGGTCATCGGCACCTTCTTCACGCGGGTCGGCGGCGGCAAGAACGCGATCATCAACGCGCTCTACCGGAGCGTGATCATCGCGACCGTGCTATCCGCGATCGGCTTCATCCCCGTGACCATGGCCTACGACGGCGGGGAGTTCGACTTCTGGAACCTCTACGGCTCGGCTCTCATCGGGCTTGCCGTCACGTTCCTCCTCGTCGCGATCACCGAGTACTACACGGGCACCCGCTGGAACCCCGTGAAGCAGATCGCGCGTGCTTCCCAGACAGGTCACGCGACGAACATCATCGCCGGTCTCGCCGTCGGGATGCAGGCGACGGCGCTGCCAGTGCTCGTCATCGCGACCGGGATCGTCGGCGCCTACTACGCCGCCGGCGAGGCGCTGTACGGGATCGGCGTCGCGGTCATGGCCCAGCTCTCGATGACAGGCCTGATCGTCGCCCTCGACGCCTACGGCCCCGTGACCGACAACGCGGGAGGCATCGCCGAGATGGCAGATCTGCCCGAGTCCGTGCGCGGCATCACCGATCCGCTCGACGCCGTCGGCAACACGACGAAGGCGGTCACGAAGGGCTACGCGATCGGCTCCGCCGGCCTCGCGGCGCTCATCCTCTTCGACGAGTACGGGCGCGGCCTCGCAGAGAACGGGCTCACGACGGTCTTCTCGCTCGACAACCCGTGGGTGATCGCGGGCCTCTTCATCGGAGGCTTGATGCCGTTCCTCTTCGCCTCGCTCGCCATGCAGGCGGTCGGTCGCGTCGGCGGCCAGGTCGTCGAGGAGGTGCGCCGCCAGTTCCGCGAGGACCCGGGGATCATGGAGCGCACGTCACGGCCCGACTACTCCCGCGCGATCTCGATCGTCACCGGCTCGGCGATCAAGGAGATGATGGCGCCGGCGCTGATCCCGCTGCTCATCCCGATCGCCGTCGGGATCATCAGCGCGGAGATGCTCGGAGGGCTCCTCATCGGCACGATCGTGACGGGGATCTTCCTCGCGATCGCGATGACCTCGGGCGGCGGCGCCTGGGACAACGCGAAGAAGACGATCGAGGACGGTCTCTACGGCGGGAAGGGCTCCGAGGCGCACGCCGCGGCCGTTACCGGTGACACGGTCGGCGACCCGTACAAGGACACCGCCGGCCCGGCGATCAACCCCATGATCAAGATCGCCAACATCGTCGCGATCCTGATGATCCCGCTGCTCGCATCGATCCACGGCTAGATGATTGAGGCCACGGCCCTGTCCGTGGCGTCGAGGGGCGAGAGCAGGCAGGTCGAAGTCGGCGTTGTTCCCGCAACGTCGACCCGGAGGCCCCGATGCGCGCCGACCTCGACCTGC
>JAHEXT010000019.1 GCA_023251945.1 Actinomycetes bacterium
CGAGCACGGCGGCGATCGCGACGCCGCTTCCGGCGATCAGGAGGAGGAAGATGCCGATCCGTTCGAGCGACTGGTCGACCTCGGTCAGCGGCCGCGCGACCTGCACGGCGACCCCCGGGCCGTACGGGAAGGTGAGCACGCGCAGGTGCGTTCCCGACACCTCCGTATCGCTCCAGAACTTCTCGCTCTCGCCGCGCGCCAGCGCAAGCACGCCCGCGTCGACGGGGAGCTCGACGTCCTGCAGCGGCGGCCCGAGGACGGTTCCGTCCTCCTTGACCACCTGGATGTAGCCGCCGGCTTCGCCGAACTCGGGCCTGATCGCGAGGTATGACTTGCCGTCCTCGGACTCGAACGTGCCCAGGGGATGCCGGGTGATATCCGCGGCGCGCCGTTCGAGAGCGTCGTCGATGGGCGCTCGCAGCTGACCCCGAGCGACCACGTACACGAGGCCGGACGCGAGCACCACGGCGAGTGCGACCGCCACGGCGGAGGCGAGGGCGATCCGCGTGCGGAAGCTCATCGCTCGCGGAGGGCGTACCCCACGCCGCGGACCGTATGGATCAGACGCGGCTTGCCGCCGGCCTCCGTCTTGCGGCGCAGGTAGCCGATGTAGACGTCGAGCGAGTTCGACGTGGGACCGAAGTCGTACCCCCAGACGCGCTCGAAGATGATGGAGCGGGTGAGCACCTGACGGGGGTTGCGCAGGAAGAGCTCGAGGAGCGAGAACTCGGTCCGGGTGAGCTCGATCGAATCGCCCGCGCGCCGGACATCGCGGGTACCCGGGTCGAGCTCCAGATCGGCGAAGCGCAAGGCGCCGGTGGCGTCGTTCCCCGCACGTCTCAGGAGCGCCCGCAGCCGGGCGAGGAGCTCCGCGAGCGCGAAGGGCTTCGGCAAGTAGTCGTCGGCGCCGGCGTCGAGTCCGGCCACGCGACTGTCGACCTCGGCGCGGGCGGTCAGCATCAGCACCGGGACGGAGCTGCCGCTCTGGCGAACCCGTCGGCAGACCTCGAGCCCGTCCACCCCGGGCATGAGAACGTCGAGAACCACGACGTCCGGAGGCGGCTCGAGCTCGAGCCGCCGGAGGGCCTCTTCGCCGTCCTCGGCGAGCTCGACCGCATACCCCTCGAGCTCCAGCGCCCGCCGCAGGGATTCGCGCACCGCGCGCTCATCATCGACTACCAGGATCGTCATCGCCCGCATTGTGCGCGCGCAACTCGCCGCGCGGCGGGAGTCTTAGCGACTTCTTAGGCGTCTCTCAGGGCGCGCTTAGAGACACGGGGTCTCATCGACGTGCCAAGGTATACGACAGCCGAAAGGATCTCTGCGATGTCCCGTCGCCCTGCCTTCTCGATCATGGCCGCTCTTCTCGCCGCCGCTGGGGTGGGAGCCGCCGCCGCCGTCGCGACGTACGCGCTGGTCGACAACGGGTCCACGACGACGGTCGTGCGGCAGGTCACGGTCGGGAGCTCCCAGCCGGCAGCCGCGTCCGGCGGCATCTCGATCGGCGAGATCTACGAGCGCTCCTACCGTTCCGTCGTCGAGATCACTGCGACAGACGGTTCGTTCGGTGGGCAACAGCAGGCTCAGGGATCGGGGTTCGTCTACGACACAAACGGCAACATCGTCACGAATCAGCACGTCGTCGACGGCGCCGGATCGATCTCCGTCCGTTTCTGGAACGGGTCGACGTACCCCGCAGAGCTCGTCGGGTCTGACCCGTCCACGGACCTCGCGGTGATCCGGGTCGATGCTCCGGCATCGCTCCTCGAACCTCTCCGGCTCGCGGACTCGAGTGACGTCGGCGTCGGCGACGGCGTCGTCGCCATCGGCAGCCCCTTCGGGCTCGAGGGCACGGTGACGAGCGGGATCGTGAGCGCCGTTCATCGCCAGATGACCGCGCCGAACAACTTCACGATCAACGACTCGATCCAGACGGACGCCGCGATCAACCACGGCAACTCCGGCGGGCCCCTCCTCGACGAACAGGGCCGCGTGATCGGTGTCAACGCCCAGATCGAGAGCGACTCGGGCGGATCGGACGGCGTCGGTTTCGCCGTCCCGTCGAACACCGTGCGCTCGATCGCCTCCCAGCTCCTCGAGAGCGGAGAGGTCGCGCATGCCTACCTCGGCATCAGGATGGTGACGATCCCGGCGGGCGTGGCCGAGCAGCTCGATCTCGCTACTGGAGTCGAGGTGACGGAGGTGAGGAGCAGCACGCCGGCCGCCGAAGCGCGACTCGAGGCTTCCACCGGGACGACCACCGTCAACGGCCAGGAATACCCGACCGGAGGCGACGTCATCGTGTCGTTCGACGGAGCCAAGATCTCCTCGGCTGAAGAGCTCCAAAGCGCGGTCGACGCGAAGCGGCCCGGCGACGCTGTCTCGATCACCCTCGTCCGCGACGGCAAGCGCCGAACGATACGAGTCACGCTCGACACCCGGCCTTCCTAGTCGAAGCCGTTGGGACCGGCGCAGATCCGCGCCGGATAGAGTCGTCGCCATGCCAGAGGGTTGGAAGAGCGTGCGGCTCGACGAGATCGAGCCGATCCCGGTCGTCGGTGGTCGACTTCTCTGGCGGCCGGTGCGCCGGACGCTCGACATCGGAGCGTTCGGCATCAACGCGTACGTCGCACCCACTGTCGGCGACGACGTCGTCGAGGAGCACACGGAGGAGTCGCTGGGCCACGAAGAGGTCTACGTGGTTCTCGCCGGCCGCGCTGCGTTCACGCTCGGCGAGGAGACACTCGACGCTCCCGCCGGCACCATCGTGTTCGTCCACGACCCGAGGGTCAGACGTCACGCGCGCGCGGAGGAGCCGGGAACGGCCGTTCTCGCCGTCGGCGGGCGTCGCGGCGCAGCGTACGAGCCGTCGCCGTGGGAGGACTTCTTCGCGGCCGAGAGGCATCGTGCAGCCGGTGACTACGACGCGTACGCGACGGAGCTCGCGGCTGCTCTCGAGCGCCGTCCGGACCATCCGGCGACGCTGTACAACCTCGCCTGCGCCGAGGCGCTGGCTGGCCGGCCGGAGGACGCGTTGGCGCACCTGCGCCGCGCGCTCGAGCTGAAGCCGGACTGGGCCGAGATGGCGCGGAAGGACGACGATCTCGTTTCTCTTCGCGGACTTCCGGGCTGGCCGCTCGCCGAGTAACGCCCCGACATCCCTGATGCGGCAAGCTCCTGGCGTCGCAGGGGCGGCGCTCGCAAAGGAGGGGAGCGCGAGGAGCGGGGACAGTACAAAGAGGTACGGACCCGCGACGAGCGCGAAGCATCCTGCAGCGAGCGGCGCCAGTCGGTCGCGGAGGCCGGCTCTACCGGCCGGGAGCAACCGCGGCCGGCGGCGTCAGGAGGGTGTGACGCGGTAGGCGTCGAAGACAGCGTCGAGGTTGCGGAGAGCAGTGAGGAGCGAGCGGAGCTCCTTCACCTGCCCGAGCTCGGCCGTGTACCAGTTGCGCGCCATTCCGTCCTCGACGACGCCGCCGTAGGAGACGATGTTCGCCCCGTGCTCGGCGAAGGTCCGAGCGACATCTTCGAGCAGCCGTGCTCGGTCCCACGCGTCCACCGCTATCTGCACGAGGAAGCCCGCGGACGCTCCTCCCTCCCACTCGACCGCGGTGAAGCGCTCGGGATTGCGCTGCAGCGCCTTGACGTTGGGGCAGTCGTCGCGGTGGACGGTGATCCCGCGACCCAGGGAGATGTAGCCGACGATCGGATCGCCGGGGACAGGCGTGCAGCACTTCGCGAGGCGCACGAGCACGTCCTCGACTCCGGGCACGCTGATCCCGAGCCGCTCGCTCGAGACGGCCGACTTCGCCCTGGGCGGCTTCGTCGTGATCGCCGGCTCGGCCGCGACCTCGTCCGTCTTCAGCCGCTGGATCACCTTCTTGACGATCTGCGCAGGCGGGAGCTTCCCCGCGCCGAGGGCGACGTAGAAGTCCTCCGCTTTCTTGAAGCCCGTCTCGCGGATGACCTGCGCAAGGACGCTCGAGCCCTGCAGCTTCCGGTAGGGCAGCTTCTGCGCCTTCAGCGCCTGGTCCAGCAGCTCGCGGCCCTTCGCCTCGGTCTCTTCGCGCGTCTCCCGCTGGTACCACTGCCGGATCTTGTTGCGGGCACGCGATGACGTGACGAGCGACAGCCAGTCGCGCGAGGGCCCTCGCCCGGACTTCGACGTGAGAATCTCGACGAACTCGCCGCTTTGGAGCCGGTAGTGGAGCGGGACGATGCGCCCGTTCACCTTGGCGCCGACCGTGCGGTGGCCGACATCCATGTGCACCGCGTAGGCGAAGTCGATTGGCGTCGCCCCCGAGGGCAGCACCTTCACCTCGCCTTTCGGCGTGAAGACGTAGACCTCGTCGGCGAAGAGGTCCGTGCGCAGCGCGCGCATGTACTCGCCCGGATCCTGGTCGTCCTGCTGCGAGTCCATCAGCGACTTGACCCATACGATCCACTCGTCGTCCGCCTTTGCGCCCCGTCCGCGCTTGTAGACCCAGTGCGCCGCAACCCCGTACTCCGCCTCCTCGTGCATCTGGCGGGTGCGCACCTGGATCTCCAACGGCCTCCCCTCGGGCCCGATGACGGTCGTGTGCAGAGAGCGGTAGCGGTTCAGCTTGGGCATCGCGATGAAGTCCTTGAACCGTCCCGGCATCGGCTTCCAGAGCGAGTGGACGAGGCCGAGCGCCGCGTAGCAGTCGCGCGTCCCCTCCTCGCCGGAGCGCTCGCAGATCACACGCATCGCGGTCAGGTCGTAGATCTCGTTGAACTCGCGGCCGCGCTTGGCCATCTTGTCGTAGATCGAGTAGAGGTGCTTCGCGCGCCCGATGATGTCGGCAGGAACGTCCGCCTTTCCGAGCTCCTCGCCGAGGATTCGAGCGGCCTTTTCGGCCTGCGCCTCCCGGTCGGCGCGCCGGTCGGCGACCATCGCCTTGATCTCCGCGTACTTGCGCGGATGGAGCGTCTGGAAGGCGAGATCCTCGAGCTCCCACTTGAGGGCATGGATCCCGAGGCGGTGTGCAAGCGGTGCGTACACCTCGAGCGTCTCGCGTGCCTTCTGGGCCTGCTTCTGCTTGCCGAGGTACTCGATCGTCCGCATGTTGTGGAGTCGGTCCGCGAGCTTGATGAGGATGACGCGGACGTCCTGCGCCATCGCGACGATCATCTTCCGGTAGTTCTCCGCCTCGGCCTGCTCACGGCTCTGGAAGGTGATCCGCGTCAGCTTGGTGACGCCCTCGACGAGCTGCGCGATCTCGGCGCCGAACTCGGAGCGAATCTCCTCGAGGTCCGCTCCGGTGTCCTCGACGACGTCGTGGAGGAGCGCAGCGGCGACCGTCTCCTCGTCGAGGTGGAGCTCGGCACAGATTCGCGCCACACCGAGCGGGTGATGGATGAACTCCTCGCCCGAGCGGCGCGTCTGCCCCTCGTGCGCGTGCTCCGAGACCTCGAACGCGCGTCGCAACAGGTCCTTGTCGACCTCCGGGTTGTAGCCCTCGACCTTGCCGATCAGCTCCTCGACAAGGTCTTGGTGGTGCCGTCTGGCGTCGAGGACACTCATGCGCTCAGTGTACTGGGCGTCCTTTCCGGCTCCTTTCACGTCGCAGGAGGCCACTCGGCGGCGGCGAACACGAGCCTCCCGTGCGCGCCTCGATCCGACGCTGGTTCCGGCAACGCCTGGCGCGGCGTCTTGCCCTCGCGCTCGCAGACGCCCTCGCGCCGCGACCGAGTCTCGGGTAGGTCACGCCGCCCGGGGAAGCGCTTCTGGTTCGAGGAGCGTGCGAAAGGTCTCCGACTCGAGCAGCTGTCGCCGTCGCATGGCTCCCTCTCCGAGCCTGAGCTCGGCGAAGATGCGCCGTGCTTCCGGAGTCCACGCTTCCTCGCCCTCGCGCCACAGTCCGGCCAGACGCTCGCGGAGCTCCTCGTAGCCCTCGGGAGTCTCGAAGAGCCGGCGGACGACGAGCTGCGGAGCGACGGTCCCGTTCCAGTGGTTCTCCTTCAGCCGGCAGGCAACGTCGAAGAGGCCCTCGGTCCGTACGCGGTCGAGCTGGGAGCCCTGTCCGAAGGCGATGCCGCTCCCGGCGTCGTGGCTCCCCTGCCGGACCCGGAAGCGCAGATGCTTGCCGTCGCCGACGGTGGCCGGCTCGACGGCACGGCACGCGGGCACGAGGAGCGTCACATCGGGGTTCCCGAGCCCGAACGGTGCGAGCCGATCGAGCTCCTGGGCGAGGGAGAGCGTGAGATCTTCCGCCGAGACGATCGCGTCGACAACCGTCACCGGGCGCAGGTCGTCCTCGGAGAGGTGCGCGTCGGCGTGGACGGCGAAAGAGTCCGCGAAGGCCTCGATCCGCGAGGGGTCGATCGAGAGCCCGGCCGCGGCACGGTGGCCGCCGAAGCGCTCCAGGTGCTCCGCGCACGCGGCGAGCGCGCCGTGGAGGTCGAAGCGTGGAATCGATCGTCCGGAACCCTTCCATCCGTCCTCCGAGCCCGCGATCAGGACGACCGGACGATGGAACCGCTCGACCAGACGCGAGGCGACGATGCCGATGACACCCTCGTGCCAGTCCTCGTGCCAGAGGACAAAGCCCCGCCGCCGACGCCGCGGCTCGGACATGGACTCGACGAGCGCCGTCGCCTCGCGGAGGATGCGGTCCTCCACCGACTGGCGATCGCGGTTCAGGTCCTCGAGCTCCGCGGCGAGCTCGCGTGCGCGCTCGCTCTCCTCGGTGAGGATCAGCTCAAGGGCGATATCCGGGCGGCAGAGCCGTCCCGCTGCGTTGATCCGGGGGGCGAGCCGGAACCCGACCGCTCCGGCATCGACCGCCGCGGGATCGACGCGCGCGCTTCGCATGAGGGCCTGCAGCCCGGGTCTGCGCGTGCAGGCGAGCGCCCGGAGCCCCGCCGACGCCAGGGCACGGTTCTCGTCCGTCAGGGGAACGACGTCCGCGATCGTTGCGAGCGCCACGAGATCGAGATGCCGCTTCACGGCGGGATGACCCGAGCCGAGGAGTGCTTCACCCAGCTTGTGGACGACTCCGGTCCCGCACAGCTCCGGAAACGGATACGCGGACGGCCGCGTGGCGACGACCGGGCAGTCCGGGAGCGTCTCGCCGGGACGGTGGTGGTCGGTGACCACGACGTCGAGCCCGATCGCCCGCGCTTCGGCGATCTCCTCGACGGCGGTGATTCCACAGTCCACGGTGAGCACGAGGCCCACGCCGTCGTCGGCCAGACGGGCGAGCGTGTCGCGCGATATGCCGTAGCCCTCCTCGAAGCGGCTCGGCAGGTGCCAGTCGGCCTCGGCGCCTAGCTCACGCAAGATCAGAACGGCGAGCGCCGTGGCGCAGATGCCGTCGACGTCGTAGTCGCCGTGGACGCAGATGCGCTCGCCGCGCTCGACCGCAGTCCGTATCCGCTCGACCGCGACGGCCATGTCGCCGAGCAGGAGCGGATCGTGACCGGGAAGCTGCGCGTCGAGGAAGCGGTGGGCTGCGTCCGGATCGCCGTACCCCCGGCGGACGAGGACCGACGCCGTCACCTCGCTCAGCCCGAGCTCGCCAACGAGCGTGGCCACGGTCGCATGGTCGAGGGGGTCGATCGTCCAGACACCCGTCACCCGGAAGACGGTACGGGCGCCGCCGGACGTCTCTCAGAGCTCGGTTTTGCTGCGGCGGCGCTTGATCGAGTCGAGGACGATCTTCACCCAGAGGAGGGCGATGCCGACGGTCGCGCCGACGACCACCACCGCGATCGGCGTGTAATACGCCATCTGCTCGAGCGAGTATTTCGTCACGGCCGCGCCCACGAGCCAGATCGCGAGCACGACGAGAGCCATCACGCCGACGAGCCTCCACTGATTCACGGGGCAAAGCGTAGATACCCTGACGACGAATGCTCGCGGCCAACTACCGCTCCGGTGACGACTTCGTGGTCGAGTTCCTCGGCCACCGGTTCGAGTTCAACGCGGACGACTTCGAGGAGCGGGTGAGCGCAGCCGCGGTGCGGCTGGGACTGCTCGGCTCGAACGACCTGGACGAAGACGAGGCCGCCGACCTCGTCGAGCTCGTCGCGGACGGCCGCATCGTCGACCCGCGCAGCGGGCTCGGCCTGTACCTCGTACGCCACTGGGAGCGCGTCTCGCTCGTGAAGGGCGAATCGCTCGTCTACTGGCTGCGCAAGCTCGTCTTCCGCGGCGCCTGGCTCGACCACCGGGTCAAGGAGGGGCTACTCGACGTCTCCTGGGTCGACGACACCGGAGATTTCGGCTACGCGGAACCGCAGGGCGGCCGGACGCTGCTCGAGCTCGCACCGGTTCCCTCCTGGCGCGAGCACCAGTTCAGGCGCTGAATTGCGGCTACGCGGCAGGGAGGGAGAAGCCGAACCCGGCACGTCGCTCGACGGCCTCTCCGAGCGTGATCCGCTTGATCGAGCCGATGGGAACGATCAGCTCTTCCGGTGGCACCGCCTCGTCTCCCCCGCCCGGCGCCGGCCAGGGCTGCGCTTCGTCCGCCGGGTACGGGCAGATGGTCACGAACCCGAATCCCGGCTCCGGCATGATGGAGTGCACGGAGACGACGACCCCGTCGACGAACTCGATCTCGACCCATGCCTTCTCCCAGCCGCGGTCCTCGGCGAACGCCTCCACGCGCCGGTGCAGGCGCTCAACGAATGCCTCGAGCGGACCGGCCATCCCGGGCGTCCAGATCTGCAGCGACACGTCAGAAGAGCCCGTCGCGGGCTTCCGGCGCTCCGATGTGCTCGCGGCCGAGCGCGGTGATCACCCGCCCGCGCGGCGTGCGCTGGAGGAAGCCGAGCTGGAGGAGGTACGGCTCGTAGACGTCCTCGATGGTGTCGGGCTCTTCGCCGAGGGATACCGCGATCGTCGAGAGCCCCACCGGGCCACCGCTGAACTTGTGCGCGATCGTCGTCAGCAGCTCCCGGTCGGTCCGCTCGAGACCCACGTCGTCGACCTCGAGCAGCTCGAGCGCTTCCCGGGCGACCTCGAGCGTGACCGCGCCCGAGTGGCGCACCTCGGCGACGTCACGTACACGGCGGAGGATCCGGTTGGCCACGCGCGGGGTGCCTCGCGCTCGCTGTGCGATCTCGTCCGCGGCGCCGTCGTCGACTTCGACCTCGAGGATGCGCGCCGACCGCCGGACGATCGCGGCGAGCTCGCCGAACTCGTAGTAACCGAGGCGAAACGTCATCCCGAAACGATCCCGGAGCGGCGTCGTGAGGAGCCCAGTCCGCGTGGTCGCGCCTACGAGGGTGAAGGACGGAAGGTCGAGCGTCAGCGTCCGAGCCCCTGCTCCCTGCCCCACGACGATGTCCAGGCGGAAGTCCTCCAGAGCCGGATAGAGGATCTCCTCGATCGCCCGGTTCAGGCGGTGGATCTCGTCGATGAAGAGGACTCCCCGCTCCTCGAGCCCCGTGAGGATCGCCGCCATGTCGCCTTTCCGCTCGAGCGCGGGGCCCGCGACCGTCCGCAGGCCGACCCCGAGCTCCTCGCGGATGATGGTCGCGAGGGTCGTCTTGCCGAGTCCGGGCGGGCCGACGAGAAGGACGTGGTCGAGGGCGTCGCCGCGGGCACGCGCGGCCTCGAGCGCGATCTCGAGCTGCTCCTTCGTCCGCTCCTGCCCGACGAAGTCGAGGAGCCGGCGCGGCCGGAGCGACTGCTCGACCTCCTCGTCGCCCTCCTGCAGCACCGGCGCGAGGACCTCGCCGGTCATGCTGCGCTCCTCAGGGCTTCGCGAACGCGTTCCTCCGCCGGGAGGTCGGGGTCGACGGCAGCCAGTACGCGCTCCGCCTCCACGATGGAGTACCCGAGCTCGACCAGAGCATCTCGCGCGACGAGTGCAGCGGGTGTCTGGTCTTCTACCCCGGGTTCGATTGCGTCAGCAATCGAGCCCCTGAGCTCGAGCACGATGCGTTCGGCCGTCTTCTTGCCGATGCCGGGAATGACCTGGAAGCGCGCCGGGTCGCCGAGGGCGATCGCCCGGCGCAGCTCCACGGGCGGCGCGCTCGAGACGACCGCGAGCGCGACCTTGGGGCCGATCCCGCTCACGGCGAGAAGATGGACGAAGAGCTCCCGCTCAGCCGCGTCGGCGAAGCCGTAGAGCTGAAGCGCGTCCTCGCGGACATGGAGGTAGGTCTCGAGCGTGACCTCGCGGGCGTCGGTCGCCCTCCTGAGCGCGCTCGGCGTGGCGGCGACGAGATACCCGACACCGCCCACGTCGAGGACGAGACCGTCGGGCGAGCGGCCCACCGGAGCTCCACGCAGGCGCGAGATCACCCGGCCACCTCGAGGAGAGGAGGTGCCAGGGCGTGGCAGATCGCGACCGCGAGCGCGTCGGCCGCGTGCGTCGAGTCAGGTTCGGCGTCGAGTCCGAGGATGAGCTTCACCATCCGCTGCATCTGCTCCTTCTCCGCCCTCCCGTACCCGCAGACCGCCTGCTTGACTCGCGCCGGCGCGTACTCTGCGCACTCGACCCCGGCGGACGCGGCCGCGACGAGCACGGCGCCGCGAGCTTGACCCACGGAGAGCGCGATGCGGGCGTCGGCACCGACGAAGGACTCCTCGAGCGCGACGGCGTCCGGCGCGTGCTCCGCAACGAGCTCCTGAACGCCCACGAAGATCCGCATCAGCCGTACGTCGAGCCGCTCGCGCGCCGACGTCCGCCAGCACCCGGAAACCACCGCCCGGAGGCGCCCGCCGCTTTCGTGGACGATCCCGTACCCGCACGCAGCCGTCCCGGGGTCGATGCCGAGGACCTTCACGTGGAGAAGTTAGGTACGCCCTCGGACGTTCCTCTCCCAAACCGTCGGGCTCAACGGGACCGGCAATGCCTTCGTGACGGAGGGCCGACTACCTCGGGCAGTTCGTGGAAGCCCAGCTGCTGAAGTGATCCGATGCTGCAGTGACCTCGGGCTGGTTGAGCGCCTCCGCTGCCTGCTCGAGCTTCTGGATCTGGTCGGCGCTCGGGGTTTCACCCGGCTGGAGACCGAGGTTGCTCAGGACCGTGATGTAATCGGAGTAGGCGTCCGCGAGCACCTGGATGTCGTCGCTGATCTCCTCCGGGGCCTTGTCGGCGAACTCCTGGAAGAGCCGCGCGGAGTCCTCGGCATCGTCACCGCTCGCACCGGCTGCCGCCACAGCTTGACTCAGCGCTGCAAATGCCGCCACCGCATCGAGGCAGTCGCCGAGGGAACCCCCTCCGGACGCCGTGGTGTCCGTGTCCTCGGTCGTCTCGTCAGTGCTGGTCTCGTCCGTCGTCGTCTCGTCGGTTGTCGTCTCGTCGGTCCCGGTCGTCTCCGTGATCGCGGTCGTATCCGTATCCGCGGCCGACTCGCCTCCTCCGCAACCGACGCCGAAAAGGGCGAGTGCAACGACGGTCACGGCGATCATCAGCCAGCGCATCAGACTTCTCCTCTCCCTCGGCGACGCCGGGTGGGTCGACCGCGCGAGCCTAACAGCCTGCTACCGGAGGTGCTCGGAGAAGAAGCCGACGATGGCGTCGTAGCAGCGGACGCGATTCGGCAGCTTGAGGACGTCGTGACCCTCGTCCTCGAACACGAGGTAGTCGACATCCCGCCCGAGTCCCCGCAACTCCTCCACGAGGTCGCGCGACTCCGGCTCGACGACGCGTGGGTCGTTCTGGCCCTGGATGACGAGGAGCGGACACGAGACGTCGGTGATGTACGTCCGCGGCGAGCGCTCGGCGAGGAAGTCCCCGTCCTGCTCAGGATCGCCGACGGCCAGCCGGAAGTAGGGCTTCCACGTCTCCGGGATCCGGTCCATGAACGTGAGCAGGTCGTACGGCCCGAACATGTCGACCGCCGCGCGCCACAGCTCCGGGTGGCGGGCGGCGAGCATCAGCGTCATGTAGCCCCCGTACGAGCGGCCGACGACGCCTGCCCTGGACACGTCGACGCGCTCGTCCTTCGGGAGCACCTCTGTCATCGCCCACACGTGGTCGAGCCGGTCCTGTCCCCCCCAATCCCGGTCGACCCGCTTCGTGTAGCTCATGCCGTAGCCGCTGGATCCGCGTGCGTTCGGGACGAAGACCGCGAAGCCCTCGAGGGTCAGGATCTGGATGAGCGGCATGGAGAACCAGGCGAAGTTCGGCCGCTCCTGGCTCTGGGGACCGCCGTGCACGTAGTACACGAGCGGCCGCGGGCCCTCGTGGCCGAGCTGTCCGGAAGGGAGGTAGAGACGCGCCGAGACGCGGAGGCCGTCGTGCGACTCGAACGACGCATCCTCCCCGGCCGAGAGGAGCTCCGGCGCCAGCGCGAGCGCTCGCTCTTGCGTTCTCTTGGCGGCCGGAGCCCGCGCGTCCGCCTCGAGGACGTAGAGCTGCGTCGGATTCGTGGCGGTACAGAAGGAGAGCGCGAAGCGGCCGTTCGACTCGTCGAAGTCGAGGCCGTGGAGAACACCGCCGGAGAGCTCTCCCTGCCCGGCGAGGACGCGTTCGACCCGGAGCCGCCGGGCACCCTCGTCGAGCAGCGTGTCGTAGGTCCAGGAGCAGCCGTCGATGTTGAACACGAGCGCGTACCGGTCGTCCTCCAGGTGCTGGAGCCGCTCGAGCTCGCCCGCGCCCTCGTGCTCGATTCCCTCGATTGCGACGGGCTCGACCTCCCCCGGCTTCGCGAGATCGAGGTAGCCCAGGGCTCCGGCGTCGTCGAAGAGAGTCGTCACGAGGAGGATGCCCTTCCCGCTCGCCGTGCCGTGCGCGGAGCGAAAGCCCGAGAGCGGGTAGTCCACGCCCTGCTCGCGCTCCTCGATGGGCGTTCCGAAGAGCATGCGCCGGCCGCCCGACCCGTCCGGCTCGTAGAGAACGGCGTCGCCAATCGTGTAGCCGTCGGCGAGGACGACCCGGGAATGATCGGGGCTCCAGGCAACCACGAACGCGCCGTACGGGCTCTGCCAGAGGGTCTCGGTGGCACCGCTTGCGAGGTCGACGCGAAGCGCGAAGAGAACCGACTCTTCGCGCGACTCGGCCGTGAAGTACGCCGTGCCGGTGTCGAGGTCGACGTTCGTGAGATGCGAGCGACGCCCGCGGAACGCTTCTTGGGCAAGCGGCTCCGGGAACCCACCCTCTAGCGGCACGAGGTATGGCTCGTAGTTCTCGTCCCCGTCCCGGTCGATCATGACCACGACCCGCTCGAGGGCAGGCAGTACGTGGAAGAGATGGCCTCCCACGAGCTCGGGGTTCTGCAGCGCCATCTGCGGAGGAAGGAGCGGCGCGGGCATGCCGCCGGAGGCGTCCATCGCGTAGAGGCTCAGATGGCCCGACAGGTTCGAGACGAAGAAGAGCGTGTCGCCCGCGAGCTGCGGTTCGAGAAAGAGCCGCGCAGAGAGCAGCGACTCGATCCGGTTCGCTGTCAAGCCCCCCACAGATTCCGCCGCAGAAGCCGCCACAGGGTCGTCAGGAGGCTACAGCATCGAGCACCGTCTCGGGGATGTCGAAGTTCGCATAGACGTCCTGGACGTCGTCCGCCTCCTCCAGGCCGTCGACGAGCCGAATGACCTTCCGGGCCGTCGCCTCGTCGGAGATCGCGACCGTGACCTTCGGGATCATCGCGAACTCGGCCGAGTCGACGTGAAAGCCCGCCGCTTCGACGGCCGCACGAACGGCCACGAGGCTCTCGGGCGCGCTCGAGATCTCGAAGCTCGAGCCGTCGAGCTCCACGTCGTCGGCACCTCCCTCCACGGCTGCCAGGACGAGCGCGTCTTCGTCGACTCCGTCCGCGGGCACGAGGACGATACCCCGCCTCTCGAACTGCCAGGCGACGGCACCCGCGGTTCCCAGGTGGCCACCGTGCTTCGAGAACAGGTGCCGCACGTCCGAGACGGTCCGGTTGCGGTTGTCGGTCAGCGCCTCGACGAGGACTGCGACACCCTCCGGCCCGTATCCCTCGTACACGACCGTCTCGTAGCCGGAGCCCTCGGCGTCGGTGCCCGCCCCCTTCGCAATCGCACGCTCGATGTTCTCCTTGGGCATCGAGTACGAGCGCGCCTTCTCGATCGCGTTCTGGAGCGCGAGGTTCGCGGCCGGGTCGGGGCCACCCTCCCTCGCCGCGACGATGATCGCGCGCGCCAGCTTCGAGAAGAGCTTGCCGCGCTTCGCGTCCGCCGCGCCCTTCTTGTGCTTGATCGAGGACCACTTAGAGTGACCGGACACTTGCGGCCTCCTCCGCCATCTGGAGGAACAGCTCGTGCACGCGCAGGTCGTCCGTCAGCTCGGGATGGAACGTCGCGAGCAGGAGGCGGTCGTCTCGCACCAGCACCGGCTCGCCTTCGAGCTCGCCCAGCACCTCGACGCCGGGCCCCAGCTCCCGCGCGCGCGGTGCGCGGATGAAGACCCCGTGCAGCGGCAGCTCGTCGCCCTCGAACTCGACGTCCGCCTCGAAGCTCCACACCTGGCGGCCGTAGGCGTTCCGGTCGACCTCGAGGTCCGCGAGACCCAGGTGTCGCCGGTCGAGCACGATCATCCCGGCACATGTTCCGAGGATCGCTCCGGGAAAGTTCTGGATCGCCTCGTCGAGGCCGTAGATCCGCGCAAGTCGCATGATCGTCGTCGACTCCCCGCCCGGGATGACGAGACCGTCGAGCCCCTCGAGCTCCTCGGGGAGGCGAACCTCCACGACCTCGGCGCCGAGCCGGCGCAGAGCCCGCGCGTGCTCGCGGAACGCCCCCTGTAGAGCGAGCACACCGATGCGAGGCTGGTCGCCCATTGCACCGAAAGTCTAGATCGGGGGCTGTGGCGTTTCCCGCGCACCGCGACTACTCTGTGCCCGACGCGTCGTCATCGGATGGGAGGGGACGAACGTGAAGCGTCTATTCATCGCAGCCGTGGGCGTGCTCGCGCTCACCCTGACGGCGGCCGCGTCGGCCACCAAACCGGGCCCGGGCTCGAGCACGGGCACCGGGCAGGTCTTCCTGCCGAACCCGGTCGCCGCCCTGGGCAACCAGAGCCTGACCGACCAGAAGGACGCCGACTACCCGGCGCTCGCGGGCGCATACGCGATGGTGACGCTCACGAACCTCGACGGCAGCGGTTTCCTGCACGGGGACTGGGCGAACATCCGCAGCGAGACGGGAACACCTGCGTATTCCGCAACCAACACCTTCGTCTACCGACGGGACGACGACCGCTTCGAGCAGGTGATGGCCTACTACTGGATCACCGAGGCACAGAAGTACATCCAGAGCCTCGGCTTCGGCTCCACGCTTCCGCCCGTGAACAGGGAGTCGCAGGACATCCGCATCAACCAGTGGGGGTTGGACAACTCCTTTTCCTGGGACAAGCACGACGTCTTGCGCTTCGGGAAGGGCGGCGTGGACGACGCCGAGGACGCCGAGGTGATCTTGCACGAGTACGGGCATGCCATCCAGGACGCGCAGCAGTCGCCGCTTGGATTCGGCTTCTCGGTGGAGGCCGGCTCCATCGGGGAGGGATTCGCGGACTACTGGGCGGTGACGGTGAGCAACGTGCTCGCTCCGACGGCCGACACGCCGTGCGTGGCGGACTGGGACTCCGTCTCCTACACCTCGGAGACTCCTCACTGCCTCCGCCGTGTGGACACCAACCTCATGTACCCGTCCGATCTCGACGGGCGGGTGCACCACGACGGTCAGATCTGGTCACGGGCTCTGTGGGACATCCGGCAGGCGCTCGGGAACGTCGTGGCGGACCGGATCGTCCTCGCCGCACAGTTCGACATTCCGAACCCGACGATGCCCGAGCTCGCGCAGCGCACAGTCCAGACGGCGCAGAGCCTCTACAACGCGGGCATAGCGAACACGGTCCGCGCGAAGTTCCAGTCGCGCGGGATCCTGCCGTAGCCAGCGGCGGTCGCTACCAGCCGCGGACCTCGAGCCGCTCCTCGTCGGGGAGCGAGCTCGCGGAGATGCCGACCATCGGCTGGCCGAGCCCGGCCGAGACGTCGGCCAGGATCTTCGGGTCGTCGAAGTGCGTCGTAGCCTCGACGATCGCGCGCGCCCGGCGGGTCACGTCGTCGACCCAGCCGTCGCGATCGCCGATCGGGTCGCGGCCGGACTTGAAGATGCCGGAGCCCACGAAGACGCCGTCCGCGCCGAGCTGCATGCAGAGGGATGCGTCCGCAGGCGTCGCGATCCCACCGGCCGTGAAGGTCACGACCGGCAGGCGCCCGTTCTCTGCGACCCAGCGCACGAGCTCGTACGGAGCGCGATGCTCCTTCGCGGCCGTGTACAGCTCGTCCTCGCGCGCGGCCTGGAGACTTCGGATCGCCCCGAAGACGGCCCGCATGTGCGTCACCGCGTTGACGATGTCGCCCGTCCCGGCCTCGCCCTTGGTGCGGATCATCGCCGCGCCCTCGGAGATCCGCCGGAGCGCCTCGCCCAGGTTCGTGCACCCGCAGACGAACGGCACCCTGAACGGCCACTTGTCGACGTGGTGCTCGAGGTCGGCCGGCGTGAGCACCTCCGACTCGTCGATATAGTCGACTTCGAGGGCCTCGAGGATCTGCGCCTCCGCGAAGTGGCCGATCCGGCACTTCGCCATCACCGGGATCGAGACGGCGTCCTGGATGTCCCTGATCTTCTGCGGGTCGGCCATCCGAGCGACGCCGCCCTCTTTCCGGATGTCCGCGGGCACGCGCTCGAGAGCCATCACCGCGCACGCGCCGGCGTCCTCGGCGATCCGGGCCTGCTCGGCGTCGACGACGTCCATGATGACGCCGCCCTTGAACATCTCCGCCAGGCCGGTCTTGACCCTCAGGGTGCCGTACTCGGTCACGAGGGCAGTCTAGCCGCGCTCCACTCTCTCACCGGTTCGAGGCGGTTTCCCCAGGCCTGTGGACGGAGACCACGGAGTTTGTCCATTTTGCGGGTTTTTGGCTGTGGAAATCACCTGGAAAAGTTCGCACTGCTCCGCACGATGTGGAACAGATACCGCCTACCGGCGCGACTCCTCTCCCCGCAGGCGGATCCGCCTGACCCCGAGGTTGCGCCGTAGGAAAGCAGGGGGCCCGCCCACCCGGGCCCCCTGTCGCTACCTTTGGTCGGACATCCGGCCGTCTCAGGAGGCCGGCGGCTCGCTCGAATCGTCGTCGTCCGAAGAGCGCCGGAAGACACGAAGGAGGCCGCGCCGGCCCTCCTGCTCGCGCTCGCGCCGTTTCTCCTCGATCTTCTCCACCCTCTTCTCGTGGCGCTCGTCCTTCATGTCGGCGGTCTTCACCTTCGCGTCCACGTACGAGGACTTGACGAGCGTCGAGCCGCCGCTCCATCCGAACACGACGCAGATGAGAACGATCGCGAAGCCGAGGTTGAACGCCGTGGTGATGAGCTGTTGTCCCAAGGAGTACGCGGTCGCGGTCGTCGCGTCCGTGTAGCTCTCGAGGGCGTACGTGTTGAACGCCTGGTTGATTCCGACGCCTCCGGGAGTGATCGAGAGCATGTTCGCGAGCTGGTTGGAGCCGAGCACGCTCATGACCGAGCCGAAGGACACGGGGATCCCGTAGGCGGCCAGGAAGACGATGATCACGCCGACCTTGGCGGCGTAGCCGCCCATCTGTGGCAGCAAGACCAGCTTCACGTACGCGCGGAAGTCGCCGAGGATGGCGGCGCCCTGCTTGGCCTTCGCCCACATCGCCTTGAACCAGCGCCAGAAGATGCGGAGGAGCAGCGCGACGAGGAAGATCGCCCCGCCGACGATTCCCAGCGTGAGCCCCGGATGGTTCGAGAGCGCGTCCCTCTCGTTGCCGAACTGGAATTCGAACGATCCCGCCACGGCCAGGAAGAGATAGATGTAGATGAGCGTCCCGATGACGAAGTAGAAGATCTTCTGGACGACGTACCCGGCGAGCACACCCGGGAACGTGGCGCCTCTGACGACCGCGACGTACATGAGCAGCGTCACGAACGTGCCCAGGTTCGCCGGGACGAAGTTGTTGAGGGCAACCCCCGCGGCATACGACGCGAGCACCTCCATGTACGTGACGCCCCCGGGATACGCGTAGCGGAGGATCCCGTACCACCCGAGGGCAGTCAGCGTCGTCTGCCCGGCCTGGAAGAGGCACCCGAGTATGACGTAGCCGAGCGAGATCTCGGTGACCGTGTCCCAGACGCTCTCGAGCCAGCTCCCGACGTCGACGCCCGCGAGACGGAGCACAGCGACCAGAAGCGCGATGCCGACGAGCCAGGCGACGATCCGGCGGGCGCGCTGCCAGAGCGACTGCTGCTCATCTCCTGGAGCAGCGTGGCCGGATGCGACGGCAGCCTCGGACATGCGGCGTGAGCCTATCGGCCCACGCTCGTCGCATCCCCCCGGAGATCCGAGTGGGAGCCGCTCTTACCCGAGCGGGATCGACGAGCAGCCGTCGCTCAGCGCGGCTGGGGAACGATCCGTATGTACGGCTTGGGCTCGCTCCAGCCGTCGGGCCAGATCTCCTTCGCCTCGTCGTTGGAGACCGAGCCGGCGATGATCACGTCCTCGCCCTGCTGCCAGTTCACCGGCGTCGAGACCCTGTGCGTCGCAGTCAGCTGCAAGGAGTCGATCACGCGCAGCACCTCGTCGAAGTTGCGGCCCGTCGTCATCGGGTAGACGAGGATGAGCTTCACCTTCTTGTCGGGGCCGACGACGAAGACGTTCCGCACCGTCTGGTTGTCGACGGCCGTTCGGTCGGCGGCCTCGCCGCCGACCTCGGCGGGAAGCATCCCGTACAGCTTCGAGACGGTGAAGTCGGCGTCGCCGATGATCGGGTAGTTGGGCGCAGCGCCCTGCGTCTCCTCGATGTCCTTCGCCCATCCCTCGTGGTCGCCGGTCGAGTCGACGGAGAGGCCGATGATCTTGACGTTTCGGCGATCGAACTCGGGCTTGATCTTCGCCATGTAGCCGAGCTCGGTCGTGCACACCGGTGTGAAGTCCTTCGGGTGCGAGAAGAGCACCGCCCACGAGTCTCCGATCCAGTCGTGGAAGCTGATCGGCCCTTCCGTGGTCTCGGCCGTGAAATCCGGTGCCGTGTCAGCGATCTTCAGGGTCATAGTCCTCCCTCCTTCTGGGCCGAAGCCCATCGTCCAGGCGAGCGAGTGGTCCCTCGCGCTCGAGTCACCCTGTTCCACCAGACGCCCGCGGGCGCGTCCGCCTTCCATTGTTCCACCCGGCACGTGATCTACGGAATGGGCCCGCCTGGACTCGAACCAGGGACCAACCGATTATGAGTCGGCTGCTCTGACCAGCTGAGCTACGGGCCCTCGGGAGGGAGCGTAACCGACACTTCCGCCGAGCCAGACGCGCGCGCGGCTGACACAATGTGCACCGGCGTGAAGGCGTTCCAGCTCGAGCACCAGCTCCGTACCGCCGGCGGGCTGACGGTCACGGACATCACCGAGGACGTGCAGGAGGCTGTCCGCCAGAGCGGCATCCAGGACGGCGTCTGCTCGGTCTACTCGCCGCACACGACCTGCTCGGTGCGCGTGAACGAGTGGGAGCGCGGCTTCCTCGAGGACTTCGCCGTTCTCCTCAAACGCCTCGTGCCGACCGAGCACTACTACGCGCACGACGACTGGGACCGCCGCACCGAGAACGTGTGCGAGGAGGACATGGAGATCGGAAACGGCCACGCGCACTGCATGTCCATGCTCCTCGGCCCGGCCGGCGAATCCATCCCCGTGCGCGAGGGCGAGCTCTGCCTCGGCCAGTGGCAGCGCGTGCTCTTCCTCGAGCTCGACCGCGCGCGCGACCGACGCTGGCTGGTTCAGGTCGTCGGCGTCTGAGGCTCCGGGTCGCGGAGGCCTCAGCCGGGTAGCACTCGCGAGCCCTGCAGCATCCCGTAGACGTTCCCGTCCGGCCCGCGGAAGTGGAACCAGCCGTACCCCTCCATGCTCTCCGGCCAGTGGATCGAGTCGAGCAGCTCGACCCCGGCCGCCTCCAGCTCCGCCCGCGCCTCGACGATGTCGTCGACGAGCAGGCCGACGACCGGCCCGGTCGTGTAGAAGGCGACGTCTGGATCGTCGGCGCGGAAGACCTCCACGTAGTCGCGATCCGCGGCCGGGAGCTGGAGCATCACAAAGCCGGGCTCCTCGTGGTGGAGCGACAGCCCCAGCACGTTACGGAAAAACGCCGTCGTCTCGTCGAACCTCTCGGTTCGAGTGCCGAGCCACGCCACGCGTTTCACCTGCACGGCCTGGGCTCCTACTCGGGCGTGACGTAGGCGGCGGTGAGGCCGCCGTCGACAACGAACGCGGCCCCGTTGACGAACGAGGACTCGTCGCTCGCGAGGAAGAGCGCCGCGTTCACGATCTCCCGCGGCTTCCCGAGGCGGCCGGTCGGCCAGTGCACCTGGCGCCGCTTGAACGCCGACGGATCGTCCCCGTAGATCGCGAGCAGGAGCGCCGTCTCGACGGGGCCGGGGCAGAGCGCGTTCACCCGGATCCCCTGGCGCGCGAACTGCACCGCCAGCTCCTTGCTCATGGAGAGCACCGCGCCCTTGGAGGCCGTGTACGAGATCTGGGAGGTCGCCGCGCCGAGGATGGCGACGAAGGATGCGACGTTGATCACGGAGCCCCCTCCCCGCTCGAGCAGGTACGGGATCCCGTGCTTGCAGCAGAGGAAGACGCCCTTCGCGTTGACGTCCTGGACGCGCTGCCACGCCTCCACGCCCGTGTCGAGGACGGAAGCGTCGTCGGCCGGAGAGATGCCGGCGTTGTTGTAGAGGACGTCGATGCCGCCGAACCGCTCGGCGGTCGAGGCGTACATGTGCTTGACGTCGTCCTCGTCGGCCACGTTGACGCGCAGGGCGAACGCGTCGCCGGGACACTCGGACACCGTCCCCTCGGCGATCTCCTCGTCGACGTCGGCGACGCAGACCTTCGCCCCCTCGCCGGTGAAGACGATCGCCGCCTCCCGGCCCATCCCGCCGCCGGCGCCCGTGATGACACACACCTTTCCGTCGAGTCTTCCTGCCACAGCTCAGCCCTCCGTCGAGATGAAGACGCTCTTGACCTCGGAGTAGCCGTCGAGCCCGTGCATCCCGAGCTCGCGGCCGAACCCCGACTGCTTGAACCCGCCGAACGGCGTCTGCACGCGCACGGACGTGTTCGCGTTCACCGAGAGTACGCCGGCCTCGACCGCGCGTACGACGCGGAGAGCGCGCGCGCCGTCACGCGTCCAGATCGAGCCCGAGAGGCCGTACGGCGTGTCGTTCGCGATCCGGATCGCATCGGCCTCGTCCTCGAAGGGGATCACGGCCGCCACGGGGCCGAAGACCTCCTCCCGCGCGATGCGGTCCTCGTTCGCCGCCTCGACGAGCGTGCACGGGAACCAGTACCCGGGCCCGCCGGGGGCATCACCGCGGAATGCGACCTGGACGGAGTCGTCGAGGAAGGACGCGACCGTCTCTCGGTGCGCGGCCGAGATGAGCGGCCCCATCTCGGTGAACTCGTCGCCCGGATCCCCCACCTTGACGCCGCGCGTGGCTTCGACCAGCAGGTCGAGGAAGCGGTTGTAGACAGACCGGTGGACGAGGATCCGCGAGCGCGCGCAGCAGTCCTGACCTGCATTGTCGAAGACCGCGTACGGTGCGGACGCCGCCGCCTGCTCGAGATCGGCGTCCTCGAAGATCACGTTTGCGGACTTCCCGCCCAGCTCGAGCGTGACGCGCTTGATCGTCCCGGCCGCACCCTGCATGACGAGGCGGCCGACCTCGGTCGAGCCGGTGAACCCGATCTTGGCGACGTCGGGATGCTCGATGAGCCGCTGCCCGACGACCGAGCCCTTGCCGGCGAGAACGTTGACGACGCCCTCCGGGATACCCGCCTCGAGGCAAAGCTCGGAGAGCCGGATCGCGGAGAGCGGCGTGAGCTCTGCCGGCTTGAGGACGACCGTGTTCCCGCACGCGAGGGCGGGGCCGAGCTTCCAGCTCGAGATGTTGAGCGGGAAGTTCCAGGGGACGATGAGCCCCACCACGCCGAGCGGCTCCCGGAAGGTTGCGGCGACGCCGCCGGCGACCGGAATCGTCTCCCCGTGGTGCTTGTCGACGGCGCCCGCGTAGAAGTGGAAGACCTGCGCGACCATGCCGACCTCGCCGCGCGCGCCGGAGATCGGCTTGCCGACGTTACGGGACTCGATCTGCGCGAGCTCCTCGCCGTGCTCCTCGACGAGGGTCGCCAGGCGCCGCAATAGGCGTGCGCGGTCGCCGGGCGCGACGGCGCGCCAGGCCGGGAACGCGGCCTTGGCGCGCGCGACGGCGGCGTCGGCTTCCTCCGCCCCCGCCTGCTCGAGCTCCGCAATCGGCTCCTCGGTCGCGGGGTTGAGCACCGTCAGTGTCACGCCACCGATTCTCGCGCACAGGCGTCGTGTGTGCGAGGCAGTCGTGCCCTACCCGGAGCGGCGCTCGGCGTGGTAGGCGCGCGCCTCCTCGACCAGCGCCTCGAACAACGCCGCGTCCGCACCCGCCTCGGGGTGCCACTGAACGCCGACGGTGAAACGGCGTGATGGGTCCTCGAAACCTTCGGGCGTCC
>JAHEXT010000020.1 GCA_023251945.1 Actinomycetes bacterium
ACGCAGCTGACGCGGATCTACGGGACGGCTTTCTTCTCTCAGGCCGACCTCGACGCGCACCTCGAGCGGCTCGAGCAGGCAAGGGCGCGCGATCACCGTCGTCTGGGCCCCCAGCTCGACCTCTTCCACCTCTCCGAGCATTCGCCCGGGTCCGCGTTCTGGCACCCGAAGGGGATGGTGATCTGGAACGCGCTCGAGGACCTGCGCCGGCGCGAGAACCTCCGCCGGGGTTACGTCGAGGTGAAGACGCCCCTGATCTACGACCAGTCGGTCTGGGAGACGTCGGGTCATTGGGAGAAGTTCCGCGAGAACATGTTCCTCGTCGCGGGGGAGGGCGAGGAGCCGCACGCCAGTCTCAAGCCGATGAACTGTCCTGGGCACATGCTCCTGTTCGGCAGCCGCCTGCGGAGCTATCGCGAGCTGCCGATCCGCTACGCCGAGTCCTCGACGCTGCACCGCAACGAGCTGGCCGGGACGCTGCACGGGCTCCTCCGCGTGCGCCACGTCACGCAGGACGACGCGCACATCTTCTGCACCAAGGAGCAGGTCGCGCAGGAGATCGACGCGTGCATCGAGTTCGCGAAGGACCTGTACGCGCTGTTCGGCGTCACGCCCCACGCCGAGCTCTCCACGCGACCGGAGAGCCGCCTGGGCACGGACGAGGAATGGGATCACGCGGAGGGCATCCTCCAAACGGCCCTCGAACGCCACGGCATCGACTACGTGGTCGCCGCGGGCGAGGGCGCCTTCTACGGCCCCAAGATCGATCTCCACATGGACGACGCGCTCGGCCGCTCCTGGCAAATGGGGACGATCCAGGCCGACGCCCAGATGCCACGCCGGTTCGGCCTCACGTACATGGGCTCCGACAACGTCGAGCACACGCCGGTCGTGATCCACCGGGCGCTCCTCGGCTCGCTCGAGCGCTTCGTCGGCATTCTGGTCGAGCACTACGGGGGTGACTTCCCGTTCTGGCTCGCGCCGGTGCAGGCACGCGTCCTCCCGGTCGGGGAGACGCATCAGGAGCCCGCGCGTGCGCTCCGTGACCGACTGGACGGCGAAGGCTTCCGCGAGGACGTCGACGAGCGCGACGAGACCCTGGGCAAGCGGATCCGCGACGCCGAGCTGGAGAAGATCCCGTTCGTCGTCGTCTACGGGGACCGGGAGTCCGAAGGCGCGCTCGCCGTCCGGGAGCGGGGTGGGAGCCAGTCCACCGTTTCACTCGACACGCTCCTCGAGACCTTTCGCTCGCTCGCCGCCGAGTCCGACCCTTCGTAGGGGCGACGCTTGCGTCGCCAGGGGCGAGGCGAGCCTCGCCCCTGCACATGTCCTGGTAGCATCTTGCGTCTGCAAGCAGGAGCGAACAGCTTCCTCACCTCCCGGGTGTGACCTGCGGGGGTTCAACCGAGCCGAAGGTCGGACGGGAAGAGAAGCCGCTGCTTGCAGTGGCTTTTTCGCTGGTGATTTGTCGTCTGCAAGGAGGGAACTGAGAGCTTGGTGAAGAGCCTTTGAGACCCCGCCGCCGCCGGCCCATGATGGACCGGGTCGTTCCTCGCAAGAGGGACGAGCGCATCAACGAGGAGATTCGCGTCCCGCGCGTCCGGCTCGTCGACGAGAACGGAGGGCAGGTCGGGATCACCGAGACGAAGCAAGCGCTCGAGTTCGCTTTCAAGAAGGGGCTCGACCTCGTCGAGGTCGCGGCCAATGCGGACCCCCCGGTCGCCCGGGTCATGGACTACTCGAAGTACCGCTACGAGCAGGAACAACGCGCGAAGCAGGCCCGCAAGCACCAGCTCCAGATCCAGATCAAGGAGATCAAGCTCAGACCGAAGATCGGGAACCACGACTACGAGACCAAGAAGGGGCACGTCGTCCGCTTCTTGAACCAGCGGGCGAAGGTGAAGGTCACGATCATGTTCCGGGGGCGCGAGACGCTCCACCCGGAGCGGGGTCGGGACCTCCTCATGCGGCTCGCCGGCGACGTGAAGGAGCTCGGCTCGATCGAGCAGCAGCCCGTCCTCGACGGCCGCAACATGGTCATGGTTCTCGCGCCGCTACGGAATGTGGGAGTGAAAGTCGATGCCAAAGATGAAGACGTCAAGGAGCGCGAAGAAGCGCTTCAAGCTGAGCGGGGCGGGGAAGCTCCTCCGCCGGCACGCGATGAGGAGCCACAACCTCGAGAAGAAGTCGTCGAAGCGTAGGCGCGGCTTCCGCAAGTCCATGGGCGTCGCCGCGAGCGACGCGAAGAACGTGAAGAAGCTCCTGAGAGGTGGTTAGGTGCACCTCCCGGCAACAATTAGTGCGCCCCTGACGCGCGATCCGCGGCGCATTGCGTCGTCCTCGGCCGCGTCCGGGTTATCCAACCCGCACGCGGCCTGCGTCCTTGCACTGCTTGCGTGTCGCACGCCAGAGACGCGAAATCGTCACCAGGAGGTGCACTCTCCATGCCCCGTGTGAAGAGAGCGACCCATGCGCGCAAGAAGCGCGCGAAGGTCCTCGAGCAGGCCAAGGGCTACTACGGCCGCAAGAAGTCGAGCTACCGCTTCGCAAAGGAGCAGCTCGATCATTCGCTCGCCTACGCGTACCGCGATCGCAAGACGAAGAAGCGGACCTTCCGGTCGCTCTGGATCGTTCGGATCAACGCTGCCGCCCGCGCGAACGGCCTCTCGTACAACCGTTTCATGGACGGCGTGCGGAAGGCGGGGATCGAGCTGGATCGCAAGTCGCTCGCCGATCTCGCGGTGTCCGACCCCCAGGCGTTTGCCGCGGTCGCCGAGCGGGCAAAGGCCGCGCTCGAGACCAAAGCAGAAGCAGCCTGATCCAGTCGCGGGACAACGCCAAGCTCCGCCTTGTCCGCAAGCTCCTCTCGGCGCGCAAGCACCGGGAGGAGTCCGGGCTCTTCGCGGTCGAGGGAGAGGATCTCGTCGACGCGGCGCTGGGCGCGGGGATCGAGCCCGCCGAGCTCCTCGTCGGGGGCGAGAACGTCCTCCCGGAGCTTCTCGCCTCGGTCTCGACCCTCGGGCACGCGCCGCGCGCGATCGGCGTATTCCGCCGGGAGGACCTCCCGCGTGGACTGCGAGAGGTCACGATCGCGCTCTGGCGAGTGGCCGATCCGGGGAACGTCGGCACGCTGCTCCGGACGGCGGACGCGTTCGGGGCCGCGGTTGCGCTCTCGGACGGATGTGCCGACCCGCTCGGGCCGCGGGCGCTCAGGGCCTCGGCCGGCGCGATCTTCAGGGTGCCGCTCGTCGGGTGGGAGGAGGCCCCCGGCCGCCGCGTTGCGCTCGTCGCGCACGGGGGGAAGCAGCTCTGGGAGGCCGACCTGACGGCCCCGGTGACGTTCCTCCTCGGTGCGGAGCGGGAGGGACTCCCGGAGGAGCTCGTGGCTCAGAGCCACCAGGTCGTGACGATAGAGCTGCCCGGAGCGGCGGAATCGCTGAACGTTGCAGCCGCGGGCGCGATCGCGCTCTACGAGCTGGCCGTCAGAAGTCGACGACCGGCGCCTCCCGCTGCGCCTCCTCGGTGACCTCGAAGAACTCTCGTATCGAGAATCCGAACGGCCCTGCGAGTACGGCACCGGGAAAGGTCTGCACAGCGTTGTTGTAGGTCAGGACGCTGTCGTTGTAGACCTGCCGCGAGACCGCAACACGGTTCTCCGTCTCCTCGAGCTGGCCCTGGAGCTCGCGGAAGTTCTCGCTCGCCTTCAGGTCCGGATACGCCTCGGCGACGGCGAAGAGGCGGCCGAGCGCCTGGCCGAGGATCCCCTCCGCCTGTGCGGACTCAGCGGGCGTCTGCGCTTGCTGCGCCCGCGTGCGCGCCGCGGTGACCTCCTCGAAGACGCCGCGCTCGTGGGCCGCGTAGCCCTTCACGGTCTCGACGAGGTTCGGGATCAGGTCCCAGCGCCGCTTGAGCTGGACCTCGATCTGCGCCCAGGCGTTGTCGCAGCGGTTCCGGTGTCGGACGAGCCGGTTGTAGAGCGCGACGACCAGGAGGAAGACGACGAGGACGAGCGCGAGGAGGACGATCAGCCAGATCACGGCGGGTACGACTCTATGGGTACGCTGCCCGCGTGGCAACCGTCTCGGGCCTGTTCGTCTCGCCGGGGCGTGGCAGCGGCCGCTCCGAGCCACGAAAACGCGTGACTGTCGTCGCCGGCCATGGCCTCGAGGGCTGCGCGCACGCCGATCGGCCGCGACGGGAGATCCTGCTCGCCTCGCAGGAACATCTCGACGCGCTCGGGGTCGAGCCGGGCGCGATCCGCGAGAACGTCACGGTCGAGGGCACCGACGTCCAGTCCTGGCGAGTAGGTCAGCGCGTGAAAGTCGGAGATGCGCTCCTCGAGATCACGATGGTCTGCGAGCCGTGCCACCGCATGGACGAGCTGCGGGCCGGCCTGCGAACGCTGCTCGACGGCAAGCGCGGGATGCTCGCGCACGTGGTCGAAGGCGGCGAGATCGCGCTCGGCGACGAGATCGCGCTTCTCTAACCCCGACGGCAGCAGACGAAGACCATGTCTTCTTGGTCCTCGAACGGCCGCAGGTCGAACCAGCCGTAGAGCTCCTCGACGGCGAAGCCCGCCTCGTCGAGGAGACGCAGCCACTCCCGCGCGGAGAGCCAGTGGAGGCTGAAGGTCGCCGCGATCCCTCCCGAGCGGACGGAGAGTGAAAGCGTGCGCGTGTCCTCGTCCCAGACGGCGAGCTCGAAGATTCCCGGTTCGCGCTCGAGCCAGCGGCCGTGCGTCTCCTGGATGTCCTCGGCGTTCGGGGCGAAGACGTCGAACACGAACCGCCCGCCGGGCTCGAGCAGCTCGCGGGCGGCGTGCAACGCACGGAGCTTCTCTCGTTCGCTCTCCATGTGCAGGAGCGTCCGGAAGGGGCAGATCACGAGCGGAACGCGCCCGTCTACCGGCGGCTCCCGCAGGTCGCCCAGACGCAGATCGACGAGATCTTCGACGCCTTCGGACTGCGCGTACTCGGCGGCGACGGCGAGCATCCCCGGCGAGGTGTCGACCCCGATGACCGGGATTCCGGCGAGCGCTATCCGAACCGCGATCCTGCCCGTTCCCACGGCAAGCTCGACCACGGGACCGCCCGTGGCGAGCGCCTGCTCCACGTAGAAGTCGACGTCCTCTGTGACCGACCGGCTCCACGGGTCGTAGATGCGGGCAATGGGGTCGTACAGCGTCATCCGACGGGCTTGCGCGCCACCCAGACGAACTCGCGGCTCTCCTCGTCGAACGGGCGGCGGTCGAACCAGCCGTAGAGCGCCTCGGTCTCGAGCCCAGCGACGTCGAGCAGGCCCTCCCACTCGCCTCGCGAGACCCACCAGAGCGAGATGCGCGGCCCTGACTCGAGCATGATGTCGATCCGGTTGTCGGCAGGCACTTGGTCGATCCGGTGCCGGACAGGCTCCTCCTGCCAGCGGCCGTGGAGGTCGGCGGCGATGCTGAAGTCGAAGACGAACGCGTTCCACGCGAAGCGTCCTCCCGGCCGGAGGTTCGCAGCGACCCGCTCGAAGACCCGGCGCCGGTCGTACCAGGTCGGCAGGTGGAGCAGCGATCGGAACGGGCAGATGACGAGAGCGGCCGGCTCGTCGAGGGCAAGGTCGCGCATGTCGCTCTGGCGGAGCTCGAGGTGGATGCCGGCCGTTGCCGCCCGCTCGCGTGCGACTTGGAGCATTGCGGGAGACGAATCGATCCCCACCACTGGCTTCCCGGTCCGCTCCGCGATCGGGATCGCAACGCGCCCGGTTCCGACCGCGAGCTCGACCACCGGGCCGTCCGCCTCGGTCGCGAGCTCGACGTAGAAGCCGACGTCCTCGGTCATGTCCGCTGACCAAGCGTCGTAGATCGGCGCGAACCCGTCGTACTCGCTCACTGGAAGGCCAAGTTACAACTTGTAACTTGGCTAGAGGGCGTTGGTAACCTCGCTGACTCCCATGGATCCCGAGACACTCGAGAAGGACGCTCTCGCCGCGGTTGCTGCCGCGTCGTCGCTGGACGACATCGACCGCGTGCGAGTCGAGTTCCTGGGGCGGAAGAGCGCCCTCAAGCTCGCCCTCCGAGAGGTCCGCGACCGGGAGACGGGGATGACGCTGAACGCGCTCCGGGAACGCCTCGAGACCGCCATCGATGCGCGTGAAAACGATCTCCGGCGGGTCGAGCTCGACCGCCAGGTGAGCGAGGAGCGCGTCGACGTCACGATGCCCGGGACGCCGTTCCCCCGCGGCCACCTCCACCTGATCACGCAGATCCGGCGCGAGGTCGAGGACATCTTCCTCGGGCTCGGGTACACGGTCGTCGACGGCCGCGAGGTGGAGACCACCCACTACAACTTCGACGGCCTCAACTTCCCGCAGGGTCACCCCACCCGCTCGCCTCTGCACACGCTCTTCCTCGACCAGCAGACGGTCCTCCGCACGGAGACCTCGCCCTCGCAGATCCGGACGATGGAGGCACAGGAGCCGCCCGTGTACATCGTCTCGCTCGGCCGCTGCTACCGGCGCGACACTCCAGATGCGACGCACACGCCGACCTTCCACCAGGTCGAGGGGCTCGCGGTGGACGAGGGCATCAGCCTCGCCGACCTGGAGGGCACGCTCGACTACCTGCTCAAGACGCTCTTCGGGGAGGAGCGACGGACCCAGTTCACGACGAACTACTTCCCGTTCACCGAGCCGTCCATTGAGGCGCGCGTCTCCTGCCACATCTGCGACGGCTCCGGCTGCCCCGTGTGCCGGCACTCAGGCTGGATCGAGGTCGGCGGGGCGGGAATGGTGGATCCGAACCTGTTCGAGTTCGTCGGCTACGACCCGGAGCGCTACACGGGCTTCGCCTTCGGCTGGGGCCTCGAGCGCATCGCGGTGCTGCGGCACGGGATCCCCGATCTGCGGGAGCTCTGGCGAAACGACCCGCGGCTGCTGAGGCAGTTCTGATGCGCGTCCCGATGTCCTGGCTTCGCGAGTACGTCACGGTCGACGCACCGGCGGAAGAGATCGCGCGCCGGCTCGCGATCTGCGCTCTCGACGAGGTCGAGCGCGTCCGCGAGGTAGGTGTCCTGGACGTCGATGACAACCTCGGCCGCTTCCTCGTCGGCAAGGTGCTCGCCGTCGAGCGACATCCGAGCGCCGATCGGCTGCGTGTCTGCCAGGTCGACGTGGGCGAGGGGGACGCACGACAGATCGTCTGCGGGGCTTGGAACTTCGAGGCCGGCGCGACCGTCGCCGTCGCCCTCCCAGGTGCGCTCCTGCCGGTTCTCGAGGCTCCGCTCGACGAGCGCGAGCTCCGTGGGCAGCGATCGCGCGGGATGATCCTCGCTGAGGACGAGGTCGGGCTGGGAGAGGATCACGCGGGGATCATGGTTCTTCCCGACAGTTTGGAGCCCGGCACGCCCTTGGACCAGGTGCTCCCGATTCGGGAGGAGGTCCTCGACGTCACGCCGACGCCCAACCGTGTCGACCTGCTCTCGATGGTCGGGCTCGCACGCGAGGTTGCCGCGCTCTTCGACGGCGAGCTGCACGTGCCCGAGGCGGACGACCCTGAGCTCGTCGACGCCGAGCCCGTGGACGTCACGGTCGAGGACTTCGAGGGGTGCCCACGGTACGTCGGGCGTGTCTTCCGCGACGTTGCGATCGGGCCGTCGCCGCAGTGGCTGAGATCGCGCCTCTACCTCGCCGAGCTGCGCTCGATCTCGAACGTCGTGGACGTCACGAACTACGTCATGCACGTGTGGGGCAATCCGCTGCACGCGTTCGACTTGACGAGGCTTTCCGGCGGGAGGATCGTCGTGCGGCGTGCTCGCCCCGGCGAGGAACTCCGCACGCTCGACGGCACGCTGCGCCGGCTTCACCCCGACGACCTCATGATCACCGACGGCGACCGTTCGGTCGCGCTCGCCGGGATCATGGGCGGTGAGGAGAGCGAGGTCTCCGACGAAACCGGCGAGGTGCTGCTCGAGGCCGCGAACTTCGAGCCGGTGGGGATCTTCAAGTCATCCGAGCGGCTCGGCCTCCGAACGGCCGGGTCGAACCGCTGGGAGAAGGGCGTCGACCCGTACCTCGCGGAACAAGCCGCCGTGCACGCGAGCCGGATGATCGTCGACCTCGCCGGCGCGCGGATGACCGGACACGTGGACGTGCATTCCGGACTGCCGGAACGGCCGGTCGTGCGTCATCGGCCCGAGCGCACGGACCACGTCGTGGGTTTTCCGATCGATCCCGGTGAGCAGTGCTCGATCCTCGAGGGCTTTGGCTTCGAGGTCGCGCCGAACTGGGACGTCTCCGTGCCGACGTGGCGGGCCCGTGACGTGACGCGGGAGATCGACGTTATCGAAGAGGTCGTGCGCACCGTCCTCGACCGCGTCCCGTTCACGATGCCGCTTCGCCGACACGTGAAGGGGCACCTGACGAAAGAGCAGAGGCTGCGGCGGCTCGTGGAGGACGTGCTCGTCGGCGCGGGTCTCTCGGAGGCGTACACCTGGAGCCTCGCGCCCTCGGATCCGCACCGGGATGCGATCCGGCTCCCGGATCCGATGACCGCCGACCAAGCGGTCCTGCGGACGACGCTGCTACCGGGGCTCGTCGAAGCGGTACGAACCGGGCTCGATGCAGGCTTCGACGATGTCTCGCTGTTCGAGATCGCGCGCATCTACCTTCCCTCGGGCGAGCCGCTTCCGGACGAGCGCTGGCGCGTCGGCGCGATCGTGCACGACGGCTACGACGTGATGAAGGGGGTGCTCGAGACGCTCTACGCCGCGCTTCACCTCGAGCTTCGTGTCCGACGTAGCTCGCACCCTTCGCTCCATCCCGGGAAGGCCGCGGAGACAGACGCGGGCTGGCTCGGCGAGCTCCACCCGACGCTGCTCGAGGGCGTCTGGGGCGCCTTCGAGCTCGACCTCGAAACGCTCTTCTCACAGGTGCCCGAGCGCATCGTCTACGAGGACGTCATCACGTACCCGGCGGCGCGGCAGGACATCGCGGTCGCCGTGGACGAGGACGTCGAGGTCGGAGCTCTCGTGGACGCCGCGCGCGAGGCGGCGGGCCCGATTCTCCGCGAGGCTCGAGTATTCGACGTCTACCGCGGCGAGCAGGTGGGTGCCGGAAAGAAGTCGGTTGCGATCCACCTCGCCTTCCAGTCGTCCGAGCGGACGCTCACGGACGAGGAGGCGGCGGAGCTGCGCGGGAAGATCGTGGCCGCACTCGCCGAGCGGTTCGGCGCGGAGCCCAGGGCGTAATGCCGGGCATGCCCGGCCCCTACTGGCGACAATCCGATCACGAGTCGCGGGCGTAGAGTGGAGCGATGACTCGCGCCGCCGCGCTCGCCGTCGCGCTCACGATCGCGGCGCTCCTCGGGGCGACCGACGGGGCGGCGGTTCGTTCAGAGAACCCCAAGCTCTTCGGTTCCGTCGGGCAGGGGATCGTCCTTCGGGACGCCCAGGGCAACCGCGTGACGAAGCTCGATCCCGGGACGTATGACATCGAGGTCGAGGATCAATCGGACTTCCACACGTTTCATCTCACGGGGCCCGGTGTCAACGAGCGCACGGAAGTCGACTTCACGGGGACCGTGAGCTGGACGGTGACGTTCGGGGATGGAAACTACATCTACTACTGCGACGTCCACCCAACGTCGTTGCGCGGAGCCTTCGTCGTCGGAAACCCGCCGGCGACGACACCGCCGCCTCCCCTGGTTATCACTCCGAAGACGAGGCTCGTCTTGACCTCGGGCCCCGCGGAGCTCATCACCCTCAAGACGTCGGGCGGGAAGGCCGTAAAGGCCGTGAAGCGCGGCACGTACACCGTCACCGTCCGGGACCGGGGTCGCATTCACAATGCGCACCTCGTCGCCCCCGGCTACAACCGCATGACGACGCCTCTCACGTACGTCGGCACGCAGACGTGGAAGATGAAGCTCGCGAAAGAGGGGACGCTCCGGTTCTACTGCGACGCGCACCGGCTCACGGGCATGCGCGGGTCGGCGAGGATCTTCGTCTAGACCGACCGGCCGGCGATTCGCCAGACCGGGCCCTGCGTGACCGCGTTCTCCGTGTCCGAGAGCGCGTGCAGCACCGTCAGGCGGCCGGTGATGCGCTCCGCGTCCATCCGCTCGAGAGAGCGCCGGGCCATTCCCGGCGAGGCTCCGTACCCCTGCTTGCCCGAGGCGCGAAAGCGGAGCGCGATCTCCCCAGGGACTCGCGTCGGGTTCAGCGGGGCACCGAGGAGAGCGGCGCGGGGTACGTAGTCGCTCGAGTCGAGCTCCAGCTCGCAGAGCAGGTCGCTCCAGTCCGGCGGTAGCTGCTCGAGAGCTGCGTCCCAGGCCTCGGCGAGGCGTTGCGTCACGGGCCGGCGTTCGCCCGCGGCAGGGGCCGCGGACTTCGTGTCGACGAGGCCGAGCGTCCCCCAGATGCGCTTCCGGTCGAGCCGCCCGAGAAGGTTCGTCACGGCTTGTGGGCTGCCGGTGCCGGAGTGCCGGACGTGGAAGCGGAGCTCGTTGCCCGTCCGGCCGGGGCCGAGCGGAGCGAGAACCGCCGCCGCGGCCGGAACCGCCGACGCCTCCTCGACGACGAACGAGACGCGCGCCTCTTCCCACCCTTCGGGGAGGTTCGTCCGGATCGCCTCCCACTGATCGACGGCCCGCATCGGCGGATCAGCATAATGGCCGGTCGATGGCGACCGTCGAGGAGAGGGCCGAATCCGGGGGGAGGCGCGTCTCCGAGCAGCTGCTCAAGACGTTCTTCCGCGAGATGCTGCTCATCCGGCGTTTCGAGGAGAAGGTCGAGGAGCGGTTCCGGGCCGGCGAGCTTCCCGGCTTCCTGCACGTCGCCATCGGCCAGGAGGCCGTCGCCACGGGCGTCTGTGCGGCGCTCGAGCGCGACGACGTGATCGCCTCGACGCACCGTGCACACGGCCACGCCATCGCAAAGGGAACCTCCGTCGAGCGGATCATGGCCGAGCTGTACGGGAAGCTCGAGGGCTGCTCGCACGGGTACGGAGGATCGATGCACCTGTATGACGTCGAGGTCGGAAACCTCGGCGCCAACGCGGTCGTCGCCGGCGGCATTCCCGGGATCGTCGGCGCCGCACTCGCCTTCCTGATGCGCGGCGAGCCGCGCGTCGCAGTCGCGTTCTTCGGCGACGGAGCGACGAACACGGGGACGTTCCACGAGTCGCTCAACCTCGCCCAGCTCTGGAAGGTCCCGGCCATCTTCGTGCTCGAGAACAACGGCTGGGCGGAGTCGACGCCGGCGACGCAGCAGCTCCCGCTACCCGTGGACGAGCTCGCCAGGCGCGCGCTCGCGTACGGGATGAAGACGATCGAGGCCGACGGCCAGGACGTCGAGGCGGTGTACCTCGCCGCGCTCGCCGCCCGCGAGCACGCCGCGGCCGGGAAGGGACCGGTGCTACTCCACCTGCGGACGTACCGGCTGACCGGTCACTACGTCGGCGATCCCCAGGTGTACCGCGACCGTGCTGAGCTCAAAGGAGAGCGTGAGACGAAGGACCCTGTCGAGCTGCTCCGGGCTCGGCTCCAGCTCACCGACGAGGGGCTCGCCGCAATCGACGCACAGGTGACGGCGGAGGTGGAGGCGTCGGTCGAGTTCGCGAAGGCGGGAACCGACCCCTCGCCGGAAGACGCCGCCAAGTACGTCTATGCCTGAACTGACCTATCGAGAGGCAGTGCGAGACGCGCTCGCGCGTGCGCTGCGCGAGGACGAGAGCGTCTTCCTGATGGGGGAGGACATCGCCGAGATGGGCGGGTCGATGGCCGTGACGCAGGGCCTCCTCGCCGAGTTCGGCCCGAAGCGCATTCGCAACACGCCGATCTCGGAGATCGCGATCGTCGGGAGCGGGATCGGCGCTGCGATCCAGGGCATGCGCCCGGTCGTCGAGATCATGTACGAGGACTTCCTGACGCTCTCCATGGAGCAGCTCGTCAACCAGGCCGCCAAGCATCGGACCATGTCGGGCGGCCAGGTGACTGTTCCGCTGACGATCCGCACGCAGGGCGGCGCCGGCTGGTCCCCGGGTGCGCAGCACGCGCAGCAGCTCGAGGCGTGGTTCGTCCACGTGCCGGGCCTCAAGGTCGTCTTCGCCTCCACTCCGGAGGACGCGCGCGGCCTCCTCTGGTCGTCGATCTACGACGACAACCCAGTCGTCTTCTTCGAGCACAGGACGCTGTACCCCCTCAAGGGCGACGTGCCGGACCGGCTCGAGCCCATCCCTCTCGGGAAGGCCCGCGTCCACCGCGAGGGCGAGGACGTCACGGTCGTCGCGACCGGCCGCCTCGTGCACGAGGCGCTGAAAGCCGCCGAGGAGGCCGGTACCGAGGGCATCTCGGTCGAGGTCGTCGATCCGCGAACGCTCCAGCCGCTCGACGAGGAGACGATCGTCGCCTCCGTGAGGAAGACGACCCGCTGCGTGACGGCGCACGAAGCGGTCGTACGCGGGGGCTTCGGGGCGGAGCTCGCCGCCGTGATCCAGCACGGTGCGTTCGACTGGCTCGACGCGCCCATCGAGCGTGTCGGCGCGAAGTTCGCGCCGCTCCCCTTCGCGCCTGCGATGGAGCAGTGGGTCGTCCCGCACGCGGAGGACGTGCTCGAGGCGATCCGCCGGACCGTCGCGAGGGGTTAGGGTCGGGCCGATGGCGGTCGAGGTCAAGCTCCCGCGTCTAGGCCAGGGAATGGAGTCGGGGACGATCGTCCGCTGGCTCAAGTCGGAGGGGGATGCCGTCGCCCGGGGCGAGCCTCTCTACGAGCTCGACACCGACAAGGTGACCCAGGAGGTCGAGGCCGAGGCGGACGGCGTCCTGCTCACCATCGTCGTCGCGGACGGCGAGGTCGACGTCGGGACGACCGTTGCCGTCATCGGTGCGCAAGACGAGGACGTCTCGGAGCTCGTCGCCGCAGCGGGAGGCGACGGAGGAGTACCGGCAGCCGCTCCCGTGGCAGCCGTCCCGGTCGCAGCCGCCACAGTCGCAGCCGTCCCGGTCCCAATGGAAGAGGCACGAGAGGAAAGGGAAGAGCGGGTCAAGGCGAGCCCTCTGGCCCGGCGCATCGCGCGGGAGCGGGGAATCGAGCTCTCGCTCGTCACAGGCACGGGGCCCGAGGGCCGAGTTGTCGCCGAGGACGTCGAGCAGGCCGCTGCCGCACCGGCCGCGCTTGCCGCTCCCCCTTCGCCGGGCGAGGTCGAGATCGTCCAGCTCACGTCGATTCGCCGGACGATCGCACGGCGCCTGACCGAGGCGTGGGAGGCTCCGGTCTTCCAGCTCACGGTCACCGCGGACGCGACGGAGCTCGCCGGAACGCGCGAGCGGATGCTCCAGCTGCTCGGGGAGGGCGACGTGAAGCCGACCGTGAACGACGTGCTCACCCGGCTCGTGGCCGCCGCGCTCATGCGCCACCGGGCGGTGAACGCCCTGTTCATCGACGGCGCGATTCACCGCTACCCGAGCGCGAACGTCGGGATCGCCGTGGCCACTCCGAACGGGCTCGTCGTCCCGGTCGTTCGCGACGCCGATCGCAAGTCGGTGCAGGAGATTGCCGCCGCTCGCGCCGACCTCGTCTCTCGTGCCCGGGAGGGGAAGCTCCAGCTCGCGGATCTCGAGGAGGGCACGTTCACGATCTCGAACCTCGGCATGTACGGCATCGACCAGTTCGTCGCCGTCCTCAACCCTCCGCAGGTGGCCATCCTCGCGGTCGGAGCGATCGAGGAGCGCCCGCTCGCCGTCGACGGCGAGCTCGAGATCGCGCCGACGATGACGATGACCCTGACGTGTGACCACCGCGCGATCGACGGCTCGGAGGGTGCCGAGTTCCTGCGCACGGTCAAGACGCTGATCGAAGCGCCTGCGCTGGCGTTGTAGTCTGCGGCTGTGGTCATCCGCCGCGGCGGCCGCCAGGACGTCCGGTTCCTCCGCGACATGCTCCACCACGCCTACTACTGGCGCGAGCGGGAGCCGGGGGAGGGACCGGGGCCGGTCGCCCTGTACGTCAAGGGCTGGGGAAGACCGGGTGACACGGCGCTCATCGCGATCGAGGACGGGTTCCCGGTCGGTGCCGCCTGGTACCGGCTCTTCCGCCGCGACCAGCCGGGCTACGGGTTCGTCGACGAGGAGACGCCGGAGCTCGCGATCGCGGTCGTGCCGAGCCGGCGTGGACGCGGGCTCGGGGATGCGCTCGTCAACGCGCTCTGCGAGCGTGCTCGCGCCGAGGGCCACCGGGCGCTCAGCCTGAGCGTCGAGCGGGACAACGACGCGCTGGTCTCGTTCTACGAGAAGCAGAGCTTCGCGCGGGTGCACGAGGACGGCGGCGACAGCGTGACTCTGCGCCGAGACCTCTAAGGTAAGATCGCGGGGCGTCATGAAGCCGTCGCTCGTGGTGCTCGCCGCGGTCGCCATACTGGCGACGGTCGCGGCAGCAGTGTTCGCGTCGTTGTACATCTGGAACGAGCCGGCGACGAAGACCGTGACCGCGGAGCCGTGTGGCGACAGGGTCTTCGGCCACATCGAGTCGCTCACCCCGCAGGATGAGAACTTCGAGCTGCGGTTCGACCCTGCGTGGTTCACGAGTGGGGTGACGGCGAACACCGCCGCCGCCGAAGATGGAGCGGTCGAGCCAGGTCAGCCGGTCCCGAACGACAACTACGTCGTCGAGGGGGGTCACCGTCTGCTGACGTACGTCGTCCCTGCAGACGCGCCCGTCACCATCCTCACCAGGGAAGGCGACCCCGAGAAGCTGGGTGCAACGACGAGCACGGTCTCCGAATTGGAGCGGATCGTCAACGGCGGGCAGCACCGCCAGCTACAGGAGCCTCTGGAGTCGGGGGTCTGGATCCGCGTCCACGGAGATACCGCCTGCTCGCTCGATCAGCAGTACCGCCCGTAGGTCGTCGCTAGGATCGCGCGCATGGAATTCGACGTTGCCGTTCTCGGCGGCGGCCCCGCCGGCTACACCGCGGCGATTCGCGCGGCTCAGCTCGGGGCCAGGGTGGCCTGCGTCGAGAAGGAGCCGGAGCTGGGCGGCACCTGTCTTCGAGTCGGCTGCATTCCCACGAAGGCGTGGGTGCAGACCGCGCACGCGCTCCACGCGGCGCGCGAGATCGATCCCAAGCTCGGCGTCGTCACCGGGGAGCCGACCCTCGACTTCGGCCAGGCCAACGAGTGGAAGGCGGCGGTCGTGCAGCAGATGACGGGCGGCGTCGCCTCACTGTTCAAGGCCAACGGGGTCACGTGGCTGCAGGGCGCCGGCCGCTTCGAGGATGCGCGCTCGATCGTCTTCCAGCAGGACGTCGGTCTCACCTTCAAGAGCGCGATCATTGCCACGGGTGCGTACCCGGTACGGCCGCCGATTCCGGGAATCGACTCGCCGCGCTGCATCGACTCGACAGGCCTCCTCGCCCAGACCGAGGTGCCGCGGCGCCTCGTCGTTCTCGGCGGCGGGATCATCGGCTGCGAGTTCGCCTCCATCTTCGAGCGCTTCGGCAGCGACGTCACCATCGTCGAGATGCTCGACACTCTGATCCCACAGGAGGACGCGGACGCCACCAGTGAGCTCCGCAAGGTGCTCGCCAGGCGAGGGATCGTGATTCATCTCGGCAAGCTGTGCACACAGGTGGAGGACACGGGAACAGGCCTCGTCGTGCACTTCGGCGCAGGAGAGACGGTCGAGTGCGACCTCATGCTCGTCTCGGTCGGCCGGGCGCCGCTCGTCGACGGGATCGGCCTCGAGGAAGCCGGCATCGCGTTCGACAATGCACGTGGGATCGGGACGGACGGGCACCGGCGCACGTCCGTGCCCCACATCTACGCGGCCGGCGACGTGGCCGGGTACTGGCAGCTCGCGCACACGGCGTTCCGCGAAGGCGAGATCGCCGCGGAGAACGCACTCGGGCACGAGACCGAGATCGGGGATCCAGCGGTCCCCCGGCCGATCTACACCGACCCCGAGATCGCCGGTGTGGGTCTGACCGAGGCCGAGGCCCGCGAGCGCTACGGCGACGAGAACATCGCCGTCGGCCGCTTCCCCTGGGTGGCGAACGCGCGGGCGGTCATGTCGGGCGAGACGACGGGCTGGGTGAAGTCGATCCACGAGACGTCCTACGGCGAGCTCGTCGGTGTCGTCATCGTCGGCCCGCACGCGACCGACCTCATCGAGGCGGCCGTCGTCGCCCTGGACGCGGAGGCGACGGTCGAGACCGTCGCCGACGGGATGGCACCCCATCCGACCTTCTCCGAGGCCGTCAAGGAGGCGGGGCTGGTCGCGCTCGGACGAGCAATCCATCTGCCGCCGAAACGGCGAGCCTCCGCCTGATCCCGGGCGGTCGGATACCCTCCCGGCGTGACCATCTTCACCAAGCGGAACGCCTTCGTCGGCTACGTCACGCTGAAGGCAGCGTCGCGGGCACTCGAGCGCCGGCGTCGCCGCAAGCAACTCGAGCGGAACGCGTGGAAGATCGTGCTCCTCGTCGTCCTCGGACTCGTCTCCCTCGGCATCCTCGCCGGGCTCGCCGCGGTCGCCCTCAGGCACCAACGCGAGCCGCGGCGCCTCGAGGGCTACGCCGTCGCCGGACAAGACGAAGGTGAGATCGTCGGCGAGTACGTCGCGGCGGGTCCGGAGCCGATTCCGGCGACGTGACGGGTCGTCGTCGCCTCGCCGACGTCGACCCGAAGCTGATTCGCCCCGCCCTCGCGGGACTCGTTCCGTACGAGCCGGGGAAGCCGGTCGAGGAGGTTCAGCGCGAGCTCGGGCTCGAGCGTGTCGTCAAGCTCGCATCGAACGAGGGCCCGTACGGACCGTTCCCCGCTGCGCAGGAGGCCATCGCGCGGGCATCGCTCGAGCTCAACCGCTATCCGGACGGAGATGCCTTCCGGCTCAGGCAGGCGCTGGCGGAGCGTCACGGGGTCGCGTTCGAGGAGGTCACGGTCTGCGCGGGCGCGGACGCAGTCGTCGGCTACGTCGCGCTCGCGACGCTCGACCCTGGCGACGAGGCGGTCACCGGCTGGCCGTCCTTCGCGAGCTACGTTCTCGACCCGCTGAAGCTGGGTGCTGTGTCGGTGCAGATCCCGCTCCGAGAGGATCGGCTCGATCTCGAGGCGATCGTCGACGCGATCGGCGACCGGACGAAGCTCGTCTTTCTCGCCGTCCCCAACAACCCCACAGGCACGACGAGCACGCGCGCGGAGCTCGATGCCTACTTCGCCGCCGTGCCGCCGCACGTGCTCACGGTGGTCGACCAGGCGTACTTCGAGTACATCGAGGAACCCGACTACCCGGACGCGATCGACGAGTACGCGAAGGCCGGACACCGCGTCCTCGTCCTGCGGACGTTCTCGAAGATCTTCGGGCTCGCCGGCCTGCGGGTGGGCTACGGGATCGGCCCTGCCGACGTCGTCACCGCGATCGGTACGGTGCGGCGTGCGTTCGACGTCACCTCCGCAGGCCAGGAGGCGGCGCTCGCGAGCCTGGGCCACGCGGAGGAGGTCGCGCGCCGGCGCGCGACCAACCGGGAGGCCAGGGCGCTCCTCGAAGGCGTGCTGCGCGACCACGGGTTCGATCCGGCGGGACCCGCCGTCGCGAACTTCCTCTTCGTCGAGGTCGGCGACGACGCCGCCGCGCTGAACGAAGCACTCCTGCGAAGGGGCGTCATCGTCCGGCCGCTGAGCCTGTTCGGTGCTCCCGGGGCCCTCCGGATCACGGCCGGGACACCCGACGAGATCGCGTTCCTCGCGGCAGCTCTCGACGCGGTCGTCCCCACGTTCCGGTAGGAGCTGCCGAGCCGGCCGCGAATGTCGCTATCCTCCGAGAGCGAGCGCCCGTGGCGGCGCTCGTCGGCTCAAGAACCCCCTTCAGAATGAGCGACCATGTCGATATGCCGCACTGGACGACGCGATGCGGCGTCCTCGGTCGCACCCATATCGACCTGATGTGGGCGTTCCCTGCGTCCTTGCCTCGCGCCTTCCAGCACCAGCGTCTCGACCGGCGATCATTCTGAAGGACGGCTCATGCGAACCACCCTGAAGAGAGGCCTGGGGCGCGCGGCGCCGCCGAACGGTAACGGGAATCCCGTCCTCCCGCCCGGTGCGCTCTCGCCCGTCAACGTCTACCGGCAGCTGCCGCCGGGACGGCGCTCACGCCTGGCTCTTGTCGGCTCGGCCCTCCTCTGGCTCGGTGTCGCGGCACTCGTTCTCGGCGCCGGCGCGGCGGGAGGTGCGTACCTCTATTTCCACGAATCCGTCGCGGCGGTTGCGGCCAAGACACCGGCCGTGAAGCGCGCAGCGAAGAAGCTCGACGTAGCGCTCCCGGGACAGCCGGCGGTCGCGCTCGTGATCGGCTACGACCACCGCGCAGGGGACGGCGACAACGCGTCGGGGCGATCGGACACGCTCATGCTCGTGCGCGCCGACCCGGAGAGCGACTCCATCTCGCTCCTCTCCTTCCCTCGAGACATGCAGGCCGAGATCCGCTGCCCGGGGAGGGGCGCCTTCGTCGACAGGATCGCGAACGCGTACTCCTTCTGCGGCCCGCAGGGCTCGCTCCAGACCGTGAAGGCCCTGACCGGAGTTCCGGTCAACTACCTGATCACCGTCAACTTCCGCGGCTTCCGCCAGCTCGTCGACAGACTGGGGGGTGCCTGGATCGACGTCGACCGCCGGTACTTCAACGACCGCAGCGGGCCGTTCGGCTACGCGACGATCGACCTCCAGCCCGGGTACCGGGAGCTCACGGGGCGGCAGGCTCTCGACTACGTGCGCTACCGGCACACGGACTCGGACCTCTATCGCGTTGCCCGGCAGCAGCAGTTCGTCAAAGCGTTCAAGGGCCAGGTTCAGGAGGGCTTCGCACCGTTGGCGCTCCCGAAGGTCGTCAGGGCGATCACCGACAACGTCGAGGTCGCCCAGGCCGGCGGCTCGAACGTCGACGGAGGCACCGTGCTCTCGTACGCGCTCTTTGCCTACGGGCTTCCGCGCGGCCGTGTCTTCCAGACGAAGATCGAGGGGCTCGAGGGGTTCGCCGAGCTGACCACGGCCTCGGAGAACATCACCCGCGCCGTCCAGACCTTCACGCACCCGGACGTCGAGTCGTCGCAGAAGGCGACCGCGGTCGCCCTCGGCGAGAAGCTCAAGCAAGCTACCCCGGCGCCGCGCGACACCACGGTGACCGTTCTCAACGGCAACGGCAAGGAGGGCTCAGCGACGACGGCCGGGTTCCTGCTCGGCCAGCGTGGATACCAGATCTTGACGCCGCCGAACGGCCTCCCCGCCAACGCGCCCCGGTTCGACTACTTCAGGACGCAGGTCTACTACGACCCCAGGGTACGCGGCGCTCGCGAGGCTGCCGAGAAGGTCGCGAACCTCTTCGCCTCGCTCGAAACGCAGCGTCTTCCCGCGGAGGTATCCCAGCTGGCGAACGGCGCCATGCTCACCGTCGTCCTGGGACAGAACTTCCACGGGAGCCTGGCGCCGGCGCCGATCGACCAGACCCCGCGGCGGGAGCGCCCGAACGTCGTCTCCGGAGCCAGGGCAGCGCGCGATCTCCTTCGCGAGCAGCGAACGCGCGTCCCGTTCCCGCTCATGGTGCCCACCGTGATCGAGCGCAGCTCGTGGACGGACAGCACGGCGCCACTCACCACGTATTGGATCGACTCCGGCAAGAACCACAAGGCTGTGCGGCTCGTCTACCGGATGGGTAACGAGTACTGGGGTGTGCAGATGACGGACTGGGACGACGCGCCCGTGCTCGCCGACAAGAGCCTCGCCCGTCGCATCGGCCGCCGCGTGTACGACCTCTACTACGACGGCCCGAAGCTCCACATGGTCGTCTTGCGGACGCCGAAGGCCCGCTACTGGGTGATCAACACGCTCCTCGACCGTCTGTCGAACGAGACCATGCTCGCGATCGCCGAGGGCCTCAAGCCGCTCCGGCACGTTCGTCGATGAGGATCGCAGTCTTCGGCGCGGGCTACGTCGGCCTTGTCACCGGAGCCTGTTTCGCGGAGCTCGGCCACGACGTCGTCGTCCGCGACGTGCTCGAGGACCGGATCTCGACCCTCCAAGACGCTGGCATGCCGATTTTCGAGACCGGGCTCGAGGAGCTGCTGGAGCGGAATCGGGAACGCATGTTGTTCACGCTGGACGTGCGCGAAGCGATCGAGGGTGCCGAGTTCCTCTTCGTCGCGGTTGGCACGCCGCCGACGTATTCGGGAGACGCCGACCTCTCGGCGGTCTGGACCGTCATCGACGAGCTACCGCGCGACCTGGACGGCGATCGCCCGATCATCGTGATGAAGAGCACGGTTCCCGTCGGGACGGGCGCGCTCGTCCGCGCAGCGCTCGATGCGCGCGGGCTTGCTGGTGTCGGGTACGTCTCCAACCCGGAGTTTCTCGCCGAGGGGTCGGCGATCGCGGACTTCCAGCACCCCGACCGGATCGTCGTCGGCGCCTTCGAGGAGTCCGACGGCGACCGCGTTGCCTCCCTCTACGCCGGAATCGACGCTCCGGTTCTCCGCACGTCCGTCCCGTCGGCAGAGATGGTGAAGCTCGCATCGAATGCCTTCCTGACGACGCGGGTCAGCTTCATCAACGAGATCGCGAACGTCTGCGAGCTCGTCGGAGCCGACGTGAGCGACGTGGCGAGGGGGATCGGGCTCGACCACCGACTCGGGCCGCATTTCCTGCGCGCGGGGATCGGCTGGGGCGGGAGCTGCTTCGGCAAGGACGTCTCGGCGCTCAAGCAGCTCGCAGGCAACTCGGGCTATCACTTCCAGCTGCTCGCCGCGGTCATCGAGGTGAACGAGCTGCAGAAGCGCCGTCCCGTCATCGCCAAGCTCGAGCGTCACCTCGGCACACTCCGCGGCAGGCGGATCGCGCTGCTCGGCTTGGCGTTCAAGCCCGGGACGGACGACATGCGCGACGCGCCGAGTCTCGTCATCGCCGCGCGACTGCTCGCCGAAGGCGCTGAGGTGAGCGCCTGGGACCCCGTCGCGGACGGGCGCATTCACCTCCACGGGGTGGAGACCGCAGGCTCGGCGCTCGAGGCGCTCGACGGCGTCGACGCGGCCGTCCTCGTGACCGAGTGGCCGGAGCTCCGCGAGCTCGACTGGGCCGAAGCTGGCGCGCGCATGCGGCGGAGGCTGATCGTCGACGGGCGCAACATGCTCGATCCCGTCGAGCTGCGGGCGCTCGGGTTCGAGTACGAGGGGATCGGGCGAGCGACCGAGTAATGCTTCCCGCCGTCATCCTCGTGGGCGGGCAGGGGACGCGGCTGCGTCCGCTCACCGACCGGACGCGGAAGGACATGCTCCCGCTCGTCGACCGGCCGCTCCTCGCCTACACCTTCGAGCACCTCGCCCGCCACGGCGTCGAGCGGGCGATCGTGTCCTGTGGCTACCTGCCGGACCAGATCGGCTCCACCTTCGGCGACCGGCACGGGCCGCTTGCCCTCGAGTACGCCTTCGAGGAAGAGCCGCTCGGCACCGGGGGCGCGATCGGTTTCGCCGCAAGCAGCCTTGAGGGGAGCTTCTTCGCCCTGAACGGCGATTCGCTGCGCGAGGCCGACCTCGAGGAGCTCGTGCGCTTCCACCGCCAGACCGGCGGCAAGGCGACGATTCTCCTGACCCCCGTAGCGGATCCGAGCCGCTATGGGCTCGTCCGGGTCGCCGCCGACGGTCGGGTGGAGAGCTTCCTCGAGAAGCCGCGTCCCGAGGAGATCGACACGGATCTCATCAACGCGGGCCTCTATGTCCTCGAGCCCGATGCCCTCGAGCTCATCCCGGCCGGCCGGCCGGTCTCGATCGAGCGGGAGGTCTTCCCCCGCCTTGCCGAGGAGGGGACGGTCTACGGCATCGCGCTCCCCGGCTACTGGCTCGACATCGGAACGCCCGAGTCGTATCTCCAGGCACACCGGGACGTGCTCGAGCGCTCGTTCCCGACCGAGATCGGCGAGGCGCTCGGCGCCGACTT
>JAHEXT010000021.1 GCA_023251945.1 Actinomycetes bacterium
GCGTCCTCGTAGAGCGTGAAGTTCTCGTGACGCTCCCACTCGCGGACCATGGCCACGGCGCAGTCGCGAGCGCCGGCCGGGTCGCCGCCCATGCCGCGCACGATCTGCTCCGTGAATGCGATCCACACCTCCTCGTCGTGCACGAGGTCGCGTTCGCCCTGCAACTTCTCGATCGCGGCCGCGCGGGCCTCCGAGTAGAGGTTGGGATCGAGGTCGAGACCATGCCTCTCTCCGACCTTCCGATAGCCCTCGGGGCCGAGCTCGGGACCCGGCCGGAAGAGCGTGAAGTCGACGTCGAAGAGGACGGCCCGAAGCACTCGACGAGGATAGCGTCGGCCTGCTCCGTAGCCACCCGCACCGCTGACCGGTGAACTCGCCGATGCGAAGGCAAGCCTTCCGCGCCCACGCTCGAGAGTCGAGATGACGCTGCAGAACCTCGGAAACCCTTTCGTACGCGCACTCCTGCGCTCTCGCCTGCATGGCATTCTCAGCGGGTCGCTGCTCCTCGTGACGTACACGGGAAGAAGGACCGGCCGGACGTTCACGATACCGGTCCTGTACGCGGAGGACGGCGCGGATCTCCTCGTCTTCGTCGGCCGCTCCGCAGAAAAAGTCTGGTGGCGCAACCTCAGCGGTGGCGCTCCGGTCCACGTCCGCCTGAGAGGCCGCGAGCTCGCGGGAACGGCAACCGCCGTCGTGGGCGACCCGGAGCTCGGCGAGCGCTACGTCGCGCGCTTCCCTCGTGCGGAGAGATCCCTCGCCGGCGATCCCGCGCCCGTCTTCGTCTGCATCACGGACCTGAGGCCCGCGGACGACAACTGAAACGTCCTGCCGTGCGGGTGCTCCAGCGGCCGGAGGCGGCTTTGCCGGCCGAGAGGCCAGGCACGGCACGAACCGTGCCGCACGCAGAGGAAGGGGGCAGGCGGGGGAAACGTCGTTTCCACCCGCCACCGAGACCGTGGGACGGACGAGCGCATCCACCAGCGGCAGCAAGGCTGCCGCGCTTCAGGGATGTTCGCGAGACCGGAATCCGCACTCGCGGATTCCGGTCTCTGCGCGACATATCGGGGTGCCCAGATTTGAACTGGGGACCTCTCCGACCCGAACGGAGCGCGCTACCAGGCTGCGCCACACCCCGAGCGCGGAAAGGGTAGCGGCTGGCGGCGCAGAGGCCGTTGCGCACCCCGTCGACCCCGGAGTATGCTCAGAGGGTGACGGAAGCTCTCGAGAGGCGGGACGCTTGACCCGCCCGAGAAGCGAATGATCCCGAGCCCGACCGCGCGCTCCACGCCGGCGGGCTTTTTTCGTGCCCGAAGGAGGACGACCCGATGGCCAACCACCTGACGCCCGACGAGCTCGCGAAGGAGATAGGGATCGACCGCGAGGAGGTCATCCGCATCTGTATCGAGGAAGGCGTGCCGATCTACCAAGGGAAGGTCGACAAGACGCTCTTCCAGGCGACGCTCGAGGCCGTCGGGACGGCCGGCTCCGCCTCGCGGCAGTAGACCTCTCGCGGCTCGACGTGAAACAGGAGCGCCGCGGCGGCGAAGCTGCTGCCTTCAGGGATCTTCGCGCGACCGGAATCCGCGCGAGCGGATACCGGTCTTGCGCAACTGCTACGAGCGGGCGCGGGTTCGCGACTTGCTCTTCGCGCGCGCCGGCTTCTCGTCGCCGGAGCGTTGCTTCGCGGCCGCGACGCTCGCCTTGAGCGCCTCCATCAGGTCGATTACCGGCGCTTCGGCCACCGGCTCGGGGACGGCGAGCTCCTCGCCGCGCAGCTTCGCCTCGAGGAGGGCCCGAAGGTCGCGCCGATATTCGCTGTGCAGCTCGGCGGGCTCGAAGTCCCCGGCGAGGCTCTCGATCACCTGCCGAGCGAGCTCGAGCTCCGTGTCCTTCACGTCAGCCCCGGCGACCGCCTCCGAGATCTCGGCCTGCGAGTAGACGTCCTCGACGACGAAGAGCGTCTCGAGCGCGAGCGCGTCGTCCTTCGCGCGGACGAGGCAGAGGCTCTCCCTCCCGGCGCGCACGAAGCGGCCGAGCGCGGCCGTGCCGGTCTGGCGCATCGCTTCGAGCAGGAGGACGTAGGGGCGTCGCTGTGCCGGTCCCGAGGCCGGGACGAGGAAGTACGTGCGGTCGAAGTAGATGGGGTCGACCGATTCCTCCGGCACGAAGCGGGTGATCTCGATCGAGCGCGAGTCGTCCGAGCGCTCGATTGCCTCGAGGTCGGCGTCCTCCACGATCAGGAACTGACCCTTGGTCACCTCGAAGCCACGGACGATCTCGTCCTGCGAGACCTCGCGGTCGTGCGTCGGGCACCAGCGCTTCTGCTTGATCGGGGTCGCGCACTCGCGGTGCAGGAGCCGGAAGGAGACGTCGGACTGCCGGGCAGCAGGCTTCGTCGCCGGCGCGAGGCCGACGGGGATCGAGACGAGCCCGAAGCTCAGGGAACCGTTCCAGGTGGTGCGCATGGACCAGACCAAACTCTAGAGGGACCAGGCGTGTTCGTCGTCAGGCGTGGAACCCCTCTCAGTAAGCTCAGAGGAGGTGACCGAGACCGCACAGGCTGAATCGCACACGCGCGCGCCTGCCGGGCGGCGGACGATCGTGCGCCTCTGGCGCGACGCGATCGACACGGACCGGAGCCGGCCGGCGTACCTCGTCGAGGACGAAGGGTCATGGCGCGAGGTCTCGTGGCAGGAGGCGGGCGAGGGCGTCCGCGACTACGCGAACGGGCTCCTCGCGCGCGGCGTGGGCAAGGGCGACACGTTCGCGATCCTCGCCCGAAACAGCCTGGAGTGGGTGCTGCTGGACTTCGCGCTCGCGCACGTCGGGGCGGTCGTGATCCCGATCTATGCGAATAGCTCAGCGAAGGACGTCGGCTACCTCCTCGGGCACTCGGAAGCGGTCGGGATCGTCTGCGAGGACGCCGAGCAGCTCGCGAAGGTCGAGTCGGTCGCCGGCGAGCTGGCCGCTCTCGAGCACGTGCTCACGTACCACGATCTCGCCGGCCTCGCCGCGCACGGGCGCGACTTCGCGGCGACGAACCCGACGGCGCTCGAGGACGCCTCCGCCTCGATCGAGGAGGACGACCTCTTCACCATCATCTACACGTCGGGCACGACCGGGCCGCCGAAGGGCTGCATGATCAGCCACCGCAACTACTACGCGATGGCGAGCGTCGTCGACGCGATGGAGAGCTACATCGCGGAGGACGACGTCATGCTCCTCTACCTCCCGCTGGCACACAACTTCGGCCGGCTCATGCACCTCGAGGGCGCACACGTCGGCTTCACGATCGCGTTCCTCGCTGATCCGCTGCGCGTGGGCGAGGCGCTGCTCCAGGTACGGCCGACGGTGCTGCCGAGCGTGCCACGCTTGTACGAAAAGATCCACAGCGCCGTTGTGGCTCGCTTCGACGCGGCGACCGGCCTACGCCGGAAGCTGATCGACTGGGCGCTCCCCCTCGGACGCGAGGTGAGCCGGCTCGTGAGCGGCGGGAAGCCGATCCCACGGGGACTCGCCGCGCGGCACCGCCTGGCGGACCGCCTCGTCTTCGGCAAGGTGCGCGCGCGCCTGGGCGGGCGCTTGCGCATCCCGATCTCCGGCGGCGCGCCGCTCGCCAAGGAGATCGCGGACTTCTTCGACGCGATCGGCCTCCGCATCATCGAGGGGTACGGGCTCACGGAGTGCACGACCGCATGCAGCTCCAACCGGCTGGACCGCTACCGCTTCGGCACGGTCGGCCCGCCGCTTCCCGGATTCGAGATCGCGCTCGCAGACGACGGCGAGATCCTCGTTCGCAGCGAGACCGTGTTTCAGGGCTACTACAAGGACTCCGACGCGACGGCAGCCGTGCTCACGCCGGACGGCTGGCTGAAGACCGGAGACGTCGGCGAGCTCGACGAGGACGGCTTCCTCACGATCACCGACCGCAAGAAGGACATCATCGTCACCGCGGGCGGGAAGAACGTCGCGCCGCAGAACATCGAGAACGAGCTGAAGACGTCGAAGTACGTCTCACAGGCTCTCGTCGTAGGCGACCGGCGGCCGTACGTCACGGCGCTCATCACGCTCGACTCCGAGGAGATGTGCCGCTGGGCGGCGGAGCATGGGATCGACGGCGAGCTCTCCTCGCTGGCACGCGACGAGCACGTTCACGAGCTCGTCCAGCAGATCGTGGACGACGTAAATCGCGAGCGCTCACGCTACGAGCAGGTGAAGCGGTTCGCCGTCCTCCCGCGCGACTTCACGATGGACGAGGGCGAGGTGACGCCCACGCTGAAGCTCAGACGCCGCGCCTGCATCGAGCACTTCGAGGCCGAGATCGAGGCTCTCTACGCCTAAAGCCGGCGACCGCCGACCCAGGTGGCGGAATACCAGGCCTCGTAGATGCTCGAGATCTTGACCACGTCGCCCGTGTGCGGCGCATGGACGAACTGCCCGCCGCCGATGTAGATCCCAGCGTGGCCCAAGCCGTCGAAGAAGACGAGATCGCCGGGCGCGAGCTGCTCGCGTGAGACGGGCGTCCCGTACGCGTACTGCGAGGCCGCGTGGTGCGGCAGGTAGACCCCGACCTGGGCGAACACGTACATGACGAAGCCGGAGCAGTCGAAGCCCGTCGACGGACTGGATCCCCCCCACGCGTACGGGATGCCGAGGTACTGGAGCGCGATCGGGACGACGCTGGCATAGCGGGGCGCCGGGAGGTTCGGGTCGTACGCCCCGTCGACGAGAACGTCGTCGTACGTCGTGTCCGCGACCGCAGCCTTGGCCTGCTCCGCGGCGGCGAGCTGCTGCGCCTGGAGGCGGGCCCTGGCCTCGGCCGCAAGCGCCGCTTGACGCCGTTGCTCTTCGGCCCGGATTCGCGCGATCTCGTCCTGGACCGAGGCGAGCAGGCGGTTCTGCTCGGCGATCTGACCCTCGATCGAGCGCTTCTCGGAGGCGCGTTCGGCGACGATCTGCGCCTGCTCCGCACGTGCCTCGCGCAGCCGGACACGCCGCGTCTCGACTTCCTTTCGATAGTGCTTGACCGCCGCGAGCACGTTCGCGTCCTGCTTGCTGACACGCTGCACCGCATCGAGGCGCGTGATGATGTCGTCGAGGCTCGTCGAGCCGAGAAGCACCTCCAGCGTCGAGTCTCCGTTCCCGTTCACGTAGAGGTCGCGCAGGCGCTGCGCGATGGCCTGCTGGGCAACGACGAGGCTCTTCCTCGCCGCCACGAGATGACGCCCGTTGGAGCGGAGGTCGGCGTCGAGCTTCTGCAGCTCCAGGTTCGCGTAGTTCCAGTCCTCGACCGTCTTCTCCAGGTTCGAGTTGAGCTGCTGGACCTCGGCCAGAATCGCCTCCGCCTGCGCGCGCTTGTCCTGGACGGAAGGATCCGCCGACGCCGGACCAACGGCAAGCAGGAGCCCCACAGCGAGCGCCGCGAGTACCACGACGATCGGCGCCCATCCGGTTGTCGAGCCCCCCAGACGAGCCTGACTTCGACCCCGGACAGGCCCGCCGGTGGCGGTCTTGCCCGTCACAAGTCGGGGACCCTACCAGCCTGGACGGATAGCCGCAACCTTCAACAGAGCCAAAATCCTTGCAAAGAGCCGCTTTCGCCGGCGTCACAAGCCGGACCTGTGTTAGGGTCGTGCCTTCGTGCGCAGGGGAACACGAAGGTGGGGACCGCTCTTCGCTGCGGTCTTGTGCGGCATGTTCGCGGCCGGGGTGGTTCCGGCGAGCGGCGTCGGCAGGCCGGCAGAGGCCAGCGGCACGTACCAGCTGAAGGTCGACGCCGTCGCGTACCACCTGCCGGGAAGTACCGCGCTCGGTGTCCCGGTCGGGAAGGGAGTCGTGGCGGTCGATCCGAGGCTCATCCCCCTCGGCACGCGATTGCACGTCCCGGGGTATGGCCCGGGGCTGGCAGCGGACGTCGGGACGGCGATCAAGGGCCGCATCATCGACCTCTGGATGCCGAGCACGGCGGCCGCCCGGAAGTGGGGGCGACGAACCGTGACGATCACCGTCTACCGTTAGCGGACTCCACCCTCCGCGGCTTGCGGTAATTCTGTCCGCATGGCGCGGGTCCTCACCGTCGCGGTATTCGCCTCCATCGCCACCCTGGCGTCGGCGTCCTCCGCCACGCCCACACGCGGTGCGCAGCCACAGCTGACGGCGGCATTGGGACGCGCACTCGCCGCGCCCGACGTCGACCCCGCGCAGACGGCAGCCCTCGCGGTCGACCTCGGGACCGGTGCGGTCGTGTTCCAGAGCAACGCGGGGCTTTCCCTCGCCCCCGCGTCGGCCGAGAAGCTCGCGGTGTCCTTCGCCGCGCTCCGCGTGCTCGGGCCCGGCTTCCGGTTCCGCACCGAGGTAACCGCCGCAGGCGAGCTCGACGGACGAGTCTGGCGGGGCGACCTCTACCTCGTCGGGTACGGCGACCCCTCGCTCGCTCCGGCCGACCTCGACGCGCTCGCCCGCGGCGTCGCCTCATGGGGGATGCGCCGCGTCACCGGCCGCGTGCTCGGCGACGAGCGTCACTTCGACTCGAGCCGCACCCCGCCAGGATGGAAGGGGTCGTTCCTGGGCGTCGAGTCGCCGCCGCTCTCAGCGCTTGCGATCGAGGACCTCGAGGTCAGGGGCTCGAACGGGTCGGCCGTCGCCGCAGCTTCCGCCTTCCGGGCGGCGCTCGCCCGGCGCGGAGTCATGGTCGCCGGAGCTCCAGGCACGGGGCGGTCGCCCGCGGACGTTCTTCCGCTCGCCCTCGACCTCTCGGAGCCGCTCGCGGCGATCGTCCGCCTGATGAACCGGGAGAGCGACAACTTCGTCGCCGAGATGCTCCTCAAGGAGCTGGGAGCTGCCGTCGCGCGGCGCGGCTCGACGGGCGCCGGGACGAGGGTGGTGCGAGCCGCGCTCGTCGAGGCGGGCGTTCCCGTCGCTGGCATACGGCTCGTCGACGGCTCGGGACTCTCGCGGCTCGACCGCCTCACGGCACGGACGTTGGTCTCGATCCTCCGCGCGGGAGCTCGCGATCCCGCGATCCGCGACGCCTTCGTCACCTCGCTCGCGGTCGCCGGCGTCTCCGGGACGTTGAAGACAAGGCTCGGACGAAGGCCGACCTACGGGCGCGTCATCGCGAAGACCGGAACGACGAGCCGCGCGTCGGCGCTCGCCGGTTTCGTGCGGCGTCGCTACGTCTTCGCAATTCTCCAGAACGGCTCCCCGGTGCCGTACTGGTCGGCGCGCGCGGCGCAGGACCGGTTCGTGACGGTGTTAGCGGGCGCGTAACAGCTCGCGGAGATCATCCTCGGAGAGGACGGGAACGCCGAGCTTCCGCGCCTTCTGGAGCTTCGACCCGGGACTCTCCCCAACGACGACGCCGGACGTCTTCCCAGAGACCGACTCCGACACTTTCGCCCCGAGCGCCTCCAGCGCGGCTTTCGCCTCCTCGCGCCTGAAGCTCTCGAGCGTCCCCGTGATGACGTACTGGCGGCCGGTGAGCGCGCCTTCGGCCGGGCGTTCCGCCTCGCCGGCCGTCATCTGCAGACCGAGCTCGCCAAGCTCTTCGACGAGCGCGCGATTCTCCTCGTCCGCGAACCACTCGGCGATCAGCTCGGCGCGGTCGGGGCCGACACCCTCGACCTCCTCGAGCTGCGCCTGCGTGGCGCTCCCGAGAGCCTCCAGGGTGCCGAAGTGCTGAGCGAGACTCCGGGCGATCACCCATCCGACCTTGGGGATGTTGAGGCCGAAGAGCACGCGGGAGAACGGCTGCTCCTTCGAGTGCTGGATCGACTCGTAGGCGCGCGCGGCCGAGATCTCGGCGTATCCCTCGAGCGTCGCCAGCTGCTCGGGAGTCAGCGTGTACAGATCCGGCAGCGAGCGGACGAGGCCCTCGTCCCAGAGCTTCTTGACCGTGTTTCCGCCGACGCTCTCGATGTCCATCGCCGACCCGACCCAGTGGTAGAGCGTCTCGAGGCCACGCGAGGGGCAGGCGCGGTTGGGGCAGCGGTGCATCACCTCGCCCACCGGCTTCACGATCTGAGTGCGGCACAGCGGGCAGCGCTTCGGCATCCGCCACCGCTTCGAGCCCGGCTCGTGCTCGCCGGCCGGACCGACGACCTGCGGAATGACGTCGCCCGCCCGCTGCACGACGACGAGGTCGCCCTCCCTGATCTCCTTGCGCGTGATGTCGTCCTCGTTGTGCAGCGTCGCGCTCGAGACGGTGACCCCACCGACCTGCACGGGCTGGAGCTCCGCGAGCGGATTGAGCACGCCGGTACGACCGACCCGGACATGGATCTTCCTCAGGCGGGTGACGGCGGCCGTCGGGGCCCACTTGTACGCGCGTGCGAAGCGAGGTCTCTCGTGGAGCGAGCCGAGTCGCTCCTGTTGCGAGAAGGAGTCCACCTTGATCACGATCCCGTCGATCTCGTAGTCGAGCGTCCCGCGCCGCGCCTCCCAGGCGGCGCACGCTTCGGCAACCTCCTCGATCGACTCGAGCCGCTGCGTGTGGGGGTTCGTCCGGAAGCCTCGCTCGCGGAGCCAGGCGAGCGTCTCCCACTGCGTCGCGGGGCCCGAGTCACCCCGGACGCCGACGCCATAGACGTAGATCGCGAGCGGGCGCTCAGCCGTCACCGCCGGGTTGAGCTGGCGCAGCGAGCCCGCGGCGGCGTTCCGCGGATTCGGCGCCGGCGCTCGCCCCGCGGCGACCTGTGCTTCGTTGAAGCGGCTGAAGCCGTCGAGCGGGAAGTAGACCTCGCCCCGCACCTCGAGGACGTCCGGCGGGGCTTCCCCGTCGGGCACGCGCATCCGCAGCGGCACCGCCTCGAGCGTGCGCAGGTTTCCCGTCACGTCCTCGCCGCGGAGGCCGTCGCCGCGGGTCGCGCCGCGGACGTAGGCGCCACGCTCGTAGACGAGCGAGACGGCCGAGCCGTCGATCTTCGGCTCGATCACGTACGCGACCGGCTCGTCGGTTCCGAGCCGTTTGCGGACGTCCTCCGCCCACTTCGCCAGCGCCTCTGCAGTCGTCACCTTGTCGAGTGAGCCCATCGGGGACAGGTGGGCGACCTTGCGGAAGCCCTCCGCAGGCGGGGCGCCGACGCGCTGGGTCGGTGAGTCGGGCGTGACCAGCTCGGGATGCTCGTCCTCGAGAGCCTTTAGCTCGTCGTAGAGCACGTCGTAGGCCGCATCCGCAAGCTCGGGATCGTCGAGGACGTAGTAGCGGTAGTTGTGGTGCTCGATCAGCCGCCGCAGCTCGGCCGTTCGCACGGCCGGAGTCGGAGCGGCGACCTTCTTAGAGGACACCGAGCAGCTCCGCCGGCGAATGGACTAGCGCATCGGGCTTCTCGGCGAGCAGCCGCTCGTCCGAGTGGATGCCGCCCCACCCGACGGCGACGGCAAACGTGCCCGCTGCCTTCGCGGCCTGGATGTCGAACGGCGAGTCGCCGACGTAGGCCGCCTGCGAGGGTTCCGCACCGAGCCGCTCGACAGCTGCGAGCACAGGGTCGGGATCGGGCTTGTGGCGCACGGTGTCCTCGTGGGCGATGACCACGTCGAACTCCTCGGCGAGCCTCGGGAAGCGGTCGAGCGCGAGCGCCACCGTCCGGTGGCGCTTCGCGGTGACGATCCCGAGCTTCCGCCCCTCTGCCTTGAGCCGCGGAAGAACGTCCAGCAGCTCGTCGAAGGCCTCGAGCGTGTCGTGGAGCGGGTCGTTGTGCTCCTTGTACACCTCGACGAGCTCGTCGACACGGTCTGGGTCGAGCTGCCGCATCTGGGCGACGAGACCCTGCCCTCCCACCGTCGCGGCAAGCTCCTCGTACGCGATCTCGCGGTCGAGCACAGTGCGGACGGCGTGCTGCATCGACGCGAGGATGATCGGCCCCGAGTCGATCAGCGTGCCGTCGAGGTCGAAGAGGACGACGGGGAAGCGCACGCTTCGATCGTAGCCGGGCGTTCCCGCCCGGCTACGATCGCTTTCGCTGGCCGACGTCAGCTGGGGTTCACGATGAAGAACCCGAGCCAGAAGTCGCTCGCGTAGATTCTCCCGTCCGTGCCGAAGTACGCACCCCAGGTCTCCCGGCCCTGGAAGAAGCATGCCTGGTTACAGGCGTCCGACTTGTTCGCGTTCGGCAGGTAGAAGGCCGTCTCGACGGGCCGCGTCTTGTCGGTCGTGTCGACGAGTCGGATGCCCATCGAGTAATTCGCGACGAGCAGGGTGTTCTCGCCCTTGACGTCGAGATTGTGCGCGTCCCACGTGTAGAAGCGCTGGATCACGCCGTGGAACGCGCCGCGTCCGCGACCGTTGATCGCACCTGCTTGCACCTTGTGGCCATTGATATGCCAGACGCCGACCTCCGTCGGCGTGCAAGTGCTGAGGCCGTTGCACGCGCTCGCATCGAGGATGTGCACCCCACCCGTCGCCCCGACACCGATCTCGTCCTCGAGGTAAACGGTGTTCCCGGAGGGCGTCGGAGCGGCGTAGTGGGCGCAACAGTTGTCGCTGCCGCCCGGATAGTCGAACGAGCCAACCTCGACCGGCGCGGCAGGGTTGGTCACGTCGACGATCCGCAATCCGCTGTCCCAGTAGCTGACATAGTCGAGCACGCGCCCAGAGCGCGGGTGGCGCTGGATCCAGCCTTCGTGCGGACTGTTGAACTGTAGGCAGTTCGTATCCGACGGGACGCACCCTTGGGGCTCCGGCGACTGGTACGTCCCAACGACCGCGCCGGTCAGGATGTTCACGACGAAGAGCTCGGTCGTCCCGAACTCGAACGCGTTTGCGTATGCGTACGGTCGCCCCGACTCGACCTCCGGGTCGATCTGCACCGTGTGGATCCCACCCGGGAGGGCCACCCGCCGGACGAGCGTCGGCTTGTACCGATCGACGCTCAGGTCGTAGATCGAGATCCCCGAGAACGCACCGGCCGTGCTCCACGGCTGATGGCTGACGGCGAGGTAGCGTCCGACGAGGTCGAGGTCGGCCGAGTCGGATGTGTCGGCCTCGCTCGTGATGTGCGTCGAGAGCACCTTGCGCAGCACCGGGGCTGCCGCGTTGGTCGTATCGATGACCGCCACGCCTTGATCGTCGAACGAGCCGAGATAGGCCACTTTGCGCGCGGCGTCGGCGGCGACATTCGAGAACTGCCCGTCCTGCCACGGGTTGAGCGCGCCGGCGAGCTTCATCGGGTTCCCGGCCGCACCCGCCGAGGGCGCAGCAACGAGGATCGCGGCCCCGAGGACACCTACGAGAGCGCGGAAAGTCGTGCGCTGCATAACTTCCCTCCCCTCCCTCGTGTGACGCCCGCAGTCTCTGCCGATCGCGAACGGCTGTCAATCGACGTCGTACTCCACACGCTCCAGGTAGAGCCCCCACGGCGGCGCCGTGAGACCGGCCTCGGACCGCGGCCGGCCGTTGACCAGCGCCTCGATCCGGTCGGGCGATTCCGCGCCCGCCTCTAGCATCGTCCCGACGAGCGTCCTCACCATGTGCCGGAGGAAGCTGTCCGCCGTGATCGTGAAGTCGAGGCGGTCGCCGTCGCGCTCCCACCCTGCGGCACCCACGTCCCTCCGGAACACCTCGTGCTCCGTCTCCGCCGGGGTGAAGGCGCGAAAGTCGTGCTCGCCCAAGAGAAGGGCGGCGGCGGCTTCGAGGGCGTCGGAATCGACCGGGCGCGGCCACCAGAGCGCCCTCCGCGCCTCGAGGGGGGACGGCGTTCGCCTCGCGAGCACGCGGTAGCGGTACGAGCGAGAGCGCGCAGAGAACCGGGCGTGGAAGTCCGCGTCCGCCTCTTCCACCGCAAGGACGGCGACGTCGTCGGGAAGCGCCGTGTTCAAGGCCTCGGCCGCGCGCTCGGGCGGCGGCCCACCGTCGACATCGACACTAGCGACCTGCCCGGTCGCGTGGACGCCCGCGTCGGTGCGGCCGGCAACCGCGAGCGAGCTCCAGTGAGGGAAGACCGCGTCGAGAGCGTCGCGCACGACTCCCTCGACCGTGCGCAGACCCGGCTGCCGAGCCCACCCGTGAAAGCCCGTCCCGTCGTACTCGAGCGTGAGCTTGCGCTTCAACCGATGACCACGAGCACGGGGGTGTCGGCGACAGGGAGAGGCCGCACGAGCTCACTGTAACCCCGAGGATCTATGCGGGATCGACGACGAGCGTCAACCCCTCGACGGCGCGAACGACGACCTTCGCACCGACGTTGCAGCCGCCGGCGCATCGTGCCCTCCAGATCTCGCCGTCGACCTTCACCTGCCCGTCCGGCCAGAGCTCGCCGACCGCGATCCCGGTCTTGCCGACGAGCGCATCGACGCCGACAGCAGCCTTACGACGTTTCGACCACCACATGAGGCCGAACGTCTCGGCGACGTCCAGCGATGCGCCGACACCGACCGCGACGAGCCCCCACGGCGAGGGGAGGACGAAGATCGCGAGCAGGAGACCGATCGTGAAGAGCACCCCACGAGCGTACTCCGCCCGCCGAGGTCTTACGCTTCGGCCGGGGCGGTCTCTTCGCGACGGGCGCGCTGTGCGGCGAGCGGTGTCGGGACGGGCTCGTAGTCGACGAGCTCGAGGTAGACCATGTCCGCGGCGTCGCCCTGGCGCGGGCCGAGGCGAACGATCCGCGTATAGCCTCCCGGCCGGTCCGCAAACCGAGGCGCGACGTCGGCGAACAGGTGGTGGACGACGTCGTTCGAACGCAGTGCGGCGAGCGCCTGCCGCCGCGCGTGCAGGTCGCCGCGCTTTCCGAGCGTGATCATCTTCTCGGCGAACGGCTTCACCGCCTTCGCCTTCGCTTCGGTCGTTCGGATGCGGCCGTGCTCGATCAGGGCGCCGGCGAGATTCGAGTACAGCGCCTTGCGGTGAGCCGAGTCACGGCCCAGCTTCTTCCCCGCCTTCTGGTGCCTCACGGCTAGTGCTTCCTCAGGTGATGTTGGTGCGTCGCTGTCGAGCGAAAAGCGCGCCAAGCAAGGACGCAGGGAGCGCCCGTATCGAATCGAGATATGGGTGCGACCGAGGACGCCGCATGGCGCAGCTTTGCAGCCGGCAGCGGCACAGAAGGCATCACCTGAGGGAGCACTATCAAACGAGCTCCTCGCCCTTCAGCGTCAGTCCGTGCGCGGCAAGCGCGGCGCGGACCTCCTCGATCGACTTGCGGCCGAAGTTGGGGATCGCGACGAGCTCCGCCTCGGACTTCGAGGTGAGGTCCCCGATCGTCTCGATGCCGACCCGCTTCAGGCAGTTGTACGAGCGGACGCCAAGCTCGAGCTCCTCGATCGGGAAGTTCTCCATCCCGTGCATGGCCGGAGCCTCTGCCGCCGCCTCCGCGGCGGCCTCGCCGAAGCCCTCGATCCGGTCGAGATCGGTGAAGATGGCGAGCTGGCGGATCAGGATCTCCGCCGCCTGGGCGATCGCGTCGCGCGGTTCGATTGAACCGTCCGTCGTCACGTCGAGAACGAGCTTGTCGTAGTCCGTCCGCTGTCCGACGCGCGCCGCCTCGACCTCGTATGCCACGCGGCGCACCGGCGAGAAGATCGAGTCGATCGGGATGACGCCGATCGTGGTCTCCGGCCCACGGTTCATCTCGGCCGGGACGTAGCCGCGGCCGCGACCCACGGTCAGGGTCATCTCGAGCTTGCCCTTGTCCGAGACGTGGGCGATCTCGAGCTCCGGGTTGAGGATCTCGAGGTCGGCGGGCGCCTCGATGTCCGCGGCCGCCACGAGGCCCGAGCCCTTCTTCGCGATGTACACCTCGACCTCGGGGGAGGCGCCGTGGAGACGCACGATGAGGTTCTTGAGGTTGAGGATGATGTCGGTGACGTCCTCACGAACCCCGTTCAGGGTCGTGAACTCGTGAGCGACGCCCTCGATCTTCACCGCCGACACCGCCGCTCCCTCGAGCGAGGAGAGCAGCACCCGGCGGAGCGAGTTCCCGAAGGTGTGGCCGAAGCCGCGATCGAGCGGCTCGATCACGAAGACGCCGCGATGGTCGTCGGTCTCCTCGTGGACGATCCTCGGGATCTGGAACTCCATCAAGCTGGTGCGAACTGCCAAGTTCAATCCTTTCCGTTAGGTCGGGCGAGGCAAGCCTCGCCCCTACTTCGAGTAGAGCTCGACGATGAGCGATTCCTGGACGGGCGCGTCGATTTCGCCGCGCTCGGGCCACTTGAGCATCTTCCCCGTCAGCCCGTCGTGGTCGGCCTGAAGCCAGGGAGCGACGGACGCAGTGAGATCGGTGGCGTCGCGAACGAGCTGCTCGACCGAGCTGCCCTGCCTGAGCGTGATCACGTCGTTCGGCCGGACGCCGAAGCTCGGGATGTTGACCCGGCGGCCGTTGACGTGGAAGTGCCCGTGGCGTACGAGCTGCCGAGCCTGCGCACGTGAACCGGCGAAGCCGAGGCGGTAGACGACGTTGTCGAGCCGCGTCTCGAGCATGCGCAGCAGGTTCTCTCCCGGCGCGCCCTGGCGACGGCTCGCCTTCTCGTACGTCGAGCGGAACTGCTTCTCGAGCAGGCCGTAGTAGCGGCGCGCCTTCTGCTTCTCGCGCAGCTGCAGCAGGTACTGGCTCTGCTTGATCCGACCGCGGCCGTGCTCGCCCGGCGGATAGCTCCTCCGCTCGACCGCGCACTTCTCGGTCAGGCAGCGCTCGCCCTTCAGGAAGAGCTTGACGCCCTCCCGGCGGCAGATGCGGCACTTCGGTCCGAGGTCTCTCGCCATTAGACTCTCCGCCTCTTGCGTTGCCGGACGCCGTTGTGGGCCTGCGGCGTGACGTCCTTGACGCCGAGGATCTCGAGCCCCGCGGCCTGGAGCGAGCGAATCGCCGTCTCGCGTCCCGAGCCCGGGCCCTTGACGAATACCTCGACCTTCTGGAGGCCGTGCTCCATGCCTTTCCGCGCAGCGCTGTCCGCCGTGACCTGAGCCGCGAACGGCGTGGACTTGCGGGAGCCCTTGAACCCAGCCGACCCGGCGGACTCCCAGACGATGACGTTCCCCTCGCGGTCAGTGAGCGTGACGATCGTGTTGTTGAACGACGTCTTGATGTGCGCCTGGCCGATGGCGATGTTCTTCCGGACCCGGCGCCGTGTGCGACCCCTGGCCGCGGACCTGCGTGGAGGTGCCACTACTTCGCTTTCTTCCCGCGGCCGACGGTCTTCGCCGGGCCTTTCCGCGATCGGGCGTTCGTCTTCGTCCGCTGCCCGCGAACGGGGAGGCCCCGGCGATGGCGAATCCCGCGATAGCTGCCGATCTCGGTCAGCCGCTTGATCGCCTGTGCCCGCTCGCGACGGAGGTCTCCCTCCACCTGGAGCTCGGAGTCGATGTACGTGCGGAGCTTCGTGACCTCCTCGTCGGTGAGGTCACGAACCTTCTCGTTCGGGTCGAGCTCGAGCTCTCTGCAGATCGTCTGCGCCGTCGAGCGGCCGATGCCGTAGATGTAGGTGAGACCGATCTCGAGGCGCTTCTGGGTGGGGAGGTTGACGCCGGCGATGCGTGCCACGTGTCTCTAACCCTGCCTTTGCTTGTGCCGAGGGTTGGAGCAGATGACGATCGTGCGCCCGTGCCGCTTGATCACGCGGCAGCGCTCGCACATCGGCTTCACGGAGGGGCGCACTTTCATCGGGTCCTCGCTACTTCATTCGAAAGGTGATCCGGCCACGCGTGAGGTCGTAGGGAGAGAGCTCCACCTTGACACGGTCGCCCGGGAGGATGCGGATGTAGTGCTTGCGCATCTTCCCGGAGATCGTGGCGAGGACGCTGTGACCCGAGTCCAGCTGCACCCGGAACATCGTGCTCGGGAGCGCCTCGACTACCTCGCCTTCGACCTCGATCTTCTCTTCCTTGACCGCCACTTACGTGCCCAGCCTCACCTCGTACAGAGCAGACGCCTTTCGGTCGCTGGTTGTCCTCTGAGAAACGGCGGCGCAAGACGGGCAGCCCCGCGCCGCGGCCGGTCATCGTAGCACAGCCCTTTCGCAAGACGGGAATCCGCAGAAGCGGATTCCGGCCGCGCGAAAGATCCCTGAAGGCGTCCGCTGCGCGGCCGCTGTCGCTTCGCAGGACCGCGAATCCGCTGACGCGCGGATCGCGAAATCCCTGAAGCGCGGCAGCCAAGCTGCCGCTGATCGCACGATCGTCCGTCCCGCGTTCGTGCTGCACCTGACCTCAGACCTCGACGCATAGCCTCTCCGGCGCAGAGGCCCGGAATCCGCTCGCGCGGATTCCGTCCGCGCCAAGATCCCTGAAGGCGTCCGCTGCGCGGCCGCTGCGTGTTGCTTCAAACCTCGACGCTCCTAGCCAGCCCCACGCGGGGAGTGAGAATCCGCGGCCCGTCGCCCATGATCGCCACCGTGTGCTCGAAGTGGGCGGCGAGGGAGCCGTCGGCGGTCGTGATCGTCCAGCCGTCCTCGCCGACGACGACATCGGATCCTCCAGCCGTGATCATCGGCTCGATCGCGATCGTCATCCCTTCGCTGAGCCGCGGGCCACGGCCGGGCTCGCCGAAGTTGGGAATGTGGGGATCTTCGTGGTAATGGCGCCCGACACCGTGCCCGACGAGGCTCCGCACGACGGAGAACCCGGCGTCCTCGACGAGGGTCTGCACGGCGTGCGAGATGTCGCCGACCCGGTTCCCGACCCGTGCCTCGGCGATTCCGGTTGCCAGCGCATCCTGCGCGACGTCGAGGAGCCTCTGCGCCTCCTCGTCGATCTCCCCTACGGCAAACGTGTACGCGCTATCCGCGATGTAGCCGTCGAGGGTGATCCCGACGTCGATCGTCACCAGGTCGCCCTCGGCGACCTCGTACGCGCCGGGGATGCCGTGGACGACGACGTCGTTCGGCGAGATGCAGATCGCCTTCGGATAACCCTTGTACCCCTCTGAGGTCGGGACGCCACGGTGCTTGCGGATGAACGCATCGGCGGCCGCGTCGAGCTCGTCCGTCGTCACAGCGGGCGCGATCACGGAGCCGACATGGGCGATCGTCTCCGCGACGAGCGCGCCCGCCGCCGCGATCTTCTCGATCTCCCGTGCGCTCTTCCGGATGATCATCGGGAGCTCACGCCGATCCGGATGAGCGCGTCCTCGATCTGGGCGGCGACCTCCTCCACGAATCCCTCGCCGCCCACCGCGACGAGCATGCCGTCCGCGCCATAGCGCTCGACGACGGGCTCGGTCAGCTCGTGGTAGAGGCGGAGGCGGTTGCGGATCGCCTCGGGCGAGTCGTCCGCGCGGCCCTCCTTGTCGGATCTCGCCTGCAGGCGGCGAGTCGCCACGTCGTCGCTCACCTCGAGCAGGATGACCGCGTCGAGCGGCTTCCCGATCGCGTCGAGCATCGTGTCGAGCGCCTCCGCCTGCGGGAGCGTCCGGGGGAAGCCGTCGAGGACGAAGCCGTCCTCGCGTTCCAGCCGCTCGCGGATGAGGTCGATCATCAGATCGTCAGGCACGAGGTCGCCGCGGTCGTAAATCGGCCTCACTCTCTGGCCGACCTCGCTCCCCTCCGCCATGGCCGCACGCAGGATGTCCCCCGTCGCGACGTGTGCGATGCCGCGCACGGCGGCGATCCGCTTCGCCTGGGTGCCCTTCCCGGACCCCTGCGGCCCGAGGATCAGAACTCTCACGCTCCGGCTCCCGCTATTTCAGGAAGCCTTCGTAGGAGCGCATCATCATCTGCGACTCCATTTGCCGCATCGTGTCGAGCGCGACGCCGACGACGATCAGCACCGACGTGCCGCCCAGCGCGCGCGCGTTCGCCTGTGAGAAGCCGCCGTAGCGGATGAAGAGGCTGGGTGCCACCGCAACGGTTGCCAGGAAGAGCGAGCCCGGCAGCGTCAGCCGCGAGAGGACGCGGTCGAGGTACTGGGCGGTCGGCGGGCCCGGCCGGATTCCGGGGATGTAGCCGCCGTAGCGGCGCAGGTTGTCCGCCTGGTCGACCGGGTTGAACTGCACCGCCGTGTAGAAGTACGTGAAGACCACGATCATCAGCCCTTCGATCAGCAAGTAGATCCAGTCGCCGGGCTGGAAGTACTGGTTGACGAAGTCCTGCGTCTTCGGGAAGTACTGGGCGAGCGTCGGCGGGAAGGCGAGGATCGCGGCGGCGAAGATGATCGGGATGACGCCGGCCATGTTGACGCGGAGAGGGAGGTAGGTCGACCCGCCGGCCGTCATCCGGCGGCCGACCATGCGCTTCGCGTACTGGATCGGAATCCTGCGCTGCCCCTCCTGCACGAAGACGACGGAGGTGACGATCCCAATCGCGATCAGTGGGAAGAAGAGCTTCTCCATCGGGCCGCCGTTCCACCACGCGGCGACGCCGAGAGGGGCGCTGATGAGGATGGAGGCGAAGATGAGGATGGAGATACCGTTGCCGACCCCGCGCTTCGTGATGAGCTCGCCCATCCACATGAGCAGCACGGTTCCCGCGGTGAGGCTCACGATGATCAGGACCATCTCGCCGGAACCCGCTTGGAGCGCCCCCTGGCTGCGGAAGAGGAACGCGTACCCGGTCGCCTGCGCCGCGGCGAGAACGACGGTGAGGTAGCGCGTGTACTGGGTGATCTTCGCGTAGCCTGCCTCGCCCTCCTTCTGGAGCTCGGCGAGCCGCGGGATCACCACGGTCATGAGCTGGAGGATGATCGACGCCGTGACGTAGGGCATGATCCCGAGCGCGAAGAGCGAGAACTGCGACAAGGCGCCGCCGGAGAAGAGATTCAGCAGGCCGAGCACCGTGCCGCCCTTCCCCGAGAAGTAGTTCGCAATCGTGTCGGAGTCGACGCCCGGAGCCGGGATCCACGAGCCGAGCCGGTAGATGGCGAGGATCATGGCCGTGAAGAGAACGCGACGCCGCAGCTCCGGCACCCGCCAGGCGTTCGCAAGCCAGGAGAACATCGCCTTCTACGCTCCGCGTAGAAGGTTAGGAGACCAGGTCACTCCGATGCCTCCTCGGTGGGCTCGTCGGGTTCGGCGGTGTCCTCCCCTTCGGTCTCGGACGTCTCCGGCTCCTCCGCGGCGGGCGCGGCAGCCTTGTGGCGCTTCCGCTTCTTCACGACCGGCTCTCGGAGCCAGATGACAGTGCCGCCGGCGGCCTCGATCTTCTCCACCGCCGACTTCGAGAAGCCGTGCGCCGAGACGGAGAGCTTCTTGGTCAGCTCGCCCTCGCCGAGCACCTTCACGTCGATCGACAGCTTGCGGACGAGCCCCGTGGCCTTGAGCGTCTCGGGCGTCACCTCGGCGCCCGCATCGAAGAACCGCCCGAGGTCGCCGACGTTCACGGGCTGGTTGTACGTCCGGAAGGGGCCGATCGGCATCGCGTCCGCCGACGTCGCACCGCGGAGCTTGCCGAGGCGCATGTCGATCGGCGTCTGGCCGCCCTCGAAGCCCGCGGGCATCTTGTGCGAGCCGGCGCGGGACTTCTGACCCTTGATCCCACGGCCCGAATAACGACCCTTGCCCGAGCCGAGGCCGCGCCCGATCCGCTTGCGCTCCTTGCGCGGCTGGGCCGGCTGGAGGTTGGAGAGGTTCAGGTCCTCGGCCATGCGCCTCACGAATCCTTCCCGTCGATCCGAACCAGGTGACGGACCTGCCGCAGCATCCCGCGGAGCTGCGCGGTGTCCTCGTGCTCCGCGGTCCGGCCGATCTTCCCGAGTCCGAGGGCCCGGAGCGTGCCGAGATGGCGGTCGGTCTGGCCGATCCCGCTTCTCACCTGCGTGATCTTCACGGCGCTCACTCGGCGTTCTCCTCGGTCGGCTCATGGGTCTCTGCAGGTGGCGGTGGCGCCACTTCGTCTTCCGTCTCGTGGGCGCGAGCGAGAGGGACGCGTGACACCGGCAACACGTCCGCGATCGTCTTCCCGCGGAGCAGAGCGACGTCCTCGGGCCGCACGAGCCGGCGCAACCCGTTCACGGTTGCCCGCGTCATGTTGATCGGCGTCGTCGTCCCGAGGTTCTTCGCGAGCACGTCGCGGATCCCGGCCAGCTCGAGGACAGCTCGGACGCCGGCTCCTGCGATCACCCCGGTGCCCTCGCTCGCCGGGCGCAGGACCACCCGGGCGGCACCGAACTGACCGACGATCTCGTGAGTGATCGTCTGGCCGTGCTTCGGCACCGTGAAAAGGTTCTTCTTCGCGTCCTCCACGGCCTTCGAGATCGCGAGCGGCACCTCGCGGGCCTTGCCGTAGCCCAGGCCGACGCGGTCCACCTCGTCGCCGATGACGACGAGGGCAGTGAACGAGAACCGCCTGCCCCCCTTGACCACCTTTGCGACGCGGTTGATCTCGATCACGCGCTCCTTCAGCTCACGGGTCTCGACGACGTCAGCGCTGCTCAAAACTGGAGCCCTCCCTCGCGCGCGCCCTCGGCGAGGGCCCTCACGCGTCCGTGGAACAGGTAGCCCGCGCGATCGAACACGCAGCGCTCGACGCCGGCCTTCTTCGCGGAGGCGGCGAGGGCTTTGCCCACCTCGCGCGCCTGGTCCGTCTTCGTGCCAGAGGTTCCGGAAAGCGCAGTCCAACCCGCCGAGGCGAGAGTCCGCGCGCTCTCGTCGTCGACGAGCTGCGCGAAGATACCGCGATTCGAGCGGAAGACGACGAGGCGCGGACGCTCCGCGGTCCCCGCGATCTTGCCGCGCACCCGGCGGTGACGGCGCAAACGCCCCTCACGTTTCGTAAGAACCGTCACGCTCGCTTCCCCACCTTCCTGCGCACCTGCTCGTCGCGGTAGCGGATGCCCTTGCCTTTGTAGGGCTCCGGCGGGCGCACCTTGCGGATCTCGGCGGCCGTCTGTCCGACCATCTGCTTGTCGATCCCCTTGACCACGATGGCGGTCGGGCTCGGCACGTCGAACGAGATGCCGTCGCGCGGCTTGACCACGACCGCGTGCGAGTAGCCCACGGCGAGCTCGAGATCGGTTCCTCTGAGCTGCGCGCGGTAGCCCACGCCCTGGATCTCGAGATGCTTCTCGAAGCCTTTCGTGACGCCCTCGACCATGTTCGCGATGAGGGTCCGCGTCAGGCCGTGCAGCGCTCTGTCCCCACCGCGCTCGGTCGGCCTCGTGACGACGATCTCGCTCTCCGTCTTCTCGATCTGCATGCGCGCGGGAACGGCCTGGCTGAGCTCGCCCAGCGGGCCATTCACGTGCACGCGGCCGGGGGATAGGGCCACCACGACCCCGGACGGCACTTCGATTGGACGTCTTCCGATTCTGCTCATTGCGGTTTTCCGTAAGGCGTTTGCGCCTGCAAACGCCTTACCAGACGAAGGCGATCACCTCACCGCCGACGCCGCGCTCCGCGGCCTGGCGGTTGGTGATCACCCCGGTCGGGGTGGACATGATCGCGGTGCCGAGCCCTCCGAGCACGCGCGGCAGCCGGTCTTTGCGTGCGTAGACGCGCCGGCCGGGCTTCGAGACGCGCTTGAGGTCGGTGATGACGCGGCGCCGGTCCTTGGCGAACTTCAGCTCGATCACGAGCGTGCGGTACGGCAGCGGCTGATCTTTCTTGTCCTTCGTCTCGACGACGCGGTAGTCCCTGATGTAGCCCTCGTCCCTGAGGATTCGCGCGATCTCCTCCTTCATCCGGGACGTCGGCATTGACGCCGAGTCGTG
>JAHEXT010000022.1 GCA_023251945.1 Actinomycetes bacterium
CCTCCGGATCGCAACCTCGCGCTCGAGCTCGTTCGCGTGACGGAGTCGGCGGCCACGTTCGCCTCGCGCTGGATCGGGCGGGGAGACAAGAACGCGGCAGACCAGGCTGCGGTGGACGCGATGCGCCTGATGCTCGACACGGTGAGCATGCACGGAATCGTCGTCATCGGCGAGGGAGAGAAGGACGAGGCGCCGATGCTCTACAACGGCGAGGAGGTCGGCGACGGCACGGGGCCAGAGGTGGACGTCGCCGTCGACCCGCTCGAGGGGACGCGACTCACGGCGCTCGGGATGCCGAATGCGATCTCCGTGATCGCCGTCGCGGAGCGCGGGACGCTGTTCTTCCCCGGAGCTGCGCTGTACATGGACAAGATCGCGGTCGGCCCGGAGGCGGCAGCGGCGATCGACATCGAGGCGACCCCGACCGAGAACCTCGAGCGGGTCGCCGACGCGAAAGGCGTGGGCGTCAACGACCTGACGGTCGTCGTCCTCGAGCGCGACCGCCACGACGAGCTGATCGCCGAGCTGCGTGAGGCCGGGGCGCGCGTGAACCTGATCCTGGACGGAGACGTGGCACCCGCGATCGCAGCCGCGCAGTCGGGAACCGGCGTGGATCTACTGATGGGGATCGGAGGAACTCCCGAAGGGGTGATCTCGGCCGCGGCGATCAAGTGCCTCGGCGGCGCCATGCAGGGGAAGCTCTGGCCGCGTAATGACCAGGAGCGGCAGAAGCTGGTCGGCGCCGGCTACGACGTCGACCGCGTGCTGACCACCGACGACCTCGTCCACGGAGAGGACGTCTTCGTCGCTGCCACCGGCGTCACGAGCGGCGCGCTCCTCCGGGGTGTCCGGGTCGTCGGCGACCGGGTCGAGACGGAGTCGATCGTCATGCGCTCGCGTTCGGGAACCTTCAGACGCATCGTGGCCTCGCACCCGCTGACGAAGATCCAGGCACTGATGAAAGGAGCGCGCTGATGGCGGCTCAGGAGCTGCACGAGATCGCCCGCGCGATCGTCGCCGGCCACAAGGGGATTCTCGCGGCCGACGAGAGCTCGGGCACGATCAAGAAGCGGTTCGACGCGATCGGGGTCGAGTCCACGGAGGAGAGCCGCCGCTTCTACCGGGGGCTCCTCTTCACGACTTCCGGCATGGAGGAGTCGATCGGCGGCGTCATCCTCTACGACGAGACGATCCGCCAGAGCGCGGACGACGGCACGCCGTTCGCCGAGGTGCTCGCGTCCAAGGGCGTCGTCCCCGGGATCAAGGTGGACACCGGCGCGCAGGACCTGGCCGGGTTCCCGGGCGAGAAGGTCACCGAGGGCCTCGACGGCTTGCGCGCACGGCTCGGGGAGTACCGTGAGCTCGGCGCCCGCTTTGCCAAGTGGCGCGCGGTGATCACGATCGGCGACAGCATCCCGACCGTGGCGTGCATCCGCGCCAACGCTCACGCCTTGGCCCGCTACGCCGCGCTCTGTCAGGAGGCCGGCCTCGTCCCGATCGTCGAGCCGGAAGTGCTCATGGACGCGGACAACACGATCGAACGCTGCTACGACGTCACCGCTCGCACGCTGAAGTGGACCTTCCACGAGCTCGTCGTCCAGGGCGTCGACCTCCGAGGGACGCTCCTCAAGCCGAACATGGTCATCTCGGGCAAGGGCTGCCCCGAGCAGGCGCCGGCCGAGCGGATCGCCGAGCTGACGATCGACTGCTTTCTCCGCCACGTGCCGGCCGCGGTTCCCGGGATCGTCTTCCTCTCCGGCGGCCAGTCCGAGGTGGAGGCGACCGAGAACCTGAACGCGATCAACCGGGTCGGCGGCCCCTGGCCGCTCTCGTTCTCGTACGGCCGGGCGCTGCAGGCCTCCGCGCTCAAGGCGTGGGCCGGCGACAAGGCGAACGCGGAGGCGGCGCAAACGGTGTTCGCGCACCGGGCGCGGATGAACTCGCTCGCGGTCGGGGGGGAGTGGTCGGCGGAGCTCGAGCAGCCGGTCGCGGCATAGGCGAACGGCCCCAAGAAAGGGAAGGGCCGCCCGGAAGCGGCCCTTCGAAGGACACCTCTACGCGAGGTGAGGAGCCGTCTCGAAGAGCTCGTCGTGCACCGAGCCCTCGACGACGTGCTCTATGCCGCTCCGGATGAGCTTCATCGCCTCGGCGTCGGCGGAGAACGCCTCACCCTCGCGCTGGAACGTGGCGAGATCCGGATAGTCGGTCTCGATGACGAACTCGTTCGCCGTTCCGATCGTGGGCGACCAAAACGTCGACTCCGCCCAGCCGCGGGATCGCGCGAGCTCGTTCAGCTGCTCCGCGAGCGCGAGGTAGTCGTTGAAGTGGCCAAAGTGGATCTGGGCGTGGATCCGGTGACGGTACATCGGCCCTCCTCTACGAGGTAGACGACGCGAACGCTGAAGTATTCATCCACGGCACCGCAAGCGGTGACCGGGTGCGCGCTCAGGACATCCTCTGCGGAGCCATATTCTCCGGCCATGAGTACCGGTTGGAGGACAGCAGAATCGTCAGCAAGCCCTTACGGCAAGCGCTCTCGGATGCTTGATGCCGGCAGCCAGGCGGAAGCCACGCGCTTTCAGGGCGTCACGGTGCCGTGCCTGAGCACCAGACCGCTCACCTTCGTCATCCCGGCGAAAGAGGAGGGGCGTTTCATCGGGCGAACGCTCCGACTTCTGCTGGCGACCCGCGATCAGGACGGGTTGGACTTCGACGTGGTTGTCGTAGATGGCGGAAGCTCTGATGACACCGTCGAGCAGGCCGCCCTCGCCGATTGCATCATCGTCGACTCAGAGCTAGGGAGGAAAAGCATCGGCTACGCCCGCAACGTGGGCGCGGGCCAGACGTCCGCGGAGTTCCTGTTTCATACGGACGCCGACGTTCTGTTTCCCGAGCTGGCGTCGTTCTTGGGGAAGGTTACGAGTGCGTTCAACGATTCTGCGGTCGTCGCAGTAACAACTCGCCTCATGCCGTACCCGTGGGAGGCGAGGCGGCGTGACCGGGCGATGCATCGACTTGCCAACGCGTTGATCCGCGGATCGCTTCGATGTGGAGCGTTCCTGGCAAAGGGTGAATGCCAGATCGTTCGCCGTTCGGCCTTCGAGGCAGTAGGCGGCTATAACGGAGACATCGTCGCGGGCGAAGACTGTGATCTCTTCTATCGGCTGAACCGCATCGGGCGCATCGTCTACATCGCGGATCACTGCGTCTACCACTCGCCGCGTCGATTCCGCCAAGTTGGTTACACGACGATCATCGGCATCTACGCACGCGAGGCCATTTCGCTCATCGTTCGCGGTCGCTCGTTCCTCGCCGAGTGGCCGGTGGTGCGCTGAAGATGGCCGGGCCTCTGGCCCGAACGACAACCGCCTGGTCGCATTGAGAAAGGGCCGGTTTCCGGGGCTTTTCTCAGAGCGGACGACGGGGCTCGAACCCGCGACACCTGGCTTGGGAAGCCAGTGCTCTACCGACTGAGCTACGTCCGCGTGCGGCGGATTCTACCGCCGCCTCGCGCGGCTACCGCCACGCCGCGCGGAGCCGGTCGCGCGTCGCGAGCAGGTGCTCCGGGAGCACCTTCACGTCCGCCAGCACGGGCATGAAGTTCGTATCGCCGGACCAGCGCGGGACGACGTGGACGTGCACGTGGTCGACGATGCCGGCCCCGGCGATGTGGCCGAGATTCCAGCCGAGGTTGAACCCGTCCGGGCCGTAGGTGCGGTCGAGCGTGTCCATGCCCGCAACCGAGAGACGGTGGAGCTCGAGGGCCTCCGCGTCGGTCAGCTCGGCGAGCGCACCCACGTGCCGGACCGGCGCGGCCATCAGGTGGCCTGACGAGTAGGGGAACTTGTTCAGGAGCACGAGCGCGTCGTTACCGCGGTGGACGAGCATCGACGAATCCACGGGCACCTTCCCTGCGGCCTCCACGCAGAAGATGCACCCCTCGAGCTCGTCTGCGTGCTGCACGTACTCGAGCCGCCAGGGTGCCCAGAGAGGCTTCGTCATGCGGGGTTTCTACCACCGTTCGGAACCGGGGTTGCGGCGGGCGGGCGAAGCGCCGTAGACTCGCGTCACCATGTTGAGCTACGCGCTCAAGCTGGCGGGAGTGGCGATCTTGCTCCTCTTCGCGGGTGTGGCGGCGATCGCGATCTTCGGCAACATCTGGGCCCAGGTGGGCATCGGCGCGGCGATCGTGGTCGTCTGCGGTGGTCTCCTTCTCTTCGCCTGGAGCGTCGACCGCAAGGACAAGGCGAAGCGCAAGGGCCTCGAAGACCTGCCGCCGGTCTAGTACTTGGCGCAAGACCGGGATCCGCTCACGCAGATCCCGGTCGCGCAGAAATTCCTAAAGGCGGCCGCTTCGCGGCCGCTGCGGTCGTCTTTGACATAGAACCTCCGGTCGACACCTACGCGACGTACCATCGTCCGCGAAGGACATGTCTTCGCGACTCGTCCGAGCGGTGGTTGCCGCGGCCTTTCTCGTGCTCGCGCCCGTCGCCGCGTGCGCGGGCTCGAGTAACGCCACCGGGAGCAGCGCCACGGTCGAGCGGATCATCGACGGCGACACGCTCGTCCTCCGCGGAGGCGCACGGGTCCGGCTCCTCCAGATCGACGCACCCGAATCGGGAGAAGAGTGCTACGCGGCCGCGTCGACCCGGGAGCTCGCTCGCCTCGCTCCTGCCGGCGCGGGCGTCGTCCTCGAGGCCGACCCGCAGCTCGACCGGGTCGACCGCTACGGCCGGCTGCTCCGGTACATCCACACCGGCCGCCTGAACGTGAACGTCGAGCTGGTGCGTCGCGGCGCCGCGACGCCGTGGTTCTACGGCGGCGAGCGCGGCCGGTACGCGGGAGCGCTGCTCGGCGCGACGTCGGCTGCCCGGTCCGCGCGGCGGGGGATGTGGGGTGCGTGCCGTGTGTCGTGGAACCCCTACGGCCCCGTCGAGACGCGGCCCCGCTAGACCGTCACTCGTCTGGGGGACGTTCGGCGCCGGAACCGGACCTTCGGCTCGGCGGTTCAGGACCTCAAGCGGGCGCCCGGCCGATCCGATGCGGCTCAACTGTGAGCCGGAAGCCGAGACGAGAGGGAGGCCGGCGATGACTGCGGCCCAGTTCGAGTTGATCGATGAGACCGAGGCCGAAGCGATCCTTCGCTGGCGATTCGACGAACTCGTCCGCGCCGGCTACGACATCGGCTCGGCTCTCATGTTGGCCTCGCATGTCGAGGTCGACCTCCATGACGCTTCGGGGCTCTTGCGCCGGGGCTGCCCATCCGAGACGGCATTGCAGATCCTCCTCTGACGGCGAACACGGCCGGGCCCCCCGATGCGGCGGGTGGGGCCCGGCCGAGGCCCGCGTCGATCAGGCCACGCGGAAGCTGAAGGGCTTCTTCACCGAGGCGCCCAGCGCGTCGACGGTGATCGTCCCGCGGAGCATCTTCCCCTTCGCGTTACGCGGGACGGTCATCGCGCACTGGACCCGGCCGCCGCGGAAGCGGCCCACGGCGGCAACCCTCGCTGTCCCGACGCGGACCGCGCAGGAGACCGTGCCGGAGGTCATCGCCTCGCCGGTGTCGGAGCGCGTGACGACGACACTTGCCGTGAACCTCTTCCCCGCCACGGGCTTGGGAGGAGAGCCGGTGGGATTCGAGGCCGACAGCGTCGGCGGTGGAGGCGGCGGCGCAAGCCCGACGAGGTCGTACACCCAGAGCTGATTCGAGTCGGGGGCGATGTCGGCGGCGAAGTTCACGAGGTCGGGGGTGAAGACGAGACTCACAACCACGAAGGCGAAGCCGGACGTGTCGAGCAGCTTGCTCCGGGGGACGGTCCAGCTGAAGACGCCCTGGGAGAAGCTCGCGGACATGCCGGTCGTGGGCATCTCGACCAGCTCACCGTCGATGGGGCTCCAGCGTTGGAATGCGAGCGACTCTCTCCCGAAGGGGTCTCTCACGTAGAGCGCGAACGCCTCGAAACCCTCGTCGCCCGTGTCGAGGTTCTTGTCGAGGTCGAGACCGACGCCAACCGCGCCCAGTACCGGGAGCGTCTGCGCGTTCGCGATCGTCACCCGAAACGTAATCGTGCCGTCGGGGGTGTTGCTCACTTCGACCGCTGTGAGGTCGAGCCCGACGACGGCGGGGTTCGTCGCGAACACGTCGCCCGCCGGGTCGGAGTAGGACGTGTCGGCCCGGGCCGCCCCAGTCGCGAGGGCAGCGATCGCCAGAGCGGCTGTCAGTCCTGCAAGCAGGCTTTTCACTTGGTGCTCCTCTCTCTTCGGTCGGAGCCACCATCCCACCGCGTCCTCAAGATCCGCTCAAAGCGGAGAGGGAGGCCTCGCCGCCGAGCGTCTCTCGAACGCTGCTAGAGCCAGCGCTTCAAGCGGAAGAAGCCGAGCGCCGCCGCCGCGATCACCCCGAGCGCGACCAGGATCCCCCAGAACCCTGCTTCCGTCCCCTCGCCGGGGAAGAGGACGTTCATCCCGAAGAGGCCCGTGACGAGCGTGAGCGGCAGGATGGTCACGCTGATCACGGTCAGCAGCCGCAGCACGTCGTTCTGGCGATGGGAGATGACCGACTCGTTCGTGGACTCGAGCGCCTCGACGACCTCCTTGGAGTTGTCGAGGAGGTCCCAGATGCGCTCGGCCGAGTCGACGATGTCGTCGAAGTAGAGCTCGAGCTCCTCGGGCAAGAAGTGCTCGACCCGCCGCTCGAGCACGCGCAGGGTCGAGCGCTCGGGCTTGATGATCTTGCGGTAGGAGATGATCTCCTGCTTGACGTTCGAGAGGTCGCGGACGACCTCCTGGGAGCGGCCCTCGAACATCTCGTCCTCGATCACGTCGAGCTTGTGCGCGATCTTGTCGAGGATCGGGAAGCAGTAGTCGAACAGGTCGTCGAGGATCTCGTACAGCAGCCGGCCCGATCCGCGCGCGAAGAGCTGGTCGCGCAAGCGCTCGTCTTCCTCGCAGCGGCGGAACAGGCGCGTGACTGGGAGGAGCTCCCGGTTCGGGACGGTGACGACGTAGTCGTGCCCGATGAAGAGGTCGAGCTCCGCGGCGTTCAGGCGCTGAATCGTCGAGTCGAAGACGGGGAAGTGGAGGACGGCGAAGAGATACCCGTCCTCCTCGTAGTCGTCGACCTTCGGGCGCTGGCGCTTCGACACGACATCCTCGACGTCGAGGGGGTGCCAGCCGAAGCGCTCGGCGAGCGTCTGCGCCGTCCCGACGTCGGGCGCGACGACGTTGATCCAGGTGAGACCGCTAGCGGAGAGTTCGTGGACGACCGGCGCCGGGTACGCGACCACCTCGCCCGCGCTGCGGGCCGTGCGAGAGCGCCGGATGCGGGGCAGGCTCGGCACAGGGACTGAGTGGGTCGTCGGCGTTCCGGATCATGGTTTCGAGATTGTAGCCCCGGAGCCTTCCCGTCAGGCGGACACGGGCGCGGCGACCGGCGTCCGGCGGGCCCGTGCCGGAAGCGCGCTCTCCACCACGAGCGCCAGCGCGCCGCCGACTGCGCAGAGGGCCGCGGCGCCGAGCCAGACTCCGTTCGGCGACACTGCGAGGCCGAACCCGCCGATCGCCGGGCCGAGGGCGAAGCCGACCTGCCACGAGAGCGCCGACAGCGCCATGAAGCGCCCGAGGAGTCGCGGCTCCGCCAGATCGGCGACGAGGGGCGCCTGGACGGCCCCGTGCAGGCACTGGCCGACCGCGAAGACGGCCATGGCAGTCGTCAGGAACCAGACCGCGCTGCCGGCGGCAGCCGAACCCGCGAGCGGCACGATCATCCAGGCTCCCGCCCAGAGCAGGCCGAGCAGCGCGAGCGTCGGCATCCGCCGTCGGCCCTGGGCGAGCCGGGCGATCGGGAGCTGGGCGAGGACGATGACGACGGTGTTGACGAAGAAGAGGAGCCCGATCTGGGTCTCGGTGAGGCCCGCCTCGTTCTTCGCGTACACCGGCAGAACCTCGAACCCCGAGAAGCCCGCGAAGATGAAGAGGGCGTTGAGCCCGATGACGGCGACGAACGCACGGTGCCGCAGGACGTCGCGGTAGGAACCCGAGGTCCCGGGCGGGTGCGCACCGCCGCCGAGCGCAGGGGAAGGCACGAGGGCGAGCATCACGGCCGCGTAGGCGAGGAACGTCGCGGCGTCGAGCAGGAAGAGGACGGTGAACGTCCCAGGCGAGCTGGTCGTCGCGATCAGGCCGCCCGCGAGCGCTCCGAGCCCGATCCCGAGGTTCATGACGACCCGCTGCATCGCGAACGCCGCGGGACGCTGCCGGCTGGGGGTGAGCCCGGCGATCAGGGTGGACTGGGAGGGCCAGAAGCCACCGACGCCGATCCCGCTGATCGCGGCGACGAGGAATCCCTGCCACGGCTCGTACACGAGCGCGTAGGCGGCATAGCCGATCGTGAGGATGACGAGGGCGGCCGCGAGCGTCCTCTTCCCGCCGAAGCGGTCGATCTGCGAGCCGAAGACGGGGCCTGCGACCATGCTCACGACCGCGTGGGTCGCCACGATCAGCCCGACCACGCCGAGTGCGATTCCGCGCACGTTGTGCAGGTAGATGAACAGGAACGGGAGCACGACACCGTTCCCGAAGGAGTTGACGAGCCCGCCTACCTGGAGCGTCGTGACCGCGCGCGGGAGAGGCGGGAAGTACGTCCGGAGGAGGCCGCGCACTGTGAGACACTAGCCGCCCGCCCGAGCGGTTCCGGCCCAGCACGCAGTCGTGGCGCTTGACACGAAGCGGTGCATGGAGGAAGCTCCGAGCTGAGGCAACGGAGGGAGAGGAACCTGAAGCCGTCGGCTCCCGTTGCTGCGGCAGCGCATGGACGCCAACCCCTGGTGAGGTCGACGAGTGGGTGAGGGGCGGCCACCCGGCGCGGGGCCTCCGGGCGATCTGCCGGCGGCCCACGTCCAGCTCGTCGGCACCTGGCGCAAGGCCTCGGACAGCGAGTGCGCGCGTGCCTACCCGGACGAGATCCAGTTCTTCGAGCATCGGTACCTGGCTCGACGCGGCCCGGGCCAGAGCTTTGTCCGCTGGGACATCGGCGGCTACGAAGTCACCGGTCCGGGCGACGTACGGCTGGGGACGGCCACCGACGAGCGCATCGGGTACCGGTTCAGCGTCGCCGGCGACGACCTGACGTTCGTCGACGACGATGGCTGCGAGTTCACCTACCAGCGAGCCGGCACGGCGTCGCCGGAAGAGCCCTGAGGGAGGAGGTGACGTTCTGAACGACCACCGGCTGCGGCTCACTCACGACAAGGAGCGATGACATGTCTGACGACATGCACGACCACGGGCTTGTGGAGGTGCCACAGCCGCCCGTTCCATCCGCAGCTGGGGCCGGCCCGGTTCCGCTCGCCGAGCCGCTGGCTCCGTTTGGCGGAGAGGCGGGCTTCACCCCGGACCCGGAGGGCCCCGAGATGCCGCGGGGGATCCCGCTCCCGGCCATTCCCAGAGGGTGGCCGCCCGAGCTGGGCTTCCCCGAGACCTTCAAGTTCTGCCAGATCGACCTCAAGGAGGGCTGCTACGGGATTCAGTTCAGCCCAGGCGGCCTAGTCGCATACCAGGGGACGCTACGGGTGGACAAGGCGGGCGGGACGACGACCATCAGCGGCGATCTCTACCGCTACTACACCTTCCCCACCATTCCACTGCCGGCTCAAAGGGCTGCGCTCACATGGCGGGAGCGCCTTGCGCTCGCGGCGCGACCGGAGCTCGAGCTTTCGCCTCCCGTTACCGGGGCAATCGTGAATGCACCGCTTTTCCGCAAGCAGCAGATTCCGATCTACCCGCGCAGCCGTTACTACTCGTATCTGAAGGTCACGGGCGTCCGGCGCAGCCCGTTCATCACGCGTGGACCCTGCACCCTGACGCTGACGGCAGAAGAGTACGTCTACACCCAGCCACCCGCGGGCTCCTTCAACGGCTCGTTCCCGTCCCCGCCCGGGACGCGGACGGTCGAGATCGTGCTCGAGCAGAAAGCGCCGCCGGCGCTTTCGAGCGGCCCTTACTTCGAGGGCCGGCTCTACGAGGGCGGCGCGGACAAGGGCGCGTTCACGATGCAGTGGGTCTCGAAGTACTTCCGGCGGGCGACGCTCGAGATCGACACCCTCACGGGGTCTGTGGCGCCGCAGCCCGTGCCGGCGATCTCCGGCTCGGGGACCGAGAGCTTCGAGACCGTGTTCGCGAAGGCAGGGTGGAGGCTCACCGTCGTGTACGACCAGACGGCAATTCCAGTACCGGCGGGGGTAAACGCCACCGACTGCTGGTCGAGCGCCAACCTGCACGCGCTCATGCTCAGCGTGCGTAAGCCGACTACCGACCTGGACAAGGAGTGGCGGATGCACCTCGTCGTCGTGCCCGCGAAGATGGGCTGCGGGCGCGGCGTCATGTATGACCAGATCGGGGTGCCGCGTGAGGGCGTCGCCAGTTTCTCCGACGACGGCTACCCGGCGTCGCAGTCGGCGAACTTCGGCACCGCTGCCGGTCAGAAGCAGCGGGACGTGCCTCGTGCGTTCATGCGCAGCGCGACCCACGAGGTCGGCCACGGCTTCAACCAGATCCACCAGGAGCAGGAGGGCGGTGCCGACAACTCGATCATGACGACGACGCCGAGCGTCGCAGACGTCCTCGGCGGGCCAGCCACCGGCGGTCCGGGCGTCTTCCCGGACCAGATCAACCTCTCCTTCAACGAGCACGTGCGGCACCATCTGGTCCACTTCCCGGACATCGTCGTCCGGCCGGGCGGGATGACCTTCGGCTCGGGCCACACGTCGACGGTGCCCGAAGCCGACCGGTACCTGTTCGACCCTGCCGAGCTCGAGCTGACGGTGCAGACGGTTGGAAGTCGGATCGCCCTCGGCGAGCCGCTGAGGCTCTCGTGGACGCTCCAGAACCACGCCGCAGAGCCGATCCCCGTGCCCACGGACATCGGCGTCGAGGCCCAGCATGCATTCGTCAGCGTCACGACGCCGAGCGGCAAGACGAGGGCGATGCCGTCGTTCGAGGTTCGCACCGACCGTGTGTCCATCGCCGACCTCGCCCCCGGGAACTACCTGGAAGCCGATACGCGGCTGTACTGGAGCTCGAACGGCTTCGCGTTCGAGACGCCTGGAAGGCACACGGTCACGCTCCGCATCGTCTGGAGCGCCGGCGGCGTGCCGTGCGGCGTCCAGACGAGCACGGACGTGTGGGTCGACTTCCCGCAGTCGGAGGCGGACAATCAAGCCGCCGCACTGCTCCTCCATCCGGAGGTCGGGATGTACGTCGCCCTCGGCGGCGGCGCCGACCACCTGCACGAGGCGGTTGCACGACTCGACCTCGTCACGGAGGCCGCGGAAGGCGACGTGGCGGCGCCCGCGGCGCTTCGCGGGTTCGAAGGCCTCCCTCTGCCGACGACGACCGGCAAGGCCGGCCGACCGAAGGCGCGCAGAGGAGCTTCGCGAAGGAAGGCATCCGCGAGGTCCTGACGCAATGGCGGGGAGCGGCGGCCACACGCCGCTCCCCGCTCTCGAGCCCTGGCTCGCCGACCGCTGCGAGAGTACGCCCGTGGAGTGGTTGCTCGACCCTGATGTCGCGTACTTGAACCACGGGAGCTTCGGAGCCTGCCCGGTACCGGTGTTCGAGGAGTACCAGCGGCTCCAACGGGAGCTCGAGCGGGAGCCGACCAACTTCCTCGCCCGGCGGCTCACCGAATGGTTCTGGGACACGGGCGGCCGCCCGGGTCTGCTCGCGGACGCGCAGGCGGCGCTCGCCGCCTTCGTCGGTGCGAGGGCGGCCGATCTCGTGCTCGCCCCGAACGCGACCTCCGGTCTGAACGCGGTCATCCGTTCGCTCCGGCTCGGCCCGAAGGACGAGGTGCTGACCACGGCGCACGAGTACGGAGGGCTCCTCCGGACGTGGGAGTTCGTACGGGCGAACCTCGTGCTCTGCGAGCCGGACGCGCTGGTTGACAGGATCGGGCCGAGTACGCGGGCGGTCTTCGTCTCGCACATCACGTCGCCGACCGCGCTCGTCCTCCCGGTCGAGGAGATCTGCGCCGGGGCGCGCGAAGCCGGCGTCCTCTCGATCGTGGACGGGGCACACGCGCCGGGTCAGGTCGAGCTCGATCTCGACGAGTTGGGAGCGGACGTCTACGCGGGTAGCTGCCACAAGTGGCTCTGCGCTCCGAAAGGGACCGGATTCCTGTGGACACGCCCGGAGCACCAGAGCTGGATCGAGCCTGTCGTGATCAGCTGGGGCTACCACGGGGAGGCAGACTTCGCTGAGCGGCACGGCTGGCTGGGCACACGCGATCCGGCCGCCTACCTCGCGGTCCCGAAGGCGATCGAGGTGCACGCGACCTTCGATCTCGACGCTTGTCGCGCGCTCGCAGACGACGCGGAGCGGCGCCTCGCGGGTCTCGGCCTTCCACGGATCCCGGGCGTTCCTGCGCCGTTCATGCGAGCGATCGAACTCCCTCCCGGCGACGCCGCCGAGCTCTGGCGCCGGCTCTACGACGAGTTCCGGGTCGAGGTCCCGGTGAGCGAGCGCGACGGTAGACGGATCCTGCGCTTCTCGATCGGCCCGTACAACGACGAGGACGACGTCGACCGGCTCGTTACGGCTCTACGCCAACTCTTGTAGGGGCCGGGCATGCCCGGCCCGAGGGCGAGGCTTGCTTCGTCCCTGCAACACCGGTTCGGCGGCCGCTGTGCACTCCACCTCGGCCGCAATCCCGCCCATGCGAGTCGAGGCGGTGTGGACCACATACACCGCATGCACCAGAGCGACAGCGAGCAGCTCGCCGGCAATGTTCACGAGCCGAATCGCGATCGGGAGTGCGATCGCGACGCCCATGCCGTAATGGGGGGCGAGGAGTACCACGAGCATCCCCTCTCGCACGCCGAGGCCGCCTGGCGAGAGTGGAGCGACGAACCCGACGAGATAGCCTGCCGTGTACGTGCCGGCGAGCCAGAGAAATGGGGGCGCGCTCCCCGTCACCGTCGTCACGAAGAGGTAGACCGCAGTACCGGTGCCGAGCCAGCCGAGGACGTTCACGGCCACGACGGTCGCGAGTTGCCGCCCTTCGAGGATGACCCCGTGCTGGAGGCCGAGACGCCGGGTCAGAGCCTCCACGCCGCGGCCGGCGATCCCCGGTCGCAGGGCCGCAGCGAGCACGAGCGCCGCAAGCGCGATCGCGAGTGGGAGGAGCGGCGGGAGGTCTCCGGCGAGGGCGAACAGAGCGAGGCAGGCGGCCGCCGCTGCGACGAGCACGCCGACGTGCTCGTACGTAAAGCCGGCGAGCACCTGATCGGCCGAGGCGCCGAGCCTCCGTCGTGCGCTCAAGCGGTAGGCAACCGCGAGCGTGCCGGTGGGCACATAGCGGACGATGTACGAGCGCGACCAGACGACCATCGCGTCGAGGAGCGACGTCCGACACGCGAAGAGCCGCAGGACGATCCAGAACGAGACCCCCTGCAGCAGAGGCGCGAGCATGAACGCAAGCGCGCTCGGGGCGATCGCGTCCCAACCGATCGAGTCGAGCATCGCGATCGCCTCGCGCTGGCTTCGGAGCAGCAGGAAGAGTCCGAGCGGCGCCGCCACGAGCGCGAGCCACGGAACCACGCGCTCGGCAGCCGTGAGCGTGCGCCGGAGGCGATCCGTCTGAGTCCGTCTCTCCATGGCACCGACGGTAGGCGGGAGCCGGGCACGGGGAAACCGGGCGCTCCTCGGACTTCACTCGGGGCACCCCTCCAACCTTTTCGCCCCGGATCTCAGGGTCTTCCCTGACCTCCGGCGGGGGCGGCTACGAGCGCAGAAAGGCGAGGACGGCGAGCACGCGTCGGTGGTCGTCGGGCGCGGGCGCCAGGTCGAGCTTGAGGAAGATGCTGTTGACGTGCGTCTCGACCGTCTTCGGGCTGACGAAGAGCTTCTCGCAGATGCCGCGGTTGGAACGGCCTTCCGCCATGAGACCCAGAACCTCGCGCTCGCGTGGCGTTAGCTCCTCGAGCGGGTCGTGGACGCGGCGACGACCGACGAGTTGGATGACGACATCCGGGTCGATCGCCGTCCCGCCGCCCGCGACACGCCGAACCGACTCGAGAAAGTCGTCGATCTCGAGCACGCGGTCCTTCAGCAGGTAGCCGAATCCTTCCGGGCGCTCGCTGAAGAGCTCGAGAGCGACCCGGGCCTCGACGACGTTCGAGAGAACGAGCACAGCGACCTCGGGGTGCTCCGCCCTGATCTCCTTGGCCGCCTGGGCGCCCTCGTCGGTCTGGGTCGGCGGCATGCGGACGTCGACGATCGCGACGTCTGGCTTCGTACGCCGTACCGCCCTGCGCAGCTCCGTGGCGTCTCCGACTTGGGCGACCACCTCGAACCCGGACTCGCCGAGGACGCGCGCAAGCCCCTCGCGGAGCAGCACCGAGTCTTCTGCGATCACGACGCGCAGGGGATCTCTCCCACGAGTCGCGTCCCTCCCCCGACGGGGCTCTGGATCGTGAGTCGGCCTCCGAGTGCCTCGACCCGATCGGTGAGCCCGCGCAGGCCGGAGCCGTCCTCGGTCCTGGCTCCGCCGATGCCGTCGTCCTCGACCTCGATCATGAGGGAGCCATTCTGGCGCCAGGCGCTGATCGCCGCCTTCGAGGCCTCTGCGTGCTTGACGACGTTCGCCAGCGCCTCGCACGCCACGAAGTACGCCGTGGCTTCCACCTCTGGCGGCAAGCGTGCATCGAGTACCTCAAGCGAGACCGGGAGGGGACTTCGGCTCGCGAGCGAGTCGAGCGCTGCCGCGAGGCCCTCCTCGGTGAGGATCGCCGGGTGCACGCCCCGCGCGAGCTCACGGAGCTCGTTGACGGCCGCCTGGAGCTCGTCGACCGCGGCCTCGAGCAGGCGGTCGACTTCGGGATCGGCATGTTCGCCGGGCCGGCGCTGGGCAAGACGAAGCTGGAGCGCCAGCGCGACCAGCCGCTGCTGGGCGCCGTCGTGCAGATCGCGCTCGATCCGGCGCCTCTCCTCGTCCGCCGCCGCGACGATACGCCCGCGGGACTCCTGCACCTTCTGAAGCTGCGCCCGCATCTCCGCCTGGAGGCGGGCATTCTGGAGCGCGAGCCGGGCGGCGGCACCAGCCGCCCGAACGAGCTCGGGCTCGTCGAGCAGCGACGGGTCATGGATGAGCGCCGCGACCGGCTCACCGTCTTGGTCGAGTTTGGTGACCGCTCGCCGTCCACCCTCGGGGAGCTCGACCGGCCGACCGGCCGAGTCCGCGAACTCACGCCGCTCCGGCAACCAGAACGCGACCTCGAGCGTTGGATCGCCGAGTGCGCGTGCGAGTGCATCACGAATCCCGTGCGGCTGCGTCGTCTCCAACTCGAGGACGAGATCGCCGACGGTGGCCTGCGCAAGCCGCGCGCGGACCAGCCCGGCCATCAGGGCGAGCGGAAGGGCGATGAACCCTACGATCTGCCACCAGAACACGTAGTCGTAGGCGAACGGCCGGTCGACGAACGTGAAGACGCATTCGAAAACCGCCCGCAGGGCGATCGCAATCGCCGCGAGCAGGAGCGGCGCCAGCATCCTCCGCGCCCTCGGAGTCGCCGAGGCCAGCCTGCGCAGGATCAGCACGATGAAGAGCGTCGCGAGCACGCCGTACAACCAGATGACGAGGCCCTTCTGGAGCAGCTCGACCATCTGAGCGCTCCCGCTCACGAGGAGCTCGCTCTGCCTTGGCGTCGGGTCGAAGAAGAGGAGCGGCTTGCTGGCGTCGTAGAAGAAGAGCGTGACGAGTGGGACGGTGAGGACCGTCGCGTACCCCACCTTGACGAGCGCGCGCTCGGCGCGGTCGGTCACCCGCCCCGACGGGTAGGCGAGCACCGAGTGGCCGACGAGGGCGTACGCGAGCTCGCCCAGAACGAAGAAGACCGTGAACAGGAGAGGGTCGTGGCTGTAGCGCAGCTGCCGCAGAAGCAGGGCGAAGCCGGCGGCGAGCATGAGCGGACCGACGAGGTTGCCGGGTCGCCGAGTCCACGCTACGAGGCCGGCGAAGAGAAACGCCCACGCGACGGCGACGATCGCCCAGGCGCGCGTCGGCGTCGTGAAAGGGCCCAGGATGTTCAGGTTGTCGATCTGCACCCGATAGGCGATCACGCCGAGGCCGAGCCCGGCGAGCGCGATCGCGAGCCGGGCGGGCTTCGTGGGCGTGTCGACGATCCAGCCGGTCACGGACACGCGCGGATCGTCACACACGGAGCCGGGTGTGACCAGGGGCTAACCCTGAGCCAGACGCCGTAAGAGTCCAGGGAGCTTCCCGAGGCAAGTCCGGGGCTAGGCCGGTTTCGCGCGGCACTGCCGCCGCCTACCGTCGGCGGCATGAAGTTCCTGATCTGGATCGAGCGGCACGAGCTCGGCCCGCGCCTCCATCTCTTCGGGCGGCGGATCCACGAGTACCACGCGGGGTTCACGATTCTGGCCGCCACCCCGGTCGTGTCCGTTGCGCACTTCGCGTACTTCTCCCCGTGGATGGCGGTCGTGGCCCTCGCCGGTCTCTGGCTCGTGGTGAAGGACTGGCCGGATCTGTTCCCGGCCACGCGCGACACGGCGTCCTGGCGGCTCGGCATCCACCGGTTGCCGTGCAAAGAGAACGCTCCTCACGTTCGCTGATCTTCTAGTCGGCCTTCGCCTCCACGGTCCACGCGTCGAAGAGCCATGCGGTCTGCGGAAACACGCCCGGCTCGCTGAGAACGTCCGTCGAGTCGACGAACTGGTCCACCGCGCCCACGAGCGGAAGGGACCGCAACCAGCGGTCAGACACGCGCTCGAGGCAGGCGTCCACGAACCGACCTGAGCCCAGAACACGAAAGGGCCGGTCGTGGAAGAGGCCGGCGCTCTCGTCCACGTTCGCGGTGATCCCCAGCCCGTTGTGCCGTCCGGCAAGGATGTGAACCACCTCGACGAGCGTCATCTCGCGCGCCGCGTAGTCCGTCGCCGCGAGGACGTCGAGCAGAGGATCGCCCAGTACCCCGTACGCGTCGAGCTCGCGAAATGCCGAGCCGAGCCACTTGCTGTACGGGGCATAGCGGCGCTCCTGGAGGAAACACATGCGCATGACGTCGCGGACGAGCCTGGCCGCGATGATGCGTGACCCGAGCTCGTCTCCGACGTCGGCCGCACGGCCGACGAACGGCTCCTCCTGGTCGATGCGCCGCCACTGACAGGCGAGAAGCCAGAGCCAGACTTCGTCGGGGTACCAGGAGAGCGCCTTCCGCGCGGTCGTGAGGTCGCCGAGCCCGTCGTGGAAGACGGCTCCTTGGGTGACTTCGAGCAGGACCTGCTGCGGCGCGGCCAACCAGTCCTTCGTGGTCATGCCGCGGCGTAGGTCGAACCCGAGGCGCGCTGTGAGCCAGTCTTCGAGTGGGCCTACCTCGACGTGATGCGACGCGGGGACCTCATCCCAGCCAAACCGCGTCGGCCAGCCGTGGAACTCGTCAGGCAGGCCTTCGTCGATGACACGCCTGACCCGTGACGTCTCCCCGCCCCGCACGAAGACCTGTAGCCGCGGTCCCCAGCCGTGGTCGGTCGACCGAGACGTGTCGAAGCCGAGGACTTCGGAACCCCAGCCGAGAAGCGCCGCCGAGTGAGGAGTGTCGCCGAGGAGCGCGGCGACGGCCTCCTCGTAGAAAGCGCGAGCGAGCTCGAGCCCGGGGACGAACGGGGGCACCGCACGCAATCGTAGGGATGCGCCCGGCAGGAATTGAACCTGCGACCTCGCGCTCCGGAGGCGCGCGCTCTATCCCCTGAGCTACGGGCGCGTGAGGTGCCAGTGTAGTGCCCCGACGAGGTTAGGCTCCGAGCGTGGAGGTCGAAGCGCGAATCGTTCGTCTGCACCTGGCCGAGACGTTCGTCATCTCGCGCGGCGCCGCGGACGATGTGGACGTCGTCCATGTGGCTCTGAGCCACCAAGGGGTCACCGGATTCGGGGAAGCGGCGCCCGCAGCAGACCGCTACGACGAGTCGGCGCAATCCGCAAAGGCGTTCGTGGAGGAGCATGCGGAGCGCCTCGGGGAAGACCCGTTCGCGCTCGAGGAGATCGGCGAGCGTTTGGCAGCGGTGCCCGGCGAGCAGGCGGCGAAGGCCGCACTCGATGCGGCGCTGCACGATCTCCAGGGGAAGCTCCTCGGCGTCCCGGCCGGCCGCCTGCTCGGAGTCCCGAGGGCCGGACCGCCGACCTCTTGGACGATCTGGCTCGGCGACCCCGACGACATGGCTCTCCGCGCAGAGCGCGCTGCGCCCGCCTACCGGCGCCTGAAGCTGAAGCTCGGCGGCGGAGACGGGCTCGACGTCGAGCGCGTGCGGGCCGTGCGTTCTGTGACCGACCTGCCGCTCCAGGTTGACGTCAACGAGTGGTGGTCGCTCGAGGAGGCGCTCGACGCGCTCCCACAGCTCCGTGAGTTGGGCGTGGAGTACTGCGAGCAGCCGCTCCGGGCGGGTGACGAGGGAGGCCGCGTGCTGCGCGACCGCTCGCCGGTCCCGATCTTCGTCGACGAGGACTGCCACACGCTCGCCGACGTCGCGCCCTGTGCGGAGATCGCGCACGGGATCAACATCAAGCTCGCGAAGTCGGGCGGGATCCGGGAGGCGCTCCGCATGGTGCACGCGGCGCGCGCGCTCCGGCTCGGAGTCATGCTCGGCTGCATGCTCGAGTCGGGACTCGGGATTGCCGCGGGCTGCTGCGTCGCGCCGCTCTGCGACCACGTGGACCTGGACGGGAACCTCCTCCTGGGGGAGGACCCCTGCCCCGGCGTCGATCTCGTCGACGGCGTCCAGGTTCCGTCGGTCGCGCCTGGCCTCGGCGTCTCCGTCGCGTGGTGACGGGCGGCAAGCCGAGGCGCATCCTCATCCTCGGCGAGGGGTTCTCCCACGATCCGCACTACGGAAAGACGATGCGCGGGATCATCCGCTACGGTCCCGACCCCGTCGTCGCGATCCTGGACTCGGCCCGTGCAGGGGAGACACGCGAGGGGATCCCGATCGTCGGCACCGTCAACGATGCCCTGTGCTTCGACCCGACGGTCGCGATCGTCGGCGTCGCCACGCAAGGCGGACGGTTTCCGCCCGCCTGGCGTGAGCTTCTGAAGAGCTGCATCGCGAAGGGGCTCGACGTCGAGAACGGGCTCCATGAGTTCATCTCCGAGGATCCCGAGCTGATGCAGCTCGCGACGCAGTTCGGCGTGGAGCTACGCGATCTCCGGAAGCCTCCCGCGGATCTCAACGTTCCGACGGGAGCGAACCTCGAGCTCGACACGAAGATCGTCCTCACCGTCGGCTCCGACTGCGCGATCGGGAAGAAGACGGTGGCCGTCGAGCTCGACCTCGAGGCACGGCGGCGAGGCCTCGAGTCGGTGTTCGTGCCGACCGGCCAGACGGGAATCGCGATCGCGGGCTGGGGGATCGCGGTGGATGCCGTCGTTGCCGACTTCCTGGCGGGCGCCGCCGAGCGGCTCGTCGTGGAGGGCGTCGAGCGTGGGGGAAGGCTGCTGTTCGTCGAAGGGCAGGGCTCGCTCGTCCATCCGATGTACTCGGGCGTCACGCTCGGCCTCGTACACGGTGCCGCACCACACGCGTTCGTCCTCTGCCACCTGGCGGGCTCGACCGAGATCGAAGGTTGTCCCGGACACCCGATCCCTCCGCTTCCCGTGCTCGTGGAGATCCACGAGCGGATCTCCCTGCCGAGGCGTCCCGCGAAGGTCGCGTGCATCGCGCTGAACACGAGCCCGATCGAGAGCGATGACGAGGCCCAGGCCGCCATTGCCGCCACGGAGGCGGAGATCGGGCTCCCGACCGACGATCCGGTGCGTTTCGGCGCCGGTCGGCTCCTTGACGCGATCCTGACTCGACTCTAGGCTTTCCACCTGCCAGCGGGCAGTGGGGAGCCCGCAGAACGGAATCACAATGCGACTCCTCGCTGCGGCATCGGCTCTCACCGTGGCGCTCCTGACTGGAGCGGCGACCGCGTCTGCTGCCGACGTGGGAGCAAACGACGATTCCGCGAAGTACGCGGCGGATGGGGGAGTCGCGCTCTACGGCGAGATGACCGCGCTCGGGCTGCGCCAGACGGTGATCGGGGTCCGCTTCAAGCCGAGCGAGCCCATCGTCATTCAGGACAAGGCGCTCCTCGACCGCGTCATCCCGAGTGCTCTCGACGCGGGTCTCGAGGTCGTGCTGGCCGTATACCCGTATCCGTCGAGGGAGCTCGAGGCGGGGCTCGGGTCGCCGTCGCTCTTCGGCTCCTATGTCGCGGCGGTCGCATCCATCTATCCAGAGGTGAAGCGGTTCGTGGTCGGCAACGAGCCGAACCAGACAGCTTTCTGGCGGCCGCAGTTCGCGGGGCAAGCGAACGCGTCCGCCTCCGCGTTCGGGCCGTACCTCGCAGCGGCGTACGACGCGCTGAAGGCGGCGGACCCGAACATCACAGTCGTCGGCGTCGGACTCTCTCCTCGCGGCAACGACCGGCCCGACGCGAAGAACAACGTGTCCACGTCGCCCGTCCGTTTCCTGCGCGCGCTCGGCGTCTGGTACCGGAAGAGCGGCCGCACCCGCCCGCTCATGGACGCCTTCAGCTTCCACCCTTACCCCAGGCGCGCGATCGATCCGCTCGACCGTGGCTATTCCTGGCCGAATGCCGGCTTCGTGAACCTCGACCGGGTCAAGCAGGCCCTCTGGGACGCTTTCAACGGTACGGCGCAGCCGACGACGGTCGAGGGGCTGAAGCTCCACCTCGACGAGATGGGCTGGCAGGTGGACACGGCCGGACTTGCCGGCTACAGCGGGCGGGAGAACGTCCCTGTGACCGATGAGCTGACGCAGGCCGCGATCTACGGTGAGCTCATTCGCCGCGCGGCGTGTGATTCCGACATCGCGTCGCTCAGCTTCTTCGGGTTCCGCGACGACGGCGCTCGAACCGGGTTCCAGGCAGCGCTCGAGCGCCTCGACGGTTCGCTGCGACCGGCCGCCGAGACCGTGCGCGCGGCGATCGCCGAGACCGCTGCGGGCTGCCGCGTCCCGCAGGAGGCCTGGCGGCCACACGCCGACGTCGTGGGTGCGAGCGTCGCGGTCGCCTCGGCAGGTGGCTCAGGGGTGGCCGCGAGGATCGGCGCCGGGGAGGACGCACACGCCGTCGTCTGCGTGCGGGCGCTCACGAGCCGCGCGCTTGCAGGCGACAGTGGATCTCGCCGCGCGGCCCCGGTCGGCTCCAAACTCTGCCGGACGGCGGCGGTGGCCGGCCTCCGGCCGCGCACCGTACCGCTTCCCAAACCCGAGGGCGCGTACGGACGGGCCGAGGTCTCGGTCGAGCTCCGGGCGGAGTCGAACCGGGCGCGGCGGACCGTGGTCGTAACGGAGACGGCACTCCGAAGCTGAGTCGGCTTGACACCGAACACGTGTTCGCCCATACTACGAACACGTGTTCGTTCGGATCGTCATCGTGCTCCTCGTCGCCGCGATCCTGTGGGCCATCTTCGCCAGGGACACGGGTGCGAGCTC
>JAHEXT010000023.1 GCA_023251945.1 Actinomycetes bacterium
GAGCTCGGTGAGGTCCTCCTGCTGCGCCTTGACGTCGATGTACGGATAGCGCGAGTTGCGAAAGACCCGGAAGTAGCGGTCGACGCGCACGTCGAGGCTGGACGGCTGCATGAGATCCGGATCGAACGGATCGATGCCGATCCGGCCCTCCTCGATCAGCCGCCGGATCGTTCGGTCGGATAGAACCACGGCAGCGATTCTACGAGCCCGCCCCGCACAGTCCCCGAGAGCCGGACTGCGATAAGGTCCCTGACCCGGTGTCGATGCTGTTCCCACCCATCGACCCGAACGAGCGGTTTCGCTCGCGCAGGTCTGCGGCGCGACGGAGAAAGCGTCTGCGGCGTGGCGCCCTGATCGCCGCCTTTCTGGTCGCGGTCGTGCTGCTCGGAGTCGGAGCGCAGTTCGTCGGGGGGACCACGGAGCCACGCCGAGCGGACACCGGGCTCGACGTGGCGCCCACGATTGAAACGGCCTCTGGCCTGCGGCCGCTCCCCGTGGAGATTCGCGGCATCCACGTGACGATGGGCCTCGCGTCGCTTCCGGACAAGCTCGGGCAGTACCTCGAGCTCGAACGGGACGGCCTCACGGCGCTCGAGCTCGACGTCAAGGACGAGCACGGCCAGATCGGCTTCACGCCGCAGTCGGTGCCTCTGGCGCGGGAGGTCGGGGCCGCGCGCGATTTCTACGCTCCGCGAGCAGCCGCGCGGCTGGTACACGAACACGGGGTCTACCTCATCGGCCGTGTCGTCGTCTTCGAGGATCCGATTCTCGCGACCGCGCGACCCGATCTCGCCGTTCGGCGCAGTGGCGGGTCCGTCTGGCGTGACGCGGCCGGCCTGGCGTGGGCGAACCCTTACGACCGCCGTGTTTGGGACTACAACGTGGACGTCGCCGTCGCAGCCGCCCGCGCCGGCTTCGACGAGATCCTCTTCGACTATGCCCGCTTCCCGTCCGACGGCGACGTCGAGAACGCCGGCTATGCCGAATCCGACTCGCTCCCGACGCCGGAGGTGATCCCGTCGTTCCTACGCTACGCGGGCCGGCGGCTCGAGCCGCTCGGCGTGCGCGTCTCCGCCGCCGTCTTCGGACTCTCCGCGAAGCGTGACCTCGGGATCGGGCAGCTGCCCCGGCGGATGGCGCCGTTTCTCGACGCCGTCTACCCGATGACGTATCCGTCGCTCTTCGGCGCCGGCGAGCTCGGCCTTGCGGATCCGAGCGCGACCCCCGGCGCCACCGTCTCGCAGGCGCTCCGGCACTTCCGGAGAGCGCTTCGAGGGCGCGAGGTGCTGCTGGTCCCGTGGGTCCAGGACTTCACCCTCCTCCGGCCATTCGGGATCGACGAGGTGCGGGCGCAGATCGACGCCGCTCGGCTGGCGGGGGCAAAGGGCTACATGCTCTGGAACCCAGAGGGCATCTACACCGAGGGCGCGCTCTCTGCGCCGTAGTCAAGGCGCCAGCCGCTCCCGCCGCCAGCCCGCCCCCGTCCGCTCGTAGCGGATCCGGTCGTGCAGGCGGTTCTCTCGGTGCGTCCAGAACTCGAGCGTCTCCGGGACGACGCGGTAACCGCCCCAGAACGGCGGAAGCGGGACGCCGGCGTCGCCGAACCGCGCGTCTGCCTCCGCGTAGAGTCCGTCGAGCTCCGTCCGCGCACGGATCGGCCGCGACTGCGGTGACGCCCACGCGGCGAGCCTGCTCGCGCGTGGGCGCGTTTCCCAGTAGGACTTCGACCCGGCCGAGTCGACCTCCTCGACGACGCCCTCGATCCGCACCTGGCGTCCGAGCTCCCACCAGTGGAAGACGAGCGCCGCATGGGGATTCTCGAGGAGCTCGAGGCCCTTCCGCGACTCGCGGTTCGTGAAGAACACGAACCCGCGCTCGTCGAGCCCACGTAGCAGGACGACGCGGGCGGAGGGACGGCCGTCTGCGGTTGCGGTGGCAAGCGTCATCGCGTCTGCGCGAGGCACCGCATCCTCCGCTTCCCGAAACCAGGCGCGGAACGCGACCATCGGATCGGCATCGAGGTCTCGCTCGTCCATCCGCGGTAAGGGTGCCAGTTGACGCCGCGCGCGTGAACGGAGAGACTGCGCACCCATGTGCCTCCTTTTCATCGCCGCGCTCTTTGCCCCGCGACTCGTCTTCGCCCTCATGTGGATCTTCGGAAACGACGTCGACGCGGCGTTCGACACCTGGCTGTGGCCGCTTCTCCTGCTCCTCTTCCTGCCCTGGACGGGGATCATGTACTCGCTTCTCTGGTCCCCGGTCGTCGGGGTCGACGGTGGCGAGTGGATCCTGGTCGCGATCGCGGTCCTCGTCGACATCCTGTCGTGGGGCTCGCGCATGGCGAAGAGCCGCTACAGCTGCGCATAGAAGCCGGCGACCGCCAGGCGCTCGGATAGGCTCCCGCGCGTGGCGGCCACGCGCGTGATCGAGCTCCGGACGGAGATCCCGGGCCCGCGGTCCCGGGAGATCCTCGAGCGCGAACGCCGGGCGGTTGCGCGCCCCCTGATCGTGCACGGGCCGATCGTCGCCGCGGAGGCCCACGGTTCGGCGATCACCGACGTCGACGGAAACACGTTCCTCGACTTCGTGGGCGGCGTCGGGGTCATGAACGTCGGCCACGGCCACCCGAAGGTGGTCGAGGCCGTCCAAGAGCAGGTCGAGCGCTTTCTCCACACGGACTTCACGGTTGTCGCCTACGAGCTCTACGTCGAGCTCGCCGAGCGGCTGGGCGCCCTCGTCCCCGTCGCCGGGGACGTTCGGAGCGCGTTCTTCAGCGCCGGTACGGAGGCCGTGGAGAACGCCGTGAAGCTCGCCCGTCTCCACACCGGCCGGCACGCCGTGATCGCCTTCGAGGGTGCGTTCCACGGCCGCACCCTGCTTGCGCTGACCATGACCTCGCGCACGCATCCCTACAAGACCGGTCTCGGCCCGTTCGCGCCCGAGGTCTACCGGGCCCCGTTCCCGAACGCGTACCGCGGGCCCGATCCCGAGACGGCGCTCGCGACGCTCGAGCGGATGCTTGCGACGCACGTCCCGGCGGATCACGTCGCAGCGATCGTCTTCGAGCCGCAGCAGGGGGAGGGCGGCTTCATCCCCGCTGCTCCGGAGTTCGTCACGGGGCTGCGCAGGATCTGCGACGAGCACGGCATCGTCCTCGTCGCCGACGAGGTACAGACGGGCTTCGGCCGCACGGGCCGGATGTTCGCGATGGAGCACTTCGACGTCGAGGCCGACCTGATCGTCGTCGCGAAGTCGATCGCGGGCGGACTTCCTCTCTCGGGAGTGGTCGGTCGCGCCCGCATCATGGACGACCCGCACGAGGGGGCGATCGGCGGGACGTTTATCGGCAATCCGGTCGCCCTGGCTGCCGCGGTCGCGGTGCTCGAGGTCTGCGCAGAGGAGCGGCTCGTCGAGCGGGCCGTCATGATCGGTGACGTCATCCGGACGCGCATGCACGAGTGGCAGGTCCGATGGCCGCGTATCGGCGACGTCCGCGGGCTCGGGGCGATGCTGGCGATCGAGCTCGTCCGTGACTCCGGCACGAAGACACCCGCACCCGAGCTTGCAGTGGCCGTAATCGACGAGGCACTCCGGCGCGGGCTCATCCTGCTCAAGGCGGGTGTGTACGGAAACTGCATCCGCGCCCTCTGCCCGCTGACGATCGCGGACCGGGAGCTCGACGAGGGCCTCGACGTCTGGGAAGAGGCGCTCGCGACCGTGCTGGGCCAGTAGGTGCGATATATGTCTCGGCCCTACAACTCGGGGGCCGCGTTCGCAAGACTTCGAGCATGACCGTGGCGGAGGAGCGCAAGCTCGTCACCGTTCTCTTCGCCGATCTCGTCGGCTCGACCGCACTCGCCGACGACGAGGATCCGGAGCGGGTTCGGGCCTTGCTCGAGCGCTTCTACGAGGCGATGGCAGAGGAGATCGAGCGAACGGGAGGCACGGTCGAGAAGTTCGCGGGTGACGCCGTAATGGCCGCCTTCGGGGCTCCGGCGTCCCTCGAGGACCACGCGGAACGGGCGCTCCACGCCGCCCTCGCCATGCAGCGCCGCCTCGCGGAGCTCTACGGCGGGCAACTCACCATTCGCGTCGGCGTGAACACCGGCGAGGTAGTCGTGGGTCAGGCACGCGAAGGCAGCTCCTTCGTGACGGGCGATGCCGTCAATGTGTGCGCTCGGCTCGAGCAGGCGGCCGCCCCCGGGGAGGTGCTCGCCGGCGAGCGAACTGTTGCGGCTGTCCACGGAGCGTTCGAGTTCGGCGAACCCTGGGTTGTCGAGGCCAAGGGGAAGCCGGGAGGCCTTGCGTGTCGTCCTGTCCTGCGAGCTCTCACGCTCGCACGACCCCGTGGTGTGGGCGGGTTCCGACCCGCGTTCGTCGGTCGAGAGAGCGAGTTCGAGCTGCTGCGCGCGACGTACCGGCGCGCCGTCTCCCAGGAAGAGCCGCACCTGGTGACGATCGTAGGCGAGCCGGGTGTCGGGAAGACGAGGCTCGTGCGCGAGCTCTGGCAACTGCTTGCGGAGGAGGAGCCGGTACCGCTTCGCAGGACCGGGCGGTGCCTGGCGTATGGGGACGGGATCACGTACTGGGCGTTGGGCGAGGTGCTCAAAGAGCACTTCGGGATCCTCGACAGCGCTGCTCCTGAAGACGTCCTTTCTCGCCTGGGCGAGCACAGGATCCTCGGGCTTGCGCTGGGGCTCGACGTGGCAGGGGCTCTTCATCCACTCGATGCGCGTGAGCAGCTGCACGCGGCCGTCGTCGGCTTCCTCGAGGCGCTCGCCGCCGAGCGGCCGACCGTCGTGCTCGTCGAGGATCTGCACTGGGCCGAAGACGACCTCCTCGATCTGCTCGATCGCATCTTGCGCGAGGCACAGGGGGCGCTCGTGCTACTCGCGACGTCGCGTCCCGAGCTCCTCGATCGCAGGCCGGCGTGGGGTGGCGGCCGCCGCAACACGACTGCGCTCTGGCTCGAGCCGCTTCCCGAGACGGAGACCATTCGTCTGCTCGAGGAGCTGTTCGGCTCGCAGCTGCCCGCCTCGCTCGGCGGTCTCCTCGTGGAGAGGTCCGAAGGAAACCCGTTCTTCGTCGAGGAGCTGCTCGGTGCGCTTCTGGAGGCTGGGGTGCTCGAGAGAGAGAACGGCGGTCTACGCGCCCACGAGCTGCCGGAGGGGTTCTCGGTTCCCGACTCGGTGCACGCCGTCCTCGCCGCACGCATGGATCGGCTGCCTGCACGGGAGAAAGCCGCGCTGCAGGCTGCCTCCGTCGTCGGCCGGATATTCTGGGACGGGCCTGTCATCCACCTCTTGGACGGCGAGGAGCCGGATTTCGGGTTGCTCGACGAGCGCGACTTCATCCGCCGCCGCGGCGGCTCGTCGATGGCTGGGGAGCGGGAGTACGCGATCAAGCACGCGCTCACCCGGGAGGTGGCCTACGCAAGCATTCCGAAGGCGCGGCGCGGACCCCTGCACGCGGCGTTCGCGGACTGGCTCACGACAACGGACCGGGCAAAGGACGAGCACGCGTCGCTCCTTGCGTACCACTACGCGGAGGCAGTTCGCCCTGAGGATGCGGATCTCGCCTGGGCCGGGCGGCCTGACGAGGTCGCGAGACTCCGGGAGAAGGCAGTCACGTGGCTCCGGCGTGCCGCCGTGCTTGCCCGTGGCCGCTACGAGATGGAAGAGGCAGTCGAGCTCTTCACTCGCGCAGCCGAGCTTGTGGACGACGAGCACGAGCGCGCACTTCTCTGGCGTGAGATCGGCCATGCGCAAGCACTTCGGTACGACGGCGAGGCGTTTTGGGCCGCAATGAACCGCTCGCTCGAGGGGCCGCTCGACGCCCGCGAGCGCGCGGACGCATACAGCCTGCTCGCCTTCGAGACGTCGATCCGGTCCGGGATGTGGGCGATACGGCCGGGGCGCGACAGGATCGAGGAGTGGGTCAAGCGAGCGCTCGAGCTCGCCGACGACGGCAGCGTCGAGCTGGCGCGCTCTCTGCTCGCACGAGCGCATGCCGACCCTGGGGAGACATCGGACGAGCTGCTCCGTTCGGTCGCGGAGGTTGCCGAGCGGATCGGCGATCCGGATCTGCGCTCGTTCACGTTCGCCGCCCGCAGCCATGCCGCATTCGAGCACCTGCGCTTCGAGGAGGCGGCAGCCTGGATCGAGCGCCGGCTCGAGCTCGTGCCCGACATCGCCGATCCCGACAGCCTTTGCGAGGTGTACGAGTCCGCGGTCCCCGTGGTCGCGGCGATGGGCCGCTTCGGCGAGGCGCGACGCCTTGCCGCGGAGCATTGGGAGATCGCGCGGCGGCTCTCAGCGCATCACCGGGTGCACGCCGTTTCGTTGAGACTCGAGCTCGCCGACGCGCTCGGCGACTGGAATTCGCTCTTGGGCGAGACCGACCTCGTGTCCACTGTCGTTGCGGAGAACCTTGCGACGCCCTGTGTGCGGAACGCACGGGACCTCCTGCTCTGCGCGCTCGCTCACGTCTGCGTCGAAGACGAGGTTCGCGCGCGCGAGCTGGAGCGCGAGGCGACATCGCTCTCGGGGAAGGGCCACGAGCGCGAGCTGACCCCTCCTCGGCTGCGGATGGCGCTCGTCCGGGGCGACCTGGAAGCCGTGCGTGCCTTCGTGCGGATACCTTTACAGCGGACGTTCGTCTGGGGGCCTTCCGTCTTCGCGACTCTGCTCGATGCGCTGGTCGCCCTCGGCGACCGCGAGTCGATCGAGCGTGATGCGCCCGCTCTGCTGCAGCCGCGAACGCTCGTAGAGCCGTTCGCGCTTCGCGCGCTCGGCTATGCCCGGCGGGACGACGAGCTGCTCGAGCGGGCGGAGACGCGGTTCGCCGAGCTAGGGCTCGACTGGTACGCGGCGCAGACTGAGCGGCTGCTCGCGGGGCGCTAGGAGGAGGGGCCGGGCATGCCCGGCCCCTACGACCTCCTAATAGACGAGCCCTGCGCGCCGCTCGTGGCGCTCGAGCGCGAGCTCGATCAACCGGTCGAGCAGCTCCGCATACGGGATTCCCGATGCCTCGAAGAGCTTTGCGTACACGCTCGTCGCGGTGAATCCGGGGATCGTGTTGATCTCGTTGACGACGACGTCGCCGTCGGGCCGGACGAAGAGGTCGATCCTGGCCATGCCCTCGCATTCCGTTGCCACGAACGACTCGACCGCGCGGCGGCGCACGCCCTCACTCGCTTCGGCGGAAATCCTGGCGGGGATGACGAGGTCCATCCCGCCCTCGTCGTACTTCGCCGAGTAGTCGTACCACTCCGCGTGGGCGACGATCTCGCCGACGACCGAGGCGACCGGGTCTCGATTGCCGAGCACGCCGCACTCGACTTCCGTTCCGAGAACGAACTCCTCGATCAGCACCTTGTCGTCGTGACGGCGCGCGAGCGCGACGGCCGCGGCGAGTTCGTCCTCCTCGTGGACCTTGGTCATCCCGACCGACGACCCGAGCCGGGCGGGCTTGACGAAGACCGGATACGGGAACGGATGCACGAGCGGGTCGCCTTCGCGGAGTGTGACGTTCTGCGCGACGGGAATCCCCCTGTCGCGGAGGACGGCCTTGAACAGGTCCTTGTCCATGCAGAGCGCGGAGGCTGCGACCCCGGCACCGACGTACGGCACGCCCGCCAGCTCGAGCAGGCCTTGCACCGTACCGTCCTCGCCGAACGGGCCGTGCAGTATGGGCATCACGACATCGATCTGGCCGAGAACGGCCGCGGGAGGGGAGTCGGACACGACCGGCAGCGTCTCGACGCTTGTCTCTTCCTTCGCTTCGGGAAGGCTTTGCCTTCCCGAAGCGATTTCCCAGCGTCCGCGGCGGTCGATCTCGATCGCCGTCGTCTCGTAGCGGTCCGGATCCAGCGCGTCCAGGACGGAGCGGGCCGACGCAAGGGAGATCTCGTGCTCGCTCGAACGGCCGCCCGCGAGCACCGCGACGCGGAGACGCCTCCTCACGGCGTCGTCGTCGTATCCGTGCCCGTGAAGCGGCCGACGAAGAGTGTGACGATCGAGCCGGCCTTCGCCTGGGTGCCGCCGATCGGATCCTGCGAGATCACGATGCCGTCGAAGCCCGGGTCGTCGGTGTTCTCGAGCACGACACGCGTGCGGAAGCCGGCGGCCTCGAGCGCCGCCTGCGCGATCGTCACGTCCTGGTTGGTCACGTCCGGGATCGAGCTCGTGACCGGACCTCGCGAGACCGAGAGCGTCACCGTCGCGCCCTTCGAGCTCTCCGAGCCTCCGTTTGGATCCTGGTCGACGACGATGCCCTTGGCGAGCTCGGAGTCGACGTCTACACGCGCAACGTCGAAACCCACGCGTTTGAGCTCGGGGGCCGCCTGGTCGTAGGGCAGCCCGATCACGTTCGGGACATTCACCGGCTTCGGGCCTTTCGAGACGTTGATCCGGACCTGCGTCCCCTCGAGGACGACCAACCCTGCCGCCGGCACCTGCGCGGTCACCGTACCCTCATCCCGATCGGAGTTGACCTCGACGATCTGCGTATCGAGGCCTGCCCGAGTCAGCTCGGCGACGGCGTCAGTGGAGCTCTGGCCGACGACGCTCGGAACCGTCACCTTGGGCTTGCCGGACGAGACGTTGATCGCGACCACCGTGTTCTTGTCCACGCGAGTCCCCTCTGTGGGGCTCTGCCCGAACACGAATCCTTCCTCGACGTCGGAGTTCGAGACGCGCCGCACGCGCGGAACGAGCTCCTTCTCTGTGATCAGATTGACGGCCTGGGCTTGCTGGAGACCGACGACGTACGGCACGGCGACCGGCTTGGCCTCCTCGAGCTGGCGCTGGATCGTTTCGTACAGGAACCAGCCGCCCGCGACGAAGGCGAGCACCACGCCGAGCCCGAGGAGCCAGGGCCATTTGGGACGGCGGCGAGGCGAGATCGGCTCGTACTGCGGCGGATAGCCGGGAGGCCCGCGCCGCGTGACCTGCGTCGCGGCCGTGGCATCCGCCATTCTCCCGCCGGCGAGGACCACGGTCGCGGCGTCCGCGGTCTCCACCGGGACGTGTCCCCCGTGGGCGACGGTCTCGAGGTCGGCGTCCATCGCCGCGGCGGACTGGTAGCGCTCCGACGGCTCCTTGGCGAGTGCGCGTAGGACCACCATGTCGACATCGGGCGGCACCTCGGGGCGGAGCTCGGACGGCGCCTCGGGCACCTCGGACAGGTGCTTCATCGCGATCTCGACGGGCGTCTCGCCGGAGAACGGCACGGCGCCGGTCAGCAGCTCGAAGAGAACGATCCCGGTCGAGTAGAGATCCGAGGTCTGGTCGACCGGGGCGCCGCGTGCCTGCTCGGGCGAGAGGTATTGCGCGGTGCCTATGATGGCGCCCTCCTCCGTCATCTGGCTCGGGCCGGCGCGGGCGATGCCGAAGTCCATGACCTTGACTACGCCCTCGGGGTCGACGATGACGTTGTGGGGCTTGATGTCGCGGTGGATCACGCCGTTTCTGTGCGCGTAGCGGAGCGCAGCGAGGATCTGGCGCGTGTATGCGATCGCGACCAGGATCGGGCACGGCCCACGGCTCCGGATCAGCTCCTTGAGCGTCCGGCCCTCGACGTACTCCATGACGATGAAGTACGAGCCGTCCGTCGTCCCGCGGTCGTAGATGGAGACGATGTTCGGGTGGGAGAGACCGGCTGCGTGGGTCGCCTCGCGTCGGAAGCGCTCGACGAACTGGTCGTCGTGCGCATAGCGCTCGTGCAGGACCTTGATCGCCACGCGGCGGCCGAGCTCCTGGTCCTCGGCCAGGTAGACGTCGGCCATCCCGCCACCGCCGAGCTTCCTCGTGACGCGGTAGCGCGAGGCGAAAAGCGTTCCTGTGAGCGTGTCCTGGGTGGCCACTTGGTCCTAGAGGTTAGGGATTCGCCGTGGTGTGCAGGAGTGCCTCCATCACCGCACGGGCGATAGGCGCGGCCGTCGTTCCCCCGGTCCCGCTCTGGTTCTGGAGAACGACCGCGATGGCGAGCTCCGGCGGGGTCTCCTCGTCCCGGCCGGCGAAGGCGATGAACCACGTCGTGTTGGAGCCCGGAACGCCGGTCTCGCCCGTTCCCGTCTTGCCGCCGACCGAGTACCCCGGTATTTGCGCAGCCGTTCCGGTTCCTCGTTCCACGGCGAGCCGCATCATCTGTGCGACCGCGTCAGCGGTCTCTCGGCTCACAGCGCGGCGGATGAGCACAGGCCCCTGCTGGACGATCACCCGCCGCCCGGGTGTGACGATCCGGTCGACCACCTGCGGCTCCAGCAGCCGCCCACCGACGCCGATCGTGCCCGCGACCATGGCCATCTGGAGCGGCGTTACCAGCATCCGTTCCTGTCCGAAGGCCATCCGCCCCGCGTCGACGTCGGAATCGAGCCGCGGGTAGTAGAGCCTCCCGTGCTCGTACAGGCCGCTTGCAAGGCGCTCGTCGGCCGGGGTCTCGAGCGGTGGGCGCTCGTAGAAGCCGAATCGCTTCGCCGTGTCGAGGATCAGCTTCGCGCCGAGCTTCAGCCCGACGTTGCAGAACACGGAGTTGACCGAGTGGACCAGCGCGTTCTCGAGGTCGATCGTCCCGAAGGGGGACGATGTGTCGAAGTTGTTCACGCGCTTTCCGTAGACGGTGCAGTACCCGGGATCGACGAAGCTCGAGTCCGGAGTGAACTTCTTCGCCTCGAGCGCGGCCGAGGCGGTGATGACCTTGAAGGTCGATCCGGGGACGTAGAGACCGGCGCTCGCGCGGTTGAGGAGCGGCGACGCGGGCCGGCAGTCGGCGGTGATGCGGGAGATGCGCTGGAAGCTCTCCTCGACGAGGTTCGGGTCGAACCCGGGCGAGGAGACCATCACCCGGACCTTCCCCGTGCGCGGATCGAGCGCGACCACGGCTCCGCACTGGGTCCCGAGCTCCTCGAGCGCCACCCTCTGGGCGTCGAGGTCGAGGTTGAGCACGACGTTGTTGCCCTCGACCGGCTTCCCGCGCAGCTCGTCGAGCGCCTTGTCCACGAGTGTCGAGAGATTCGCGTTCGAGGCGGTGAGGTAGTCGTTGAGCGACCGCTCGAGTCCGGTTCGCGAGCGCCCGGCCGTCGAATACCCGACGACGTGGGCCGCGAGCCGGCCGTACGGGTAGCGGCGGAAGAAGAGCGTCTTCCCGTCCACCGTCCGCTCGACGTTGCGCGCGAGTCGCCTCCGCGGTTGCCAGGAGAAGATGAGACCGCGGTCGACCGAGAACTCGGCGACCCGCCTGATCGCGTTGTCCTGACGGTCGGCCAGGCCGGCCGCCGCCCACGTCTGCCAGTACGTCGTCATCACCACGAGCACGCCCACGAGCGCGAGCGAGACGTACGTGAGCCGGACGATCTGGCGGTTCATCTAACGCGGCTCGTTCGCGCGGTGGGAGATGAGGAGGAGGCCCGCGAGCATGAGGAAGTTGGCGACGATGCTCGTGCCGCCGTACGAGACGAAGGGGAGCGTGATCCCGGTCAGCGGCACGACCCGGAGGACACCTCCGACGATGATGAACGTCTGCAGCGCGAAGCCGAACGTGAGACCGGCCGCGAGCAGCTTCGAGAAGCCGTCCTGCGCGCGGAGGGCGACACGCATTCCTCTCACGACGAAGAGCATGAAGACGAGAAGGAGCGCTGCGGCGCCGATGAGCCCGAGCTCCTGCGCGACCGCCGAATAGATGAAGTCGGTTCGCAGATACGGGATCAGGGTCGTCCCGTCGGTCGACGTGAACGTGCCTTCGCCGAGACCTGTTCCCCCGAAGCCGCCGTTGGCGATCGAGTAGAGGCTCTTTACGAGCTGGTAGGACGCGCAGTCCTGCCGGAACTCGAGCTCACCGTTCAGCGCGCAGTAGACGCGCTCGTGCGTCCACGGGTGCAGCCAGATCGTGACCCGGTCCTGGACGTGCTGGAGCGCGTTGTAGAGCACGGCGGCGCCGCCGACGAAGAGCGCGAGCCCGGCTGCGACGAAGAGTCCGCGTCCCGTCGCGACGTAGAGCATCGCCAGGAAGATTCCGAAGTTGAGGAGAGCGCTCCCGAGATCGTTCGTCTGGACGATGACGAGCATCGCCACGCCCCAGATCGCGAAGAGCGGCCCGAAGTCCTTGAGCCGCCCTTGTGCGATCACCTCGCGTTTCTCCCGGAGGTAGCCGGCGAGAAAGACGATGAGGAAGATCTTCGCGAGCTCGCCCGGCTGGAACTGGAGCGGGCCCGCGTGCACCCAGAGGCGGACCCCGTTGACCCGCTCGCCCAGGCCCGGCACCGAGGGAAGCAGGAGCAGGATGACCGCTGCCACCCCGAACAGGTAGCGGTACGACTCGAGGACGCGGTAGTCGTAACGCAGCGCGACGAGGGTCGCGCAGAGGATGCCGACCCCGATCAGCACCCAGAGCGCCTGGCGCCCTCCGTCGTCGGGATCGAGGCGGTAGTTCAGGGTCAGGCCGAAGGCGGTAAGGACCGCGGTGAGCGGCAAGAGGGCCCCGTCGGCATACGGCACCGTGCGGCGCACGACGACGTGTGCGCCGAGGTAGAGGGCGAGAAAGAGCGCGCCGTACGTGAGGGCGCGTGCGGAGACCTCCGAGTCACGGGCGATCGTCACGCTCGCCAGCGCGACGCCCGCGATCACGGCGGCGAGCAAGAGACCTGCGAGCTCCCTGCCTCGCGCCGTCACCCGCGCCCCTCGTCGGCACCGGCTCCCGCCGGGCCATCTTCTCGGGGTCCCCAGAAAGTGCGTAGCACTTTCTGGGGCAAGAGCCCGGCTCCGCCGCCGCCTGACGCCGCTCGCTGCAGGATGCTTCGCGCTCGTCGCGCGTCCGTACCTCGTTGTACTGTCCACGCTCCTCGCGCTCGCCTCCTTTGCGAGCGCCGTCCGAGGAACGCTGGGGCCTTGGCGGTGAACAGATGTGTCATCGGGTTACTCCCCAGTAGAGGACGAGCGCACCGATCGCAAGCACGGCGACGATGAGGAAAAGCGCGGCCAGACGTCCGCCGGGCCCGGCGCCGTGTCGGCTCACCTCCGCCCTCGACGCCTCCTCCGGCTCCACCTGGGTCTGTCCGGGCACGGCGACAGGCGTCGGCGTCGGCTCGGCTGGCGGCTCGTCCATCGGTTCCCCGGCTTCCGCCACCGCGAGGATCTCGAACAGGACGGCCGTCACGTTGTCCTCGCCACCTCGGGCGTTGGCGGCGGCGACGAGCGCCTCGGCCGCGCGAGCCGGGTCTCGCTTCGCCACGTCGATAACGGCGGCCACGTCCTCGTCAGTGACCATGATCGAGAGCCCGTCCGAGCAGAGGAGGAAGACGTCTCCCGGCTCGGCCGTGATGGTGAATGCGTCGACGTCGACGGTCGGCTCGGTCCCGAGGGCTCGCGTGATCGCGGAGCGCTGCGGGTGGCGTTCGGCCTCCTCGGGCGTGAGGATGCCGCTCTCGACGAGCTCGGCCACGAGCGAGTGGTCCGTCGTCAGCTGTTCGATCGAGCCACCTCGCAGGAGGTACGCGCGCGAGTCGCCGACGTGCCCGATCGCGACGGTGCCCGCAGCGGCATCGACGAGAGCCGCCGTGACCGTCGTCCCCATCCCCGCGGTCTCGGGGTCGGTCAGGGAGCGCTCCCAGATCCGACGGTTGGCCTCCGTGATCAGAGCGGCGACGCCTTCCGCGCCGCGTGTCTCCGCTCCCGCCTCCTCGAGCGCAGCCGCCGCCAGGCCGGCGGCGATCTCGCCCGCCCGCGCTCCACCCATCCCGTCTGCGACGGCGAAGAGCGGCGGCTCGCAGATGAACGCGTCCTCGTTGCGGAGGCGCCGGCGCCCGGTGTCGGTGACCCCTGCTGAGCGCCCGATCCTCATCGCTCGAGCCGGAGCTGCGTCTGTCCGACGCGGAGGATGTCGCCGGCTTGAAGCAGGCGCTCGGTCGTCACGTTCGCGTCGTTGACGAACGTACCGTTCGTGGAGCCGAGGTCCGCGACCCAGACTCCGTCGGGGCGCGGATCGATGCGCGCGTGCCGGGCCGAGGCGAAGTCGTCACCGTCGATCCGCAGATCGCTCTCCGGGCCTCTGCCGACAGTTGTGGACTCCTTGATCTCGACGGTGCTCCCTCGCTGGAGCGCCGGGCCAGCGAGGACGACGAAGCGCGCCGGGCGCGTGTACTGCGCCCGCAGGGCGGCTGCCTCCGCCGCACCGAGGACGATGCTCTCCTGCGGGGCGCCTCCGATGTCCTTCGTTGCCGTCCGGACGATGAGGAGGATGAAGCCGTAGAGGAGGACGAGGAACGCGAGCTTCAAAATGAGCAGCGTCTCGTCCGTCGAGAGCGCGTCGATTGTCACGGGTTGGAGCTCGGCGAACGGCCGAAGACGACCTCGGACTCGCCGAGCGTTATCCGGTCGCCGTCGCGAAGCCGTTCCCGCCCGACCCGACGTCCGTTCAGGAGCGTCCCGTTCATCGAGCCGAGGTCGACGATCCAGTAGGTCGCGCCCTCCTGCCGAAGCTCCGCGTGCCGGCGCGAGACGTTGAGATCGGATATGCAGACGTCGCAGTCCCGGGAACGTCCGAGGACGACTCTGGGCGTTGTGATGTCGTGACTTCGGCCGGCCACGGTCAGCGTCACGACCTCTCGCTCGGGCTCCGGTGCGGGAGCCGTCTCGGCGACCGGCTCCGGCGCCCGATACACCATCGTCTGCGCCGGCTCGACAAGCAGGAGCTCCGGAGGCGGGGCGCCCCCGGCTTCACCTTCCGAGGGCTCCGTGGCGACGAGCCGGGTGGCGATCCCGAACTCGCCGACCGCGAGATCGTCGTCGGTCATCATGAGCACCTGCGGCGGCGTGAGGAGCGCATAGCGCTCGCGGCGCGCGTGCTCGGCCAGATACTCCTGCAGCTCGCCGACGAGGGACCCTTCGTAACCCGCGAACTGACGACGATCGTGTGCCGAGAGGTAGATCGTAAACTCATTGGGGACGTAGACCCGCGAGACGGAGACGCTCCGGTGGTCGTCCATCTCCTTGACCAGCTTGCGGGCCAGCTCGATCGGCTGGACATGCGTCCGAAAGGCACGGCCGAATACGCCCTCGAAGAGGCCCTCGATCTTCGACTCGATGCTTCGCAGCAGAGCCACGCGTGCTACTCGCCGCCTCTGACTCTCGCCCGGCCATGTTCCCGGGGATAAAGCCGGGCTCCGCCGGAGGCTGACGCCGCTCGCTGCAGGATGCGTCGCGCTCGGCGCTTGTCCGTACGTCTTGTACTGTCGTGCGCCCCTCGCGCTCGCGTCCCTTGCGAGGTCTTTGGGGTCCCCAGAAAGTGCGAAGCACTTTCTGGGGCTGGGCGTCCGAGGAGCGCGCGAGCAGGGGTGAGTGAGGCAGGGTGTGTCATTCGGCGCGGAGTGCCCCTCCGCGCCGAGTCTAGCGACGGGTCCCGGCGGCGACGGCGGACGCGATCCCCCAGACGACGAGAACGAGGAAGATCGAGGCGATACCCGTGCCCAGGGCGATCGCTCCGGCTGTCAGCGCGACGCCGACGGCCGCGACTCCGTAGCGCGACTGCCGACGAGCCCACGGCAGGATCGCCGAGGCTATGGAGACGCCGACAGCGGCCGCGAGCAGCACCGGATGAGCCGTCAGAAGACTCCAGAGAGCCATGACTGCATCTCTGGGCGCGGTGCCGGGTGCGATCTCGAGTGACTCTGCAGGACCGGCGGCAAGCGGGAGGTCGCCACCCGTGATTCCCGCGACCGCGGCGGCGCTGAGAACGGCCATTGCACCCTGTGCCGCGCGCCGCGCCGTACCCTGCGCGGGCCAGACGGCGAGCGGCACGAGCGCGAGCGCGCCGACGGCCGCGAAGAGAGGTCCGAAGACGAAGAGAAGCCCGCGCCGCGCGTCGCTCCAGCAGAGCGCCAGCCAACCCAGCGCGAACGCTGCGTAGGCGAGCGCAGCGCCCTGTGCCTGGTTTCCGATCGGGAAGACGGGTGCCGCGAGCGCAATGGCGAGGCCGAGCCGGGGTTTGAAGGCAGCCGTGAGACCGGCACCGAGCACGATCGCCGCCACGAGGCCCGGCGGCCAGAACGGGAGCAGGGTCGCGCCGATCGCGGCCGTGACGGCAGCGAGCGTCGCGGGAAGCAGGTGTGCGGCGAGCGCCGGAGCCTGTGCGTCCGAGAGCGGCCCGGCCGGGCGGCGTCGATCCTTCTCCCCACGACTCCCCGCGCCGCGAAGCGCCGCTCGCAGATCGGCTGCGAGTGCAGACGCACGCGGCCGCGCGTCCGGATCGGGCGCGAGCGCCCCGTCGACGGCGAACAGGAGCCGGCGGGGCAAGGTGGGCCGCTCGGTGGCGAGCGGCGGCGCCCCGGCCTCGATCGCGCGCGCAACCTCCTGCAGTGGCAGACCCCAGAAGGGATGCCTCGCGGCCAGCGCCTCCCACAGGAGCACGCCGACCGACCACACGTCGCTCTCCGGTGTCGCGTCGTCGCCGGCGAGGCGCTCCGGCGAGATGTAGGCGAGTGTTCCGGGGACGTCGCCGACGGCGGTGAGGGTGTCCGCTCCGTCGAACTGCGCGAGTCCGAAGTCGAGGAGGCGAACCGCGATCTCGTCTCGGTTCTCGAGCAGGATGTTCGACGGCTTGACGTCGCGGTGCACGATCCCCGTCCTGTGGGCATGGGCGAGCGCGTCGAGAACCTGGGCGGCGATCTCGACCGCGTCCTCGTCCGAAAGCGTGCTCGCCCGCAGCGCTTCCCGAACCGTGCGGCCCGGGACGTACTCGTAGGCGATATAGACATGACTCGAGTCGTGGCCGACGTCGTACGCGCGAACGCACCGATCGTGGCGCAGCCGCCGAGCCGCGAGTGCCTCCCGCTCCGCGCGCGCTGCGGCCTTGCCTTCGCGCGGGATGATCTTGAGCGCGACGTCCAGACCCGTGCGCTCGTCGTGCGCGAGCCAGACGGAACCCGACCCGCCGCTCCCGAGAGGGCGGACCGCACGGTAGCGCCCGAGGACGAGCTCTCGGGTCGGAGGGGCGAGCGCGAGCGACGACACCGGTACCGGCCCTGTTGGCCGCCGTGCCCAGAAGTCCTCTCGAGCCGCCGGTGAGCCGCCGGTGTCCGGCACCGCCCCTCGCAACCATGCGCCTTTCAGGGACGCCGGTGTCAGACACCGTTCGCGGCGATGCGTTCCTGTGCGTGCTCTAGAGTGGCGGGTCAGACGGCCCGGTGAGCACGCGCGACGACGACATCCTCGACTTCGACTTCTTCGACGAGGAGGAGCCGCCGACCTGGGAGGAGCCTCCCGAGCACGGCTCCGGCCCCCCAGGCGGTCGAGGCCCGCGCGGCCGTCGGCCCCGCTTCCGGACTCCCGGGAACCTGACTCCACTCCTCCGGCTCATCGCGCTCATTGCGCTCGCGATTCTCATCGTCGTGCTCCTCGCGGTCTGGGTGGAAGGGTGCGCCTCGGACCGCAAGCGCGACCGCTACGGGGACTACATGACCGAGATCGGCACGATCGGAAAGGCATCCGCAAAGCTCGGACAGGATCTCAGCACGCTGCTGACGACGGTCGGTCTGAACCAAGAGGACCTGGACGCGAAGCTCGGTGGCTATCTGCAGACGGCCGAGAACCAGCTGCAGAAAGCCCAGTCTCTCACGCCGCCGGGACCTCTCCACGACCCGAACGAAGGCGCGATCGAGGCTCTCGACCTGCGGGTCCTCGGCCTCCGGGGACTCCGAACCGTCTTCCAGGAGACGGCCGACGCGGGGGACGCGACCGAAGCGGGGCTTCGGCTGGCCGCCCAGTCTCAACGCCTGCTCGCGAGCGACGTCGTGTGGACGGACTTCTTCCAGGCGCCGTCGGACGCCGTGATGAAGGACGAGGGAGTCGAAGGTGTCGAAGCGCCGTCGTCGGAGTTCGTCACCGAGGACGACCTCTACACCGCGCGGTCCATGGCCGCGGTCTGGCAGCGCATTCAGGGAGCATCGACCGGCGGGACCCCCACCGGGCTCCACGGGACCGGCATCGCCTACGTCAAGGCCCTCCCCAGCGGGCAGCTTCTCTCGACGACCACCGAGACGACGATCCTGGTTACGGACGAGCTCGCTTTCGAGGTCGGTGTCACGGACACCGGCGACAGCCAGGAGGTTCGGATCAAGGTGACGCTGACCATTCCGAAAGATCCGGACCCGATCGTCAGGACCGCCACGATCGCGCTCATCGACCCCGGCGAGACGAAGGCCGTGACGCTCCAGGTCGGCGCGCTCGTCCCTCTCGGTCAGCTGGACTCGGTGGTCAAGGTGGATGTCGACCCGGTACAGGGGGAGACGAACACCGCCAACAACACCGCCGAGTACCCGGTCATCTTCTCGTTAGCCCCGTGAGCGCCTCCCTCGCGGTTGCGGGGGCGGCCTGCGTGGCGGCCGCGGTCTCGCTGGCGCTCGCCGCTCTGCTCTGGCGCCGGCTGGCGCGGATCGAGCGTGTCCAGGCGGTCGTCCTCGGAAGCGGGAGCCAGGACCTGCTCGAGTTCGCGGTCGCGCTCCAGGCGCGCATCGACGACGTCCACCGGGCCGTGGCCGAGGTCGCGGCGGGCCTCTCGCGGGTCGACCGGCGGGTGGACGGGGCCGTGACCAACACCGCGGTCGTCCGCTACGACGCCTATGAAGGAACGGGCGGCCAGCAGTCGGCCTCGGTCGCTCTCCTCGACGCGACGCGCACCGGGACGGTGGTGACTGCGATCCAGGGACGCGACTACGCGCGGATCTACGTCAAGGATCTCGACCGCGGACGTTCCTCCGTCGCGCTCTCGCCCGAGGAGCAGGAGGCGGTCGAGCGGGCGATGTCTCGCTGAGGACTTGATGTGAAACAGGAGCGCCGCGGCCGCGAAGCGGCCGCCTTCAGGGATGTTCGCGCGACCGGAATCCGCGTGAGCGGATTCCGGTCGCGCGCAGGCTAGGAGGCCTACGCCGCGGCTACGGCGGCTTCGAGGCCGGGCAGGTAGCGCCGCCAGACGTCGGGGATGTGCTCGGCCGTGAGACGGATGAAGAGGACGGGTGTCGGGGGACGCGGAGTCTTGCGCAGCGTCATGCTCGTCTCCTCGAGCAGGCGGTCGCCTTTGCGATGGTTGCACGGCGCGCACGAGGTGACGACGTTCTCCCAGACCGACGTTCCGCCGCGTGACCGTGGGACGACGTGGTCGAGTGTCAACCGGTGGCTCTCCGAGCCGCAGTACGCACACTGCCAGTCGTCGCGTGCGAACAGGACACGGCGCGAGATCCGCCGCGTGACACCGCGCGGGATGCGTACGTACGTCACGAGACGGATTACGTGCGGGCGTCTGAAGGTCGCACAGGCCGAGCGGAGCGGGCGCGTGTGGCTCTCGACGATCTCAGCCCTGCCCTTCCAGACGAGTACGTGGGCACGGCGAAGCGAACAGACGTTGAGGGGCTCGTAGCTCGCGTTGAGGACGAGGACGCGCTCCACGGGCGCGCAGCCTAGCAGCGGTTTCTCGTGTGACGCGGCCCCCCGGCGGCGGCTGACGGGCCTGACATACTCGCCCTGGCCGTGAAGGTCCTCTACTTCGGCACCTACGAGCGCCACTACCCTCGAAACGCGCAAGTCATCTCGTGCCTTCGACGTGCGGGCGTCGACGTGATCGAGTGCAATCGCGCGGTCTGGGAAGGGCGAGAGAACTGGAAGCTCGGGCTCGGCCAGGTGCTACGCGTCGCGAGGGCTCAGCTCTCGCTGGCGAGGGTCGAGAAGAGCGAGGTGGACGCCGTCGTCGTCGGCTATCCCGGCCACGTCGATCTTTCCGCCGCCCGGCGCGTGGCCGGTGGACGTCCTGTCGTGTTCAACCCGCTCGTGTCCCTCTATGACACGCTCGTCGAGGATCGCGGCCGTTTTCGGCCTCATTCGCTCGCCGCGCGAATGCTGAGATCCGTCGATCGGTTCGCGTTCTCACGAGCAACTCTCGTCGTCGCAGACACGGAGGCGCACGCCGCGTACTTCGCCGACCAGTTCGGGCTGTCGCGGGACCGCTTGGCGACCTGCTTCGTCGGAGCCGAGGATGGGCTCTTTTGTCCCGGACCCGCACCGGCAGGCCCGTTCCACGCCCTCTTCGTCGGCAAGCTCATTCCGCTGCACGGGCTGGAGACGATTCTCGCCAGTGCACGACTGGCGTCCGAGATCCCGTTCCGGATCGTCGGAAGCGGGCAGCTCGAGACGGCGCTCGCCTCCCGGTCTCCGAATGTCGAGTGGGTGCCGTGGATCGAGTACGCGAGCCTCCCCGGTGCCTACCAGGCAGCCGGGTGTGCGCTCGGGATCTTCGGTGCCGGGGAGAAGGCTGCACGCGTGATCCCGAACAAGGCGTTCCAAGCGCTGGCGTGCGGGCGCCCACTCGTCACTGCAGACACGCCGGCGGCACGGGAGCTCCTGACGGACGGGGAGAGCGCGCTTCTCGTTCCCCCGGGCGACCCCGAGGCCCTGGCGGCGGCTGTCCGGCAGCTCTCCCACGATCCTGGCCTTGCGGCCCGTCTGAGCGAGAGAGGTCTCGCCGTCTATCACGAGCGGGCAAGCGAGGCGGTCCTCGGGGTGCGCTGGCGGGAGCTGCTCGAGCGGCTCGTGGGATCATCGAGCGTCTCCGCATAACGCGCGGATTTTCTGCATAATAGGCGTTCATGGGCGACGCCCGCGATCGCGGTGCTTCGGGCTACGCGGGACAGGAGTCCGTGGGCAGCGTGCTCGGAGGCCGCGTCGGAGGCACTCGACCTCTGTCATGCTGGCACCCAGGCGTCGTCGTCCATGGGGCCGGAGCCCGAGATCAGCACTGAGATGAAGCAGGTCGGGCCGGTCGAGTTCGTGGATGAGCGGCGTGTCACAGATCCAGCGGCCCTCGCTGTCGTGCGTGTGTCGCTGGTAGCCGTCGGGGCCGAGGTGTCCGCCGCCCTCGGCCCTGCGGCCCTCCCCCGTCGAAGACGGGATCGGCCTTCAGGCTCGTCTTTCTCGGAGCTTGGGCTGCGGTTCAGGCCGATCGAGTGCTCGCGACGCTCGCGACCGCCGTTGAAACCATGAATCGCCGCGAGCGGCAGAACGCGATCCTGGGCCTGGTGCGCGAGCGGGCTCTCTCGACGCAGGCCGAGGTCGCCGCCGCGCTCAAGGACGCGGGCTTCGAGGTCGTCCAGACGACGGTGTCTCGGGACATCGCCGACCTCGGCCTCGTGAAGGTGCGCGCGCCGAGCGGACGTCTCGTCTACGCCCCGCCCGGGACGAGCGACACCGACCGGTTGCGCGCTCTCGGAGCGGCGCTGCGCCGGTATGCGATCGGCGTCGAGGCGGCAGGCTTCCTCGTTGTTCTCACGACCCCCTCCGGCTACGCGAACGCCCTCGCGCAGGCGCTCGACGAGGCAGGGCATCCGGGGATCGCCGGCACCGTGGCCGGAGACAACACGATCTTCGTCGCAGTCAGGGACGGCGCCTCCGCCGACACCC
>JAHEXT010000024.1 GCA_023251945.1 Actinomycetes bacterium
GTTCCGCTACATGGTGCGCAACGACGACGTCGACCGCGCGACGGCCGCCGTGGCGGCGATCGTCGAATGTGAGCTCGCTCTCGCAGGTACCATGAGCCGGCCATGATCCACCCACGCATTGACGAGCTCCTCGAAGTGGTCGACTCGCGCTACGCGCTCGTCATCGTCGCGGCCAAGCGCGCGCGCCAGATCAACAACTACCACCACCAGCTCGGTGAGGGATTGGGCTTCGAGGAGGCCCCGCCGCCCCTGATCGAGTCCCGCTCCAAGAATTACCTGACGATGGCGATGGAAGAGATCGCGGGCGGGAAGATCACGTACCACTCCCCGCCCGTCTAACGGGAGGGCGTGCTATGGCGCGCATCCTGCTCGGAGTCACCGGTGGGATCGCGGCCTACAAGGCATGCACGCTCGTGCGCCTGCTCGTTCGGGCAGGCCATGACGTCTACCCGGTCGTGACGGCCGCGGCCGAGCGGTTCGTCACCGCGGAGACGTACTTTGCGCTCGCACGGACGTCGCCGAGCGCCGGCGCCTATCCTCATCTCGAACGCGCGGATCTCCTCGTTGTCGCGCCGCTCACCGCGAACACACTCGCCCGGCTCGCGCACGGCCTCGCGGACGACGTCCTCACGGAGGCAGCTCTCGCGCACACGGGCCCTGTGGTCGCGGCCCCGGCGATGAACGTCCGGATGTGGGAGCACCCCGCCACGCAGGAGAACGCGGCCGTGCTCCGGGCGCGAGGCGTCGTCTTCGTCGGCCCCGTCGAGGGCGACCTGGCGGAGGGGGAGGTCGGGGTGGGGCGGATGGCCGAGCCAGAGGCAATCGCGGCCGCGGTGGAGGAGATCCTCAGCCGAGAGCCGGAGCCGAGCCTGCTTCGCGGGCGTCGTGTCGTCGTATCCGCCGGCGGCACGCGAGAGCCGCTCGACGCCGTCCGGTTCCTGGGCAACCGATCCTCCGGCCGCATGGGAGTTGCGCTTGCCGAGGAGGCGCGGAGGCGGGGAGCCGAGGTGACGCTCCTCGCGGCGAACCTCGCCGTCGCTCCGCCGGTGGGGATCGCCGTCGTGGACACCCCCGCCGCGGCCGATCTGGAGCGGGAGGCACTTGCGCGGGCCGACGCGGACGTGATCGTGATGGCGGCCGCCGTCGCCGACTATCGCCCCGGCGAGCCTCTTGACGCGAAGCGGCCGAAAGAACGGGCACCCTGGACCCTCGAGCTCGAGCCCACGTCGGACGTCCTCGGCGCGCTGGGCGCTGGACGGCGGCCGGATCAGGTGCTCGTGGGGTTCGCCGCCGAAATCGGCGAACGTGGTCTCGAGCGGGCGCGTGAGAAGCGGCTCGCGAAGAGCGCCGACCTCGTCGTCTTCAACGACGTGAGCCGTGCCGACATCGGGTTCGACGCCTCCGACAACGAGGTCGTCGTGCTCTCGGAGGCGGGCGAGCGGCATGTCGGCAAAGCCCCGAAACGCGAGATCGCGGCGGCGGTGCTGGACGAGGTGGAGCGGCTACTCTCGGAGCGATGACCGACGGCATCCCCGCGCGAGAGCGCACCTCGACGGTCGCGGGGGCGGACGTGGTCGCCCGTGTCGTCGCGAACCTCGAGCTCGCGATACGGGCATCGCATGAGACGCTCGAGCTCTGCGTCCTGTGTCTCCTCGCCGAAGGGCACCTCATCATCGAGGACTTCCCAGGGGTGGGAAAGACCGTGCTCGCGAAGTCACTCGCGCGCTCGCTGCACCTTTCCTTCTCGCGCCTGCAGTTCACACCCGACCTGCTTCCGTCCGACGTGACCGGGGTGAACGTCTTCAACCAGAAGACGAACGAGTTCGAGTTCCGGGCGGGGCCCGTCTTCGCGAACGTCCTGCTCGTCGACGAGATCAACCGGGCGTCGCCCAAGACGCAGTCGGCGCTCCTCGAGGCGATGCAAGAGTGCCAGGTCACGATCGACCGCGAGACGTATCCGCTCGAGCTCCCGTTCTTCGTTGCCGCGACCCAGAATCCCATCGAGTACGAGGGGACGTACCCCCTTCCCGAGGCGCAGCTCGACCGGTTCACAGCCCGGCTTTCGCTCGGATATCCGCCGCTCGCGGAGGAGGCCCGAATGCTGGCCGAGCAGACCACCGATCCTCCGCTCGACCGGCTCGAGCCGGTCGCGGCGCGCGAGGACGTGCTGGCAGCAATCGAGGCTGCGCGGTCCGTATACGTCGAGGAGAGCGTGGGCCGGTATGTGGTCGCGCTCCTCCGGCACACGCGAGGCAGCGCGAGGCTTGCGCTCGGCGCGAGCCCCCGCGCGGGAATCGCGCTCCTGCGGATGGCGAAGGCCCGAGCGGTCGCGGCCGGGCGCGACTACGTCCTGCCGGAGGACGTCCAAGCGATTGCCGTCTACGTGCTCCCTCACCGGTTGATCGTCGCCCCGGAAGCGCGAGCCGCCGGAGTGGCTGCGGAGGACGCCGTGCGCGAGGCACTGGACCAGACGCCGGTCCCGGTGTGAACCGCCGGAGCAGCGCGCTCCTGCTGGGAATCGTGGTATCGGCCACGGCTCTCGCGTTCGGCTCGCGCTCCCTCGGGGTCGCAGGGCTCGGGCTTCTCCTGGCGGCCGGCGCAGCGCGAGCCTGGGCCGGACTCGTGCGCGGACCCGTCACGGTCGTGCATGCGTCGGATCCGGCACCGGCGACCGAAGGGGACGGCGTCCGGCTCAGGTTCGACGCCCGACGCATGTCTCGCGTGCCCGTCGGGTCGTTCGTCGTCCACGGGCGCCTCGGCCGCCTCGGAGACGTCGAGTGCCGGCTGCGCGGGCACGGTCGAACGGCCGTGGGCGAGCTTTGGCTCGGGCACGTTCCCCGCGGTCGCTATGTCCTCTCCGAGGGTCGGCTCGAGCTCGGCGACCACCTCGGGCTCGAGTCGGTCTCACGTCCCCTCGAGTCTGGTGTGGCGGTGATCGTCCATCCCAGGCTCGTCGAGCTCCACGGGCTCTTCAGCGACGCGGGGAGATACGGTGGTGACGGACGTCGCTTCCTCCTCCGCCGGCCTGTGGGCTTCGACTTCCACTCGGTGCGCGAGTACGAACAGGGCGAATCACTGCGGAGGGTGCACTGGCCGACGACGGCGAAGCGCGGCCAGCTCATGGTCAAGGAGCTCGAGGACGCCCCGCGCGACGCAGCGGTGGTCCTCCTCGACTGCGATCCGGCCGGCTCCGCCGGTGAGCCGCCGGACTCGAGCTTCGACGCCGCCGTCCGCGCCGCCGGCTCCGTTCTGCGGGCGTATGCAGCCCGCGGCCGACGCGTGACGCTCGTGACGACGGGAAGCGAGCCGGCGGTCGTCGACGTCGCCGGACTCAGCGGCGACGTTCGCTTCGTACTGGACGCGCTGGCCGCCGTGGAGGCAGACGCGCCCCATCCGCTCGCACGGTCGCTCGCTCGCGGTCAGGCGCCCGTCACTCGTGCCGGCGAGCTCGTCGTCGTGACGGGAACGTTGGAGGTGGGCGCCGTCGACCGGCTTCTCGACGCGGCCGTCCGCCGGCTCGTCTCCGTCGTCTGGATCGATGCTCCCAGCTACGTCGGACGCCCGACCCGCGCCGCGCCCGGCGTGCTCCGGCTGGCCGCCGCCGGCATCCCTGTGGCCGTCGTTCGCCGCGGCGACGATCTCGCCACGACGCTCGACCTGCCGCGAGTGGAGGCCCACGCCAATGGGTAGGACGCTGGGGGCGATGGCGCTCCCGACGCTCGCCGTGACGGTCTCGTGGGTTCGGCTCGAGGACCCACGTCGGCTAGGAGAGGTGCTCGCCGTCGTCGCGCTTGCGCTCGCCCCGGCCTTGCTTCCGCGAGGGCAGCGGGCCCTCGCCACCGTGGCGGCGGCTGTCGCTGCAGCGTGGATCGCGTTCGGGGCGCAGCCCTGGGAGCTCTTGCCGTTCCGGGACGAGAAGGTGCTGGCGCCGGTGGGCGACACGATCCGGCTCGGGATCGGCGACTTCTACGGCGTGATTCTCCCATTCGACCCTGTACGACACATCGAGATGCACGCCTTGCTCCTTGTTGCCGTCTTCGGGTTCGTCTGTGCGACCGCGCTCGCCGTCGCGGCGCGTCGCGCCGTCGCCGCTGCGGCGATCACCGTCGCCGGCGCCGGCTGGCCCGCGACGCTCGTGGGCGGACGGGAGGTCGCGATCGGCGCCTTCGCCCTGGCGGCCGCTCTCTCGATCCCGCTCGTCCTCCGCTCGCGCTCGGGGCCGTCTCTCGTCGTCGGAGCAGCGACTGCGGCTCTCGTCGTCTCGGGGGCGGCGTGGGCCTCTTCGGTGACGGAAGTGGCGCGAGACGCGGCCCTCGATTGGGAAGCGTGGGACTTCAGCGGTGTTCCGGCGCGGGCGCTCGGCGTGAAGTACGTCTGGGACTCGAATTACGACGGAATCCGGTTTCCGCCGACGGAGACGACCGTGCTCACGGTCAAAGGGCCCGACCGCGCCCAGTACTGGCGAGCCTCGACCCTGGACCGCTTTGTCGACGATCACTGGTTCGAGGATCTGTTCTGGCTTGGTCAGGTCAACGCCAATCCAGATTCGTTACCGCTCGATCGGCTCACTCCCGCGAAAGCGAAGCGACGTGAGAACTGGCTCGAGCAGCGGATCGAGGTGAAGGCGCTGGTCGACGATCACCTCGCAGCCGCCGGGACCCCGGTCGCCGTCGACGCCCGCCTGCTCGGAACCGTCTTCGTCCTCTCGGGCGGCGTCCTCCGAGCACGGGACCTGCTCGACGAAGGTCGTCGGTACCGCGTGTGGAGCTATGCCCCGAGCCCGGCTCCCGCTGCACTCGCCGCCTCGAAGCCGCGGTACCCGACTCTCGTCCACCGGTACCTGGAGATCGGAAGCAGGGTGTTCCCGGCCTTCGGGCTGCCGGGACGAGAGACGGTCGTTCGCTCGATGCTGCGCGATCCCGCGTATTCGAACTTCGCCGCCTACGAGCGACTCTACGACGCGGCTCGACGGGTGGTCGGCTCGGCCGGCTCCCCGTATGCGGCAGTCCTCGCACTCGAATCGTGGTACCGGCAGCGGGGAGGCTTCCGCTACGACGAGCAGCCGCCGCGCGCCACGGACGACCCTCCGCTCGTCGCGTTCGTGACGCGAACGCGGGCGGGCTACTGCCAGCACTTCGCCGGAGCGATGGCCCTGATGCTCCGCTTCCTCGGGATACCAGCGCGCGTCGCCGTGGGCTTCACGAGCGGTGACTACGAGGACGGGGAGTGGGTCGTCACAGACCACGACGCGCACGCGTGGGTCGAGGTTTGGTTCGCGGGTCAGGGTTGGGTGCCGTTCGATCCGACCCCGGGTCGGGGCACCTTCGCGGGCGCATACTCGTTCGCGTCGGACTCCGAAGAGGCGGTGGCGGCGCTGGGTCGCGGCGAGCTCGGTGGAAGGTCCTCCGGGACCGGCAGGGATATCGCGGACAGCGCGGACATCCCGCGCGACGGGACCTTCGGAGATCGGAAGGGGCCGTCGCTCTTCGGCATCGTGCTCGCGCTGGGGATGCTGTGGACGGTCGCGGTAGGTCTGGGCAAGGCCGCCGTCCGCCGGGCGAGATACCTGACCCGCGACCCGCGCCGCGCGGCCGCGGCTACTCGCTGGGAGCTGGAGTCGTTCCTCCGCGATCAGGGAATCCGGGTTTCGAGGAGCGCAACGCTGGAGGATCTGCGACGGGCGCTCGGCGAAGAGGTCGGTCTCGACGGGCGTGCGTTCGCCGCCGCGGCCGGCCGTGGCCGCTTCGGTCCACCCGACGACTCCCCGCGGTCGGCGGAGGCGGCGCGGAGAGAGCTGCGTGCGCTGCTCAAGCGCGTGCGCTTCGAGCTGTCCGTCTGGGACCGGTTCCGGGGCTTCGTCTCGCTCCGGTCGCTCCGCAGCGGGCGGGAGGGATGACCGAGACCTACGACCTGTTCCAGCAGGGCCGGCGTCATCTGCGGAGCGGAATGGCCGCTCAGGCGACAGTCCCGCTCGAGAAGGCAAAGAGACGCGAGCCACGCTCTCGCTCGATCCGCGAAGCTCTCGGGATCGCGTACTTCCGGATCGGCCGCTGGGCAGAGGCGGAAGCCGAGTTCCGGGCCCTGGTGGAGCTCTCACCGTCGGACGAGTTCGCGCACTACGCGCTCGGGCGTGCGCTCGTGAACCAGGGTCGTCGCCGAGAGGCGACTCCGCACATCAAGCTCGCGCGATCGCTTCGCCCGCGCCCGCTGGGTGCGGACTCGCTCGAGTAACCGCCTATGCGCGGTCGCCGAGCACCCGCTGCATCTCGGCAGCGGTGGTAACACCCTCGAGGGCGAGGCGGGCTCCATTCTCGCGCAGGGTGCGCATGCCGGCAGCGGTGGCCGCACGCTGGATCTCGGTCGCCGAGGCGCGCTCGGCAACGAGCGCGCGGATGTCATCGGTCAGCGGCAGGATCTCGAAGAGCCCCGCACGACCTCGGAAGCCGGTGTGGCCGCAGACCGCGCATCCCCGGCCGCGGACGAGCAGCCGCGGCCCGATTTCGTCCGTCGGTTGTCCGAGCTCCTCGAGGTCCGCCTCCGTCGCGTAGTACGTCTCCCGGCAGTCCTGGCACACGCGTCGAACGAGGCGCTGTGCGACGACGCACGTCAGCGTCGCGGCGAGGAGGCCCGGCTCAACGCCCATGTCCGCAACACGCGGGACCGCGGCTGCCGCGGATTGCGCATGCAGCGCCGACAGGACGAGGCGGCCGGCCATCGCGGCCTGGAAGGCCATCCGCGCAGTCTCCTCGTCTCGGAGCTCCCCGACGAGGATGACGTCGGGGTCGAAGCCGAGGATTGCGCGCAGGCCTTGCGCGAAGCTAGGGCCCGCGTCCGAGTCGGCCTCGATCTGGTCGATCCCGGGCAGGAGGAACCCGACCGGGTCGTCGACCGTCGCGAGCGTGCGCTCGGGCGTGTTCAGCTCCCGTAGGGCCGCGTACAGCGTCGTCGTCTTCCCGCTTCCGATCGGGCCGCAGACGACGATTGCGCCGGACGGCTCGTGGATGGCCTTCCGGATCGTCTCCTGGTCGTCGGGAGCCATCCCGAGATCGGTGAGCGAGGTCGGAGCGGCAACCTCGTCGCGTATCCGGAGCGTCAGCCTTTCGCCCTGCTTCGTGGGCAGAACGTCGATTCGCAGGTCGATGGTGCTCTCGTCGGTGGCGAACTCGGTCATCGCCTTCAGCCTGCCGGTCACCGATTCCTGTTCCGAGCTCGGAAGTGTCTCGAGCTCGCGCATGACGCCGTCGATTCGCGCCCGAACGACGAGTCCATGAGGCTGGGGCGAGAAGTGGATGGAGGACGCGCCCAGCAGAAGCGCTCGCTCGATGATCTCGTCGAGGTCGTGGACGTCGGGAGCCTCGGGGGTGTCGGGTGTCTCCGTGATCACGTCGACGGTGACCTCCGAAACGTCACCGCCGTCGTCAACTTCGTCCGTGAACGCGAACCCCTCCGCCGCTACGGGCTCGAGAGTCCCTTCGGGGGCGAGGGTGTCGGCGATCTCTTCGACGACCGGGGTCTCGTCGATCTCAGCGAACTCTTCGGCCACAGAGACGTCCGCGATGTGATCCTCGTATGCGACCACCTCAGCCGACAGGGAGTCGGCGGTCTCTTCGACGGGAGGCCCTGGGACGTCTTCACCGAACGGCGTCTCGGGGAGCTCATCGACGTCCGCAGAGGCGTCTTCAGTGTCGTCCTCGTAGGCGACGTACGCAGCGACGGGTTCGAGAGTCTCTTCGAGAACAAGGATGTCCGCGACGTCTTCCATGCCGTCGGTTTCGGCGAGTTCGTCGGCCGCGGGGACGTCGGCGGCGTCCTCGACGGCAGCGCTCTCGGCGACGGCGTCATCGGTCGACGTGTCCACGACCTCGTCGAATGTGCGCGGGTGGCTGCCGTCGGACGGGTCGACGGCCTGGCCGGCGACAGGTGATGTGTCCTCGACGCGGTCGTCGACCGTCGGCGCGGCCTCATGAGACAGCGTGATCGCTGCGTCGATTGCGGTCGGGTCTGCGACTGCGAAGCTGAGCGGGACTCCGAGCGCGAGGTGAAGCTCGTCCGAGTACAGCACGTTCGTCGGGTCGGCGACCACGACCCGGAGCGAGCCGTCGGGAAGGAAGCCGATAGGTAGCGCCGCGTACCGCCGTGCGATCTCCTCCGGCAGCAGTGCTGCGGTCGTCTGCTCGACCTCGGACTCGGCGAGCTCGACGAACGGAAGCTCGTACTGCTCCGCGACCAGCCGCGCGACGTCGGCACGCCTCACGACCCCCCGCTCGACGAGAATCTCGCCGAGACGTCTGCTGGCGGACAGCCGCTGCTGGGCCAGAGCGGTCTCGAGATCCGCATCGGTCACGAGGCCTTCGCGGATGAGCAAAGCGCCGAGCGGCGGCCAGAGATGCGCAACCGCACGCTGGGAACCGAAGTAGGGCTCGTCGCTTGTCGGTGCGAGCGGTGATGTGTCCGGCTCCTCCGCATGCAGTTCGACGACGACGGTGTCGTCGGTGCCCGTCTCGCTGCCGTTGCGCTCGACGGGTGACTCCGCACGGTCGTGGACGAATGAGATCGCGACGTCGATCGCGTGCGGCCCGACGACCGCGAAGCGCGGCGGGGCTCCGAGAGCGCGGCGAAGCTCGTCCGAGAAGATCACGGTCGACGGGTCGGCGATCGCGAGGAGGAGCGAGCCGTCGGGGAGAAAGTGGATGGGTATCGCCGAGAAGCGGCGCGCGAGGTCCTCGGTGAGAAGGACCGCGACCTTCAGATCGATGTCGGTCTCTTCGAGCTCGACGAACGGGAGCTCGTACTGCTCGGCGACCAGCTTCGCCACCTGGGCCTGGGTGACGACGCCACGCTCGACGAGGACCTCGCCGAGACGCCTTCCGGTGATCCGCTGCTGCCGCGAGTCGCGCTGATCGGACAGGATGGCTTCGAGGTCCTCTTTCGTCACGAGCCCGTCCCGCATGAGCAGGACCCCCAGTGTGGGCCAAGGGTGTGGAGCCGCTTCCATCGTTTGGAGATATCGGCTCACATGCCTCCATCCTTTACTGCGACGAGAATCACGCTGTGCGTGCGGTCGTCCAGAGGGTGCGGGAAGCGTCTGTGAGCGTCGCGGCCGAGGTCATCGCAACCTGTGGGCCCGGTCTCGTGATCCTGCTCGGGATCGCGGCGGGAGACGAAGGGGCGGATGTCGATCGACTCGCCGCGAAGATCGCGCGCCTTCGGGTCTTCGAGAACGCCGACGGTCGCTTCGACCTCTCCGTACGGGACGTCGCCGGCGAGGCGCTCGTCGTGAGCCAGTTCACCCTCGTCGCCGACACTCGCAAGGGGAATCGGCCGAGCTTCACGGACGCCGCGGCACCGGAGGTCGCCGAGCCGCTCTACGAGCGCTTCTGCGAGGCGCTCGAGCTGGATGGCTTAGTAGTCGCCCGGGGCGTATTCGGCGCCCGAATGGACGTCTCGCTCGTCAACGAGGGCCCCGTGACCATCGTCCTCGAGGCGTAGTGCCGCTCTCGGCGCTCGCGCTGACGCTCGCTGCCGCTGCGCTGCACGCCGGCTGGAACATTCTTCTCGCTGGGCGGCGCGACGTCAGGGCCGCGACGACCGTCGCGCTCGTCCTGTCCGTGCTCGCGTTCGCACCCGTCGCCGCGGCGACGTGGCGCGTGGAGGCGGCAGCCGCGCCGTGGATCGCGGCTTCCGCAGCCCTTGAACTCACGTACTTCTTCCTGCTCACCGAGGCGTACCGCGCCTCCGACGTGAGTCTCGTGTACCCGATCGCCCGCGGTGTCGCACCGGTTCTCGTCCTCGCCGGGGCTTCGCTCGGGGGCGCGGTCCTCGGGGCTTGGCAGGCGCTCGGTGTCGTCTTCGTGGGCGTGGGTGTTCTCCTTGTACGGGGCCTGCGCGGTCCCGTCGACGCACGAGGCGTCGTGCTCGCGCTCGCAATCGCGACCACGATTGCCGGCTACACGCTCGTCGACAAGCAAGGCATCGAGCACGCCTCGCCGATCGCCTACCTCGAGCTCGTGCTGCTGCCGGTGGCGCTCGCCGCGGTCGTGTGGCAGGCTGCGACGGGCCGGCTGGCCACGGTTCGGGCCGAGGTGGGCGTCGCGACGACTGCTGCCGCGTTGGCTTCCTTCGCGGCCTATGCGCTGGTTCTCGGCGCGCTTTCGCTCGCTCCAGCCGCCGCCGTCGCCGCCGTCCGGGAGTCGAGCATTCTCTTCGCGGTCGTGCTGGGCGTGCTCGTCCTGCGTGAGCCGGTGGGCATGGCCCGGATCGGAGGCGGAACGCTCGTCGTCCTCGGCGTCGTGCTGGTGGCAGCGACCTGACCCACGGCGTTACGGTGCTATCCTTGGTCGCACCACATTTCACCCGGCTTCACTGAAATGGGCGCGCGGCGCCCATTTGTTTTGGGAGGCACCGATGACGACGACGAGCTACGCACGGGAACGGACGCTGCAGGACGAGATCGCCTCCGCGGTCGAGAGAAGCCTGCCCGGCGTCGAGGTGCTCGCCGTCGATCTGCTCTCGCGGAGCCGCTTCTGCGTCTACGTCGACCATCCGGACGGCGTTGACCACGCGCTCTGCGAGCGCGTGACGCGCCTGCTCGACGCCTATCGCAGCGATTTCACGATCGACGTGTCGTCACCGGGGCCGGAGAGGCCGCTACGCAAGCCTGCGCACTTCGCCGCCGCAGTCGGGCACCGGATCGCCATCCGCACTGCGCGCGACATCGAAGGGCGCAACCGGTTCCGCGGCGAGGTGGTCGAGGCCGGAGCCGACACCGTGACGCTCGCAATCGCGGACGCCGAGCCGCTGCGAATCCCGTACGACGCAATCGTGCGGGGAAACCTGATCGACGAGGGGCTGACCACATGAGCCAGGAGATCATCGAAGGCATTCAGACGATCGAGAAGGAGAAGGGGATCGAGGAAGGCATCCTCATCTCCGCCCTCGAGGACGCGCTGCTCGCCGCGTACAAGAAGACGCCCGGCGCGGGACGCCACGCCGAAGTGAAGCTCGACTCCGACGGCGAGTTCCGCGTCTACGGTATCCAGATTCCGCAAGAGGTCGAGACGCGCCTGGTCGAGGATGCGCGCGAGGCCCGGATCCAGGAGCTCGAGCGGATCGAGGAAGAGACCGGTGAGCGACAGCACACGCTGATCACCGACGAGGATCTCGATCTCGACTGGTCGCAGGTCCCGCCGGATCAGATCGTCCGGACCGACGTCACACCCGACGACTTCGGGCGCATCGCCGCGCAGACGGCGAAGCAGGTCATCCAGCAGCGCATCCGCGAGGCCGAGCGCGCGATCATGTACGAGGAGTACGTCGACCGGCAGGGCGAGGTCGTCACCGGAATCGTCCAGCAGGCAGGCGACCGCAACAACGTCCTCGTCGATCTGGGGCGCGTCGAGGCGCTTCTCCCGCGGTCGGAGCAGGTGGACGGCGAGCGCTACGAGCAGGGCAGCCGGATCAAGGCCGTCATCGCGGAGGTGCGCTCGGGAACGAAGGGGCCGCAGGTCATCCTCTCACGCCGCGATCCGGAGCTGATCCGCGCGTTGTTCGAGCTGGAGGTGCCCGAGATCGCCGACGGCCTCGTCGAGATTCGCGGCGTGGCCCGCGAGCCGGGCTACCGGTCGAAGATCGCCGTCGAGTCCCACATGCAGGGCGTCGATCCTGTGGGTGCATGTGTCGGCCCGCGCGGCTCGCGCGTCCGGATGGTCGTGTCGGAGCTGCGCGGCGAGAAGATCGACATCATCCCCTGGAACACGGAGCCCGCGCGATTCGTCGCCAAGGCGCTCTCGCCCGCGCGCGTGCGCGAGGTCTACATCGACGACGAGACCCGCGAGGCCACCGTCATCGTCCCCGACGACCAGCTCGCGCTCGCCATCGGCAAAGAGGGGCTCAACGCGCGCCTCGCCACGCGACTCACCGGCTGGAAGATCGACATCCAGTCGGAGAGGGAGTTCGCACAAGCCGAGGCGGATGCAGCGTTCGCCGGCGCGGCGGACGACGAGGAGTACTCGGGCCGCTGCGCCGCGATCCTCTCGAACGGCAAGCGCTGCCCGAACGCGTCACTTCAGGGCTCGCGCTATTGCGGAGTCCCAGCCCACCAGAGCCTCGTCGCCACGGAAGGAGCCGTCGCGGAGGCGGTCGCCGAGGAGGTCGAGGCGGTAGCCGAGCTCGAGGACGCGATCGAAGAGGCGGCGACCGAGGCGGTTGCGGAGGATCTGACGGCCGCCGCAGTCCTCGAGGCCGTGGTCGAGGAAGAGCTGGCGGCCGGAGAGATCACCCCCGGCGAGGCCGAGGAGCTCGAGAAGGCCATCGAGGAGACCGCTGCCGAGCTCGTCGCCGAGGACCTTGCCGCCGCGGCCGTGTTGGAAGCGGTGGTGGAGGAGGCGGCGGAGGCGATCGTCGAGGACGTCGAGGCTTCGGCCGAGGTGGGGGACGTACTCGACGAGGACAGGAGCGACGCGGACACACCTCTACACTGACGCCTGATGGCCGACGGACGGAACAGACCGAACCGCCCGATTCGCCCCCGGGGAGGCCCCGGAGGGCGAAAGCGGCGCGTGGTCATCGAAGGCGGCGGCGCCCGCAGCCGGGAGGGGCGGCAGCCCCGCGACCGCACGGCTGCCCCGGCGCCCCGCCAGCCGCCTGCCCCGCCGCCGACCGGCCCGGTGACGGTCGAGTCGGGTGTGACCGTAAAGGACCTCTCGCATGCGCTCGGGGTGCCGATGCCCGACCTGATCAAGATCCTCATGTCGCTCGGACAGATGCGGACCGCCACGCAGTCGCTTTCCGACGAGGAGGTCGTGGTCATCGGGACGGAGCTCGACCGCGAGATCACGATCAAGCACGCGGCCGAGGAGGAGATCGGGCCGCAGGAGTTCGTGGACGCGGAGGAAGATCTCGAGCCGAGGCCGCCGGTCGTCACGATCATGGGCCACGTCGATCACGGGAAGACGACGCTGCTCGACGCGATCCGGGAGACCTCGGTCGTCGAGACGGAGGCCGGGGGGATCACGCAGCACATCGGCGCATATCAGGTGGACGTCGACCGGCGCAAGATCACGTTTCTCGATACACCCGGACACGAGGCATTCACAGCCATGCGGGCGCGCGGCGCGAAGGTGACCGACATCGCCGTGCTCGTCGTCGCGGCGGACGACGGCGTCATGCCGCAGACGAAGGAGTCGATCTCGCACGCGCGCGCCGCGGAGGTCCCGATCGTCGTCGCCGTGAACAAGATGGACATCCCCGACGCCAACGTCGACCGCGTGAAGAGCGAGCTCGCCGCCGAGGGCCTCCAGCCCGAGGACTGGGGCGGGACGACGCAGTTCTCCGCGGTGTCCGCGAAGCAGCAGACGAACCTCGACGACCTCCTCGAGAAGATCCTGCTCGTCGCGGACGCGGAGCTCGACCTGCGCGCGAATTCCGGTGCGGAGGCGTCAGGGTTCGTGATCGAGTCGCGCCTCGACGTGGGACGCGGGCCCGCCGCGACGGTGCTGGTGCTTCGAGGCACCCTAAGGGTGGGCGACGCGGTCGTCGCGGGCGACGCCTCCGGCAAGGTGCGCGCCCTCTACGACTATCGCGGCGAGCGCGTGCGCGAGGCGAAACCGGGCGACCCGGTCGAGATACTCGGGTTCGACCACCCGCCGGTGGCGGGAGAGTTCTGTCGCGTCGTGGAGCACGAGCGGCAGGCCAAGCACCTTGCGAACGTCCGCGCGGAGAGGCTCCGGCGGGAGCAGCTCGCACAGCGACCCCGCCGCCGCGTGTCGCTCGAGACCCTCCACGAGGATCTCCAGGCCGGCGAGGTGCAGGACCTGAACATCGTCTTGAAGGGAGACGTGCAGGGCTCTGTCGAGGCGCTGCTCGGAGAGCTGCAGAAGATCCAGCACCCGGAGGTGCGCGTGAGCGTCATCCACACCGGGGTCGGAGGGATCACCGAGAACGACATCAACCTCGCATCCGCGTCCGACGCTCTCGTTATCGGCTTCAACGTCCGACCGAGCGCCGACGCAAGGCACCTCGCCGAGCGCGAGGGCGTCGACATACGCACCTACCGGGTCATCTACCAGCTCACGGAGGACATCCAGCAGGCGCTCGTCGGGATGCTCTCCCCGGTCCAGACCGAGGAGACGCTCGGAGAGGCGGAGGTGCGCGCGCTCTTCAAGGTGTCGCGGCTCGGCACGATCGCGGGCTGCATGGTCACGACCGGCCTCGTCCGGCGCGGGGTGCAGGTGCGCGTCGTCCGGGACGGCACGGTCATCCAGGACACCTCGATCGCGCAGCTCAAGAGGTTCAAAGACGATGTACGCGAGGTGAGCGAGGGCTTCGAGTGCGGCATCCTCCTCGACGGCTTCAACGACGTGAAGGAGGGGGACGTGCTCGAGGCATACGAGACCCGCGAGATCGAGCGCACCGACCTCGACGCGGCGGCGCCGGCGATTAGCGTCACACTCGCCGACTCTCCCGACCCGAGACATCGCGCCACTTCGAGTCGTCTGTCTCCTCCCGCCGACGCGGAGTAGCCGGGACGCCAGTTATGGCGACCGGATACGTCGGCATCCTGACGGTCGAGCTCCACTTTCCCGAGGCAGGCTCGCTCAAGGGCAAGCGCAAGTTCGTCAAATCCGCGAGAGCGCAGCTGCACGAGCGGTTCGGCGCCTCGGTGGCCGAGGTCGATCACCAGGATCTCTGGCAGCGCGCGAGCCTGACCGTCGCGTGTGCCGCCAGCGGCCACCGCGAGCTGCAGGAGCTCCTCGATGCCGCCGTCCGATATCTCTCCGCTCAGGAGTTCGAGCTCGTTCGTGTCGAGCGGGAGGTGGTCGTCCCTGGCGAGCGGTGACCGGCGAAGGCGCGTGAACGAAGCGATCCGGCAGGTGCTGTCGGACGCGCTCCCCACGCTCAAGGACCCCCGCATCGGGTTCGTGACGGTGACCGGGGTCGAGGCGACCCGCGATCTCGAGCACGCCACCGTCTGGGTGAGCGTCCTGGGCTCGGAGCGAGAGCGGGAGCGGACACTCGAGGGGCTCGAGGCCGCCCACGGCGTCCTCCAGTCCCGCGTTGCGCGCGAGCTCCGCCTGCGGCGGACCCCGGTTCTCGCCTTCGCATACGATCCCGCGGTCGAGCGCGGCGTGCGCATGACGAAGCTGATCGACGAGCTCGCGCCCGAGGGCCCCGTGACGAAGACGGATGACATGCAGGCCGTCGTGGCCGCACTCAGAGAGCACGGCCGCTTTCTCGTGACCTCGCACGAGGCACCCGACGGCGACGCGCTCGGCTCGATGCTGGCGATGGAGCTCGCGCTCCGGCGACTGGGCAAGGATACGGTGATGTTCCTCGGCGGCCCGGCGCCGCTCCCGGGCGAGTACCGGTTCCTCGAGCTTCACGAGCGCGGCCTGCGCCGCGAGCGGCCAGCCGACGCCGCCGAGCGCGTTCTCGTCGCGGTCGACTGCGCAAGCGCAAGCCGTGTCGGTGGGGAGCCGGGACTCGTCGAGCTGGCGCCGTTCACCATCAACGTCGACCACCACCACGACAACCCCGGCTTCGGGGACGTGAATCTGATCGTCGAGGGTGCCTCGTCGACAGGCGAAGTGCTCGCGGATGTGTTTCGCGAGCTCGGCGTCGAGTTGACATCGGAGATCGCGGAGGCGCTCTACATCGCCCTCGTTACGGACACGGGCCGCTTTCAGTACGCCAACACAACCCCGAAAACGTTGCGCCTGGCAGCCGACCTCGTGGAGGCAGGCGCCGACGTCCATCGCGTGTTCCAGGGCGTGTACGAGAATGTCCAGTTCGCGAAGCTCAAGCTGCTCGCGCGCGCGCTCGATCGGGCGCAGGTCTTCGAAGGGGGCGAGATCGTCGTCTCCCATCTTCTCCGTGACGACTTCGAGGCCGTCGGCGCAGCGGAGCCGTACTCCGAGGGGATCATCGACGTCCTGCGCTCCGTCGAGGGCGCGCTCGTCTCGGCGCTCATACGTGAGCCGCCGCGGGACGGCGCCCCGGCGCGCAAGGTGTCACTCCGCTCGTCCGTGGACGAGGTGGACGTGAGCGCGATTGCACGCAAGTCCGGCGGAGGCGGGCATCGCGAGGCGGCCGGGTTCTCGAGCGACCTCTCGGTCGAGGAGATCACGGAGTTCATCGTCCGCGAGGTCGCAACACAGGTCGGTACAGCGGCGGAGCGGTAGTGCCACCCCGGGGGCTCGATCCGAGCGGGATCATCCTCTTCGACAAGCCCGCCGGGCCGACCTCGTTCGCCGTCGTCGCTTCGGTGCGCCGGCGAACCGGCGCGCGGACGGGGCACGCGGGGACGCTCGATCCCTTCGCGACCGGGCTGCTCCTGCTCCTCTCCGGCGCGGCGACGCGGCTCCAGCCCCGCTTCGTCGGGCTGGACAAGCGGTACGTGACCGAGATCGACCTCTCGGCCCGGACGTCGACCGGCGACCCGGAAGGAGACGTGATCGAGGACCTGGAGCCACCCCTGCGCGAAGAGCTCGAGGAGCGGCTCGCGGCGTTCCGCGGGGTCGTCGAGCTACCCGTGCCTGCGGCGTCCGCGGTGAAGATCGGCGGCGAGCGCGCGTACCGGTTGCACCGGCGCGGGGTCGCGGTGGAGATGCCCGTGCGGCGGATGGGCGTGCACGAGCTGACGCTCGAGGCGTATGCGGACGGGATTGCGAGGATCGACCTCGAGGTCTCGTCCGGTACCTATGTCCGCTCGATCGCCGACGCGCTCGGCGGCCACTGTCGCTCGCTCCGGCGTACCGAGATCGGGCCGTTCTCGGTCGAGGAGGCCGACCCCGAGCAGATCATCCCACCCGAAGACGCGATCGCGAGGATCTCGTGAGGCCTCGTCACGTTCTCGGGGCGGCGCTCGCAAGGGAGGCGAGCGCGAGGAGCGGGGACAGTACGAAGAGGTACGGACCCGCGACGAGCGCGAAGCATCGTGCCGCGAGCGCCGTCAGCCCTTCGCGGAGCCCCGCTCCGCGGGAGGGGAGCGAAGGGCGGCCGGGGCCGTGAGGATCGCCCACACACCAGCGCAGGTGGTGCGCCAGCCGCGTGCGGTCGCGATCGGAACCTTCGACGGGGTCCATCGGGGGCACCAGGCCGTCCTCGAGGCCGTCGGCGCCACCGGCCTCGCCCCGACCGCCATCACCTTCGACCCGCACCCGAGGATCGCGCTCGGCAACCGTGTCGACCTGCTCACGACCCTCGAGCGGCGGCTCGAGCTCATCGGGGAGTCGGGGATCGAGACGGTGCTCGTGGCTGCCTTTGCACCGGAGTTCCAGCGCCTGACTCCGGAGGAGTTCGTCGAGGAGTACCTCCACGGGATCGGCGCCGAGGTCGTCGCCGCCGGCGAAGACTTCCGCTTCGGCGTGCGCCGCTCGGGAGACCTCGCGCTGCTCGAGCGACTCGGCATCGAGGTGATCGTCGCGCCCGAGGTGGCCGGTGTCTCCTCGACGGCGATCCGCGTGGCGCTCTCAGAGGGAGACGTGACATCCGCAGCGGGGATGCTCGGCCGCCCGTTCGAGCTCGACGGCACCGTCGTCGCGGGTGACCAACGCGGGGGGACGCTCGGCTACCCGACCGCGAATCTCATGCTCGATGCGCAGCTCGCGTGCCCTAGATACGGAATCTACGCCGGGTTCGCGCTCGACCATCGCGCCGCCGTCTCCATCGGGACGAACCCCCACTACGGCGGAACCGAGCGGCGGATCGAGCCGTACCTCCTCGACTTCGAAGGCGACCTCTACGGTCGGCGACTCCTGGTCGAGCTCTGGGAGCGACTCCGCGAAGAGGCCGTCTTCGACACGGAGGAGGCGCTCGTCGAGCAGATCGCCCGCGACGTCGAGGCGACCCGGCGCGCCCGGCGCCCGTAGTGGCGCAAGACCGGAAACCGCTGACGCGCGGCTTCCGGTCGCGCACAGATCCCTAAGAGCGGGCGCTGTGCACTCGCTGCGTTCCTGACTACCGCCCGTCGGTAGCGTTCGAGCGATGGCCGGCGACAACGGACAGCCGCTGATCCATGCGCGCGGGCTCGTGAAGCGATTCGGCGAGCTCGTCGCCGTCGACGCGATCGACTTCGACCTGCAACGCGGCGAGGCGTTCGGCTTCCTCGGCCCGAACGGCGCCGGGAAGACGTCGACCATGCGGATGATCGGCTGCGTCTCGCCCGTGACGGAAGGGACGCTTCGGGTGTTCGGGCTCGATCCCGCGCACGATGGCGTGAAGATCCGCGCCCGGCTCGGGGTCGTCCCGCAGCTCGACACCCTCGACATGGAGCTGACCGTCCGTGAGAACCTCGTCATCTACGGGCGCTACTTCGGGCTGCCGCGGCGTGAGCTCGGCACGCGCGCCGACGAGCTCTTGGAGTTCGTCGAGCTCACGGAGCGGGCGAACGACAAGGTGGAGCCGCTGTCGGGTGGGATGAAGCGACGGCTCACGATCGCTCGCTCGCTCGTCAACGACCCGGAGGTCATGTTGCTCGACGAGCCGACGACGGGACTCGACCCGCAGGCGCGCCACGTCGTCTGGGACCGGCTCTACAGGCTGAAGCGACAAGGTGTCACGCTCCTGCTCACGACGCACTACATGGACGAGGCGGAGCAGCTCTGCGACCGGCTCGTCGTCATGGACAAAGGGCGGATCGTGGCTGAGGGCTCGCCGCGCGAGCTCATCGAGAGCTACTCGACGCGCGAGGTCGTCGAGCTCCGCTTCGACGACAGCCGTCCCGAGGACTTCAGCTACTGGACGGACGGCCTCGTGAGCCGCGTCGAGTCGCTGCCCGATCGTGTGTTGCTCTACACCGACGACGGCGATGCCGCGTCCCACGGCCTCCATGAGCGCGGGCTCGTGCCGGAGAGCGTCCTCGTCCGCCGGAGCACGCTCGAGGACGTGTTCCTGCACCTCACCGGCCGGAGCCTGATCGAGTGACATGAGCACGGTCGCGCTCTCTCTCCGCCCGCTCGAGTTCTTCTTCGCGCAGTACCGGCGCGTCTGGCGCGGAACCGCCGTCTCGAGCGTTGCGACACCTGTCTTCTTCCTTCTCGCGCTCGGAGTCGGGCTGGGCGTGTTCGTGGACCGGTCCACCGAGCTGCCGGGCGACGTCTCTTACCTCGACTTCGTCGCACCCGGTCTTCTCGCGGGCGCTGCGATGCAGGTGGCGTCATTCGAGTCGAGCTGGCCCGTTCTCTCCGCAATCAAGTGGACCCGGCAGTACCACGCGATGTTGGCGACGCCTCTTCGGGTCGGGGACGTCCTCGCCGGTCATCAGGCGTTCATCGCCGCCCGCCTCTTCATGACCGCGGTCGTCTATCTCGTGGTGATCACGGCCTTCGGTGCGGTCCGGTCGCCGCTTGCGGTCCTCACGGTGCCGGTCGCGGTGCTCGTGGGGCTGGCGTTCTCCGCGCCGCTCGCAGCCTGGGGCGCCAAGACCGAGCTCGAGACGTCCTTCGTCGCGATCTTCCGCTTCGCAATCCTTCCGATGTTCCTGTTCTCGGGAATCTTCTTCCCGATCACCCAGCTGCCGACCGCTATCCAGTGGTTCGCACACGCGACGCCCCTGTGGCACGGGGTCGACCTCTGCCGCCAGCTGACGCTCGGCGACGTCGCTCAGTGGAGCGCGCTTCTCCACGTCGTCTTCCTCGTGGCCTGGACGGCCGTGGGTATGACCCTGGCTTTCCTCTCCTATCGACGGAGGCTCGTCCGCTGATGGTCGAGATCGCCGCCCGTCTCGGCGGGCTTGCACCCACGCAGCCGCGCATCGGCGGGCTTCTGATCGTCGAGCGGAACGTGATGGTCTACCGCCGGACCTGGATGATCCTCTTCTCCGGGTTCTTCGAGCCGCTCTTCTACCTGCTGGCATTCGGGATCGGGCTGGGTGCGTATGTGGGCCCGGTTACTCTCGACGGCGAGTCGCTCGATTACGCCGTCTTCGTCGCACCCGGGCTACTCGCAGTCTCGGCGATGAACGGAGCTTTCTACGACGCGACCAACGTGTTCTGGAAGCTCCGGTACGGGAAGGTGTACGACGCGATGCTCTCGACGCCGGTCGCGCCGAAAGACGTCGCCGTCGGCGAGACCCTGTGGGCCGTCGTCCGCGCGCTCCTCTACTCGGCGGCGTTCCTGACCGTCATCGGCGCGATGGGCCTCATCGAGTCGTGGTGGGGTCTTCTCGCGCTTCCGGCCTGCTTCGTCATCGGCTTCGGCTTCGCAGGCGCGGGAATCGCCGCCGTCACCTGGATGCGCACCTGGAAGGACTTCGAGTTCACCACTCTGGTGATGCTGCCGCTCTTCCTCTTCTCGGCGACGTTCTACCCGATCACCGTCTACCCGGAAGCACTCCAATGGATCGTCCAAGCGCTTCCGCTGTACCACGGCGTCTCGCTCGTACGAGCGCTGACGACCGGCGCGGTTAGCGCCACGCAGCTCTTGAACGTCGCGTATCTCCTGCTCATGGGATTCGTCGGGACGGGCATCGCCGGCCGTCGGATCGACCGCCTCCTGCTCAAGTAGGGGCGAGGCATGCCTCGCCCTCGGGCGGGGCCTGCCTCGCCCCTACAAGAGGATGGCCGCGCCGCTCCGCCGGGGATCCCCGGCGGCACCCGCCCGGCCGACGCAGCTCACACCCCCGAAGTAGTGGTGGAACCGCTCCCACCGTCGCACCGTTCGCCCTCGCGACTCGAGTTCCACGAGGGCGCTCTCGTCGACTCCGGGCTCGGCGTCGACGACGTCGGGCGTGGCGTGGACCCTGGGCCGTGAGACGGCCGTCTCGGCATCGAGTCCCTCGTCGAGGATGCCGGCCAGGACCGTCGAGAGTGCGGTCCGGAGCCGCGTCGCTCCTGCCGAGCCGATCGCGAGTGTCAAGCCCTCTCCGTCGAATCCCAGTGCCGGAGCCATCCTGCTCTCGAGGTGGTCGCCGGGCTGTGGCTCCCCGAGCGCGATGTCCGATTCTCCGAGGAGGTTGTTGAGCTGCACGTCGAACCCGGGGATCCACACCCCCGCTCCGACGCCGAGGCTGTGAGTGAGGACGCACGCCCTCCCGTGCCCGTCCACGGCGACCATGTTGGTCGTGTGCTCCGCGCCGGTCTCGACGCTCTCGAGAGCCGCGACGAGGGCGAGCACGCGATCCGTCTCCGAGAGTCCCGCGAGGCGTGGCAGCCGGGGCAAGAGCTCGGGGACGCCCGAAAGACCGCCGCGCGTCGCGACGCGGTACCCATGGAAGTCGGCGAGTGCCGGGTCCGCCCAACGCACTCTGTAGTCTCGCAAGTCGTCCGCGGTGA
>JAHEXT010000025.1 GCA_023251945.1 Actinomycetes bacterium
TCGTCTACCGCGCGCTCAGGGCCGACGCCACGGGCGAGCAAGTCCTTGCCGCATGAGCCGACTTGACAGAGGAGCAAGGGCCGCTGCGCGGCCGCGGTGCTGGCTCTCGCCTCAACCCCTACGAGGCGGCGCTGGCGACGATCTTCGCGGCCTGAGACTTCTTCCGGGCCGCGGTGTTGCGATGGAGCGCCCCGCGGCTCGTCGCGCGGTCGATCGTGCGGACGAGCTCCCGGTGCTCGGACGAGACGCGCTCCGCGTCGCCATCGGCGGCCGCGGCTTCGAGGCGCTTTGTCAGCGTCTTGATCGTCGACCGGTAGCGGAGATTCTCGAGCCGCTGGCGCGCCTGGATCCGAACACGCTTCTTCTGCTGCTTGATGTTTGCCATTCGAGGAAACGCCCGCAGGCCGCGGGCTCGGCGATGGTAGCAGGACCGACTGGAAGAATCGCCCTTGCGGCGCACATGGAGCACCCCACCGACCCCACCGAGATCGCCCTTGCGGAGGAGCGCGGCCGCGGCCGTCGGCTCGCCCGCTCGACCGCGATCTTCTCGCTCGCCACGTTCGTCTCGCGTGTGCTCGGCCTCGTCCGGGAGATGGTCAGCGCGTACTACTTCGGTGTCTCCGGGGCGATCAACGCCTTCACGGTCGCGATCCAGATCCCGAACCTCGTCCGCGCACTCGTCGCGGACGCCGCCATCACCGGCGCGTTCGTCCCCGTCTTCAGCGAGCTGCTCGAGCGCGGCGAGAAGCAGCGGGCCTGGCGGGTCGCCTCGACGCTCTTCTGGCTGACGCTCCTCGGACTCGGGGGCGTGACGGCCCTCTTCATCCTCCTCGCGCCGCTGCTGATGCGGCCGTTCGGCAACCCCGGCGGCGACTTCGACCTCGCCGTCGGCCTCTCCCGGGTGCTCTTCCCCATCGTCGCCCTGCTCGGGCTCTCGGGGATCGTCGTCGGGATCCTCAACACCTACCACCACTTCGCGCTGCCGGCGCTCGCCCCCGTCGCGTGGAACCTCGTGATCATCCTCGGTCTCGTCCTCGGGGTTCCGCGGATCGAGGACGAGAACGCGCAGCTCTACCTGTACGCGGGCCTCGTCCTGCTCGGGACGCTGGTCATGCTCCTGCTCCCGATTCCGTGGCTACGAAAGCTCGACGGCCGCCTGACGCTCGTGCTCGACTGGCGCGATCCGGCCGTGCGGCGGGTGTTCATCCTGATGCTCCCCGTCACGCTCACGATCGGGCTCATCAACGTGAACTTCGTTGTCGACACGCTCTTCGCATCCCGGCTCCTCGACCCCGAGCTGGCGCCGACGGCCATCGACAAGGCGTTCCGCCTGTACATGCTCCCCCAGGGGATGTTCGCCGTCGCCGTCACGGTCGTCCTCTTCCCGACGCTCTCGCGGCTCGCCGCCCGGCGCGACACCCCGGGGTTCCGCCGCGCGCTCGACGCGGGCATTCGCCAGATCGCCTTTCTGCTGCTGCCCGCGTCGCTCGTCTCGATTGTGCTCGCCGAACCGATCGTCCAGCTCGTGTACCAGCGCGGCGAGTTCACGGCGGAGGACACGACCATCGTCGCGCAATGCCTTCAGGCCTTCGCGATCGGCCTCGCGTTCAACGGCTGGATGCTCATCCTCAATCGCTCGTTCTACGCGGTGCAGACCAACTGGGTGCCGACGGCAATCGCGCTCGGGGCGGTCGGACTCAACGCCACGCTCGACGCGGTCCTGTACCGCGTTGGGATCTGGGGAATCCCGCTCGCGACGGCGCTCGTGAACGTTGTCGGGACTGCCGCGCTGCTCGTGATGATGCGCCGACGGGTGGGGCTCGAGCACTTCGCCTCGACCGTCGGCGCGGTGGCGCGCGTCCTCGTCGCCGCGGTGCTCGGTGCGTCTGCGGCCCTGCTGGTGTGGTACGGGCTCGATGCGTGGCTTGGGCACTCGGTCGAGGCCCAGATCGTCTCGGTCGGAGGCGGCCTGGCCGCCGCGGCGCTCGTCTACCTCGCCGCCGCCCGGGTGCTTCGAGTTCGGGAGCTCGAGGCGCTGCTACTGTTGCGGGCCCGGCGCGACGACTCCCACGACGAGCGCTGATCCTATGGAGCAAGCCCGGATTCGCAACTTCGCGATCATCGCGCACATCGACCATGGCAAGTCGACGCTCGCGGATCGCATCCTCGAGCTGACGCACGCCGTGCCCGAACGGGAGATGCGCGAGCAGGTGCTCGACTCCATGGAGCTCGAGCGTGAGCGCGGGATCACGATCAAGGCGCAGGCGGTGAGCGTCCGCTGGCGCGGGCACCAGCTCAACCTCATCGACACTCCCGGCCACGTCGACTTCACGTACGAGGTCTCGCGCTCTCTCCAGGCCTGCGAGGGAGCGCTTCTCCTGGTCGACGCGGCCCAGGGGATCGAGGCGCAGACGCTCGCCAACGCGTACCTCGCGCTCGACGACGAGCTCGAGATCGTCCCCGTCGCGAACAAGATCGACCTTCCTCAGGCCGATCCCGACACGGCCGCCTCCGAGCTGGCGGCGCTGCTCGGCGAGGAGCCCGAGCGCGTCTTGCGCATCTCGGCGAAGACCGGCGAGGGGGTCGAGGCCGTGCTGGACGCAATCGTCGAGCGAATTCCGCCGCCGGGCGGCGACCCCGAGGCGCCGGCGCGCGCGCTCGTCTTCGACACCTCCTACGACCAGTACCGGGGAGTGGTCGCATTCGTGCGCGTCGTGGACGGGAGTTTCGAGACCCGCGAGCCTCTTCGCGCGATGGCGCTCGGCACCTCGTTCGAGGCGGAGGAGCTCGGCGTGCTGTCGCCCGCGCGCCGGCCGGTCCCTTCGCTGGGCGCGGGGGAGGTCGGCTACGTCATCACCGGTCTCAAAGACGTGTCGCGTCTCCGTGTGGGAGACACGCTCACGTCACGGCGCCGCCCAGCGGCGGAGCCGCTCCCCGGATACCAGGACGTGAAGCCCATGGTGTTCGCGGGGATCTTCCCCACGGACTCCGACGACTACCCCGAGCTGCGCGACGCGCTCGAGAGGCTGAAGCTCAACGACGCCTCGCTCTCGTACGACCCGGAGACCTCGCAGGCACTCGGCTTCGGCTTCCGCTGCGGATTTCTCGGCCTCCTGCACATGGAGATCGTGCGCGAGCGGCTCGAGCGCGAGTTCGACCTCGATCTGCTGATCACGGCGCCGACCGTCGCCTATCGCGCGACGACGCGGGGCGGCGAGGTCGTCGAGGTGCACAACCCGGCCGAGATGCCGCGCGAGCTCGAGCTCGTCGAGGAGCCGTACATCAAGGCGTCGGTCATCGTCCCCAAGGACTACGTCGGCGCGGTGATGGAGCTCGCCAACGAGCGGCGCGGGAGCTTCGACCACCTCGAGTACCTGAGCGAGGATCGAGTCCTCCTCTCGTACGAGCTCCCGCTCGGGGAGATCGTGCTCGACTTCTACGACCAGCTGAAATCCCGGACGCGCGGTTATGCGAGCTTCGACTACGACCTCGCCGGGTTCCGGCCGGGCGACGTGACGAGAGTAGACATCCTCGTCGGCGGCGAGCAGGTGGACGCCCTGTCGCTGATCATCCATCGCGACGCGGCGTACGAGCGGGGGCGCCTGCTCGTCGAGCGTCTGAGGAAGGAGATCCCCCGCCAGCTCTTCGACGTCGCCGTCCAGGCGGCGATCGGTTCGCGCGTGATCGCGCGGGAGACGATCAAGGCGAAGCGGAAGGACGTGCTCGCGAAGTGCTACGGCGGCGACATCACGCGCAAGCGCAAGCTGCTCGAGAAGCAGAAGAAGGGGAAGAAGCGGATGAAGCAGGTCGGCGGCGTCGAGGTGCCGCAGGAGGCCTTCCTCGCCGTGCTGAACCTCGACTCGGAGCGGAGGCGGTAGCGGTGGGCGCCCGGCACCTCTACGTGCATCTCCCGTTCTGCGCGCACCGGTGCGGCTACTGCGACTTCGTCACGGTCGTCGGGCGGCGGGAGCAGCACGGGGCGTACGTGGACGCGCTGCTCCGCGAGCTCGCGCTCGAGGGTGGGGTCCTCGCCGAGCACGTCGAGACGGTCTTCCTCGGCGGCGGCACGCCCACGTTCACCGGCGGCTCGGAGCTCGCACGACTTCTCGACGCGCTCCCGGAGACGGACGAGCTGACCGTCGAGGCCAATCCCGAGACGGTGACGCCGGAGCTCGCGCGCCTCTTGCGTGCCGGCGGAGTGAATCGCGTCTCGCTCGGGGCGCAGAGCTTCCGGCCGCATCTGCTGTCCGTTCTCGAGCGTCGTGCCGGTCCTGATGATGTCCGGCGCGCGGTGTACCTTCTTCGTGATGCCGGATTCGACAACATCTCGCTCGATCTTCTCTACGGCATCCCCGGCCAGAGCGCCGCCGATCTCGAGTGCGACCTCGCCGACGCGCTCGCTCTCGAGCCCGAGCACCTCTCCTGCTACGAGCTCGAGGCGAAGCCGGGTACGCGGTTCACGCACGCGCACGGCGACGAGCTCGCCCGGCAGGCCGATGCGATGGAGGGCTACTTCGAGCAGGTCGTCGACGCGCTGACTGCGGCCGGCTACCGCTGGTACGAGACCGCCAACTTCTGCCTCGAGCCCGGACGGGTGGGCGGACGAGACTTGCGTGCCCGCCACAACCTCGCGTACTGGTGGGGTCGCGACTACCTGGGGATCGGCATGGGCGCAGTATCCACTCTCGCGGGTGCGCGGCGGCGGAATCTACCCGGGCTCGGTCGGTACGTGGCGGCCCTGCAGGAAGGACGCACGCCACCGCGCGAGACCGAATCGCTGGACGAGGCCACGAAGGAACGCGAGCGGCTGCTGCTCGGGCTCCGGCTCGACGAGCCGTTGCCTGTCGCCGACGTCGCAGGTGCGCTCGACAAGAAGGCTGCCGAGCGGCTTGTCGCAGGCGGGCTCGTGGAGCTGACCGAGAACGGGGGCGGGCCGACGGTCAGCCTCACCAGACGCGGCCGCTTCCTCGGCGGCGGAGTCACCGTCGAGCTTCTCGCCTGACCTCACCGTAGCCTCGTCGGCGGGGGAATCGGCTGCGGGCGCCGCTACCATCGGACGAGGATGCAGCTCTCAGTCCGCAAGCGCGAGATCCTCAGGCGAGTCGTCGAGGAGTACGTGGCCACGGGCCAGCCGGTCGGCTCGCGGGCGCTGGTCGAGCGCTCGGGGCTCAGCGTCTCGTCCTCGACCGTCCGCGGCGAGCTCGCAGATCTCGAGTCCCTCGGACTCCTGACGCACCCGCACACCTCTGCGGGCCGGCTCCCGACGGAGAGCGGATACCGCCTTTACGCCGAGGAGCTCGTCGAGACGCTCGAGGGACGTCCGGCTCGGCTGGGCATCGATCTGCGCTCGATGCGAGACGAGGTCGAAGAGGCGCTCCGGGTCACGACGGAGATGCTCTCCCGCGCCACGAGGCTGCTCGCGCTGGTCTCCGCTCCGTCGCTCGAGACCGCCTCGATCCGGCGCGTCGAGGTCCTCGCCCTCCAGCCGACGAGCGTCATGGTCGTCGTGATCACGTCGACGGGGGGAGTGACGAAACGTGTCTTCCGCGTCGACGAGCCCGTCGACACGGGTCTCGTCGCCTGGGCCTCGGAGTACCTGAACGAGCAGCTTGTCGGCGTGCGGCTGGGAACGAGCGCCGTTCGCCGCCGCCTCGCCGCACCAGAGCTCTCGTCCCGTGAGCGGGCGTTCCTCGGCCTCGTCGGCAGCGCACTCCTCGAGGTCGGCTCGGAGGAGAGACCCGAGGTCTTCGTGGGCGGAGCGGCGGGACTCCTCGAGGAGACTCGAAGCGAGGAGCTCGAGGCCACGATGCGGCTGCTCGAGCTGCTCGAGCGGCGGGCAGCTGTGCTCGAGCTCGTCAGCGAAGCCCTCGAGCCGCGCCGGCCGGTCGTCCATGTCGGACCCGAAGTCGGCGGGGGGGCGGTGCACGACGTGTCCGTCGTCGGTGCGACGTACGGAATTCGAACGAAGGCGCTCGGTGCCGTGGGACTGATCGGGCCTCTGCGGATGGACTACGAGAAGGCGATCCGCACCGTGCGTGCGGCGGCGTTCGAGCTCTCCCGCCTCGTCGAGGACGTCTACGAAGAGGCGTAGGCCCGTCCGGAGATGGCGACGACGGAGCGCGACTACTACGAGCTGCTCGGCCTTTCCCGCAGCGCGACGGACACCGAGATCAAGCGGGCGTTTCGGGCACTCGCGCGTGAGCTGCACCCCGACGTCTCCGAGGCACCCGACGCCGAGCAACGGTTCCGGGCGGTGGCCGAGGCCTACGAGGTGCTCTCCGACCCGGATCGTCGCGCGACCTACGATCGCTTCGGTCATGCCGGCCTGCGGCGTGGCGGGTTCCAGCCGACGTTCGCCGACTTCGGAACCCTCGCCGACGTGTTCGCCGCGTTCTTCGGTGACGAGTTCCTGCGTGGAGGCGCGACCACGAGGCAGCGCTCGACGCGCGGTGGAGACGTTCAGGCCTTGGTCGAGATCGATCTCGAGGACGCGTTCAGCGGCGTCTCGGTGACCGTTCCGGTAGATGTTGCGGTCGCGTGCGAGCGTTGCGGCGCGAGCGGATCCGAGCCGGGAACCGGCCGCCGGACGTGCTCGACGTGCGCGGGAACCGGGATGCTGCGCCGAGTGTCGCGGAACGTGTTCGGCGAGTTCGTCCACCAGAGCACGTGCCCGGAGTGCGGCGGGCCGGGGCAGATGCTCGAGGCGCCGTGCACCGAGTGCGGGGGCGAGGGCCGGGTGGTCCAACGACGCCAGCTCGAGGTCGAGGTGCCGGCGGGAATCCACGATGGCCAACGCATCCGGATCCGCGGGGAGGGGCACAGCGGTTTCCAAGGAGGCGACCGCGGCGACGCCTTCGTCCTCGTGCGGGTACGGAGCGACCCCCGGTTCGTCAGGGACGGCGACGACCTCCACACCGCCGTGCACCTGACGATGACGGACGCCGCGCTGGGCACGACCGCCCGGGTGCCGGCCCTGGGAGGCGACTTGGACCTCAAGGTCTCACCGGGGACGCAGCCTGGCGTGGTCCGCGTCGTTCGAGGGCAGGGGATGCCGGCGCTCCACGGATCGCGCCGGGGCGACCTGTACGTTCGGATGGACGTTGCGGTGCCGACCCACGTGACCGACGAGCAGCGACGGCTCCTCGAGGAGTTCCGCCAGCACGACGGACCGGAGACATACGCCTCGGACGACGACGAGGGGTTCTTCCGACGTCTGAGGAGCGCGCTCCGCTGAGGCTTCTACGCGTCGGCGTGCGCGTCCCGCTGGCGGACGTGGAGATCGCTCGCGCGCGATTGCTCCCTCTGGCACCCGGCGGTTTCGAGGAAGCCGATGCAGACGACGAGGTCGAGCTTCGCCTGTACACGGATTCGGCGGGCGAGGCTCGGGTTCGGGAAGTGTTCGGAAGTGTGTCTTCGGCTCTCGTCGAATCGGGGTGGGAGGATCGTTGGCGCGCGTTCCATCGTCCCGTCCGGGCCGGCGGGCTCTGGATAGGCCCGCCGTGGGAGACCCCGCCTCCCGACGAGTTGGCGATCGTCGTCGACCCGGGGCAGGCATTCGGCACGGGGGCTCACCCCACGACGCAGGCGTGCATCGAGCTGCTCGCCGCGCACGAGCGAGGGAGCGTGCTGGACGCGGGTTGCGGTTCCGGCGTCGTCGCGATCGCAGCGGCGCGGCTCGGCTTCGGCCCGGTCGCCGGCGTCGACAGCGATCCGGTCGCTGTCGCGGCCGCGCGAGCGAACGTCGCGTTGAACGGCGTTGGGATCGAGATGCTTCTCGCGGACGTCCTGCGCGACGCGCTGCCGGCGGCCGATCTGCTCGTCGCGAACGTCGATCTCCCGGTGGTCGAGGCACTTCTCGCCCGGCTCCCGGCGGTCAAGGCGATCACGTCCGGATACCTGGCCTATGAAGCTCCGCGGGTGCCTGGGTGGGAGCTGCGCGCCCACCTCGAGCTCGACGGCTGGGCCGCGGATTCGCTCGCCCTCTCGTAAGACTCCTTAAGCTAGGTGCCCCGATGGCGTCGTTCACTGTCCGCTTTCTCGGCTGCAAGGTCTCGTTCGCCGATGCACAGGCCGTCCGCGAGCGCCTGCTCGGCGACGGCCACGTCGAGGTCGAGGGTGGCGGGGACGTCGCGGTCGTAAACACGTGCTGCGTCACCCACGAGGCCGTCTCCAAGTCTCGCCAGGCCGTCTCCAGAGCGGCACGGACGCATGGAACGGTGTTCGTGACCGGCTGCGGCGCCAACCTCCCGGGCGCGTTCAGCGGGATGGCGGAGAACGTGACGATCGTCCGGCGCCCGAGCGAGGAGACCCCGACAACTGTGGCCGGGGACGTAGGGGCGATCGGCTGCGTGCAGGCCGATGCCCGCCTCGAGCGGACCCGGGCCTTCGTCAAGATCCAGGACGGCTGCTCGTTCTCGTGCGCCTTCTGCGTCATCCCGCTCGTGCGCGGAGGGACACGCAGTCGCCGAGCCGGCGCGGTCCTCGCGGAGATCCGCCGCCGCGCCGCGCAGGGACACCGAGAGATAGTGCTCACCGGCGTGAACCTCGGCTGCTTCCGCGACCGCGACGCCGGCTACGCGCTCGCCCGGCTCGTTCGCGAGGCCGGCTCGATCGCCGGTGTCGAACGTCTGCGGCTCTCCTCGATCGAGGTCAACCACCTGACGGAGGAGCTCGTCTCGGCGCTCCGCGAGACGTCCGGCGCGTCCCGGCACCTCCATGTTCCTCTCCAGTCTGGGGACGACGGCGTGCTGCGCGCGATGCGGCGGCGCTACACCGCCGCCCAGTACCTGTCCAAGCTGGAGCCGCTCCGCGACCTCAACCTGACGACCGACGTGATCGTCGGGTTCCCGGGCGAGGACGAGGCAGCGTACGAGCGGACGCTCGAGGTGGTCGAGCGGGCCGGGATCACGAAGGTGCACGTCTTCCCGTACTCGCCGCGCCCGGGGACGGCGACCGGCGCCGAGGACAGCGTTACGCGCGCCGTGAAGAAGGAGCGGAGTGCGCGTCTGCGCGCTCTCTCGGACGAGCTCTGCCGGAGCCGCTGGCAGGCGAAGCTGGGGACGACCGACCGCGTGCTCGTCGACCGCCCCGGGCGGGGCTACGGCGACGACTACTCCCCCTGGCTCGTGAACGCGCCGGTCGGCGAGTTCGTCCGCGCACGGGCGGTCGAGATCGCGGAGGAGGGAATCCTTGCCGTCGCAGCCTGACTCCTGCCTCTTCTGCCGGCTCGTGGCCGACGGCGACCACGTCCACCGCGACGACGGTTTCGTGGCGATCCGGGACCTCAACCCACTCGCGGAAAAGCACCTCCTCGTGCTTCCCGAGCGGCACGTCGACACGTTCAGGGACGTGGATGCCTTCCCCGACGGTGAGGCGGCGCGGATGCTCCGCTGCGTCGCCGGCACGGCGCGCGAAGCCGGCCTCGAGGACTACCGGGTGCTCGTCAACGTGGGACCGGGGGCCGGGCAGACGATCTTCCATCTGCACTGGCACGTCCTCGGGGGCAAGGTGGACGCCGCGCGCGTGGCGCAGGCCCTGTCCGTGGAGGCGGCCGGATGAGTCTCATCGCGCGTATGGAGGAGGAGCTCAAGGCGGCGCGCCTGGCGCGTGACGGCGACCGACGCGACGCGCTCAGCCTCGTCCTGAACGCACTCCAGGCCGCGCAGAAGGAGCTGCAGAGGCCGCTCTCCGACGAGGAGGAGCTCCAGGTGCTCCAACGGGAGCGCAAGCGCCGGCTCGAAGCGGCGGAGGCGTTCAGGGCCGGCGGCCGGGAAGAGCAGGCCGAGGACGAGGAGTACGAGCTCGAGGTGCTCGAGGAGTTCCTGCCGGAGCCGCTCTCCGAGGACGAGCTCGAGGAGATCATCGACGACGTCATCTCCGAGGTCGGCGCCACGAGCATCCGCGACCTCGGACGCGTCATGGCCGGTGTGATGCATCAGGTCTCGGGCCGCGCGGACGGATCCACCGTCAGCCAGCTCGTGCGCGAGAAGCTCGCCTGATCCCGTCCTTACACTGCGCTTGATGCAGCAGGTGCTGGACGTCTCGAACGAGGTGGCGGCCGAGCTCGCCGGCGTCGAGGACGGCGTCCTCGACGCGCTCCGCGAGCGGCTCGGCTGCTCGATCTCCCTGCGCGGGAACCGGCTGACGCTCGGGGGCGACGACGAGCACGTGGCGGCTGCGCGCGCCGTCCTCGACGAGCTCGTCGAGCTCGTCGAGGGGGGGCATCAGATCGGCCCGGACACGGTCGGCGCGGTGCTCACGGCGCTCGATCAGGCCGAGAACGTCCGCGACGTGTTCGAGGACGTCGTCTGGCGCCACCGAGGAAAGAACATCACGCCGAAGACGGTGAACCAGAAGCGCTACGTGGATTCGATCCGCGCCGGGACGGTGACCTTCGCGATCGGGCCGGCCGGGACGGGGAAGACGTACCTGGCGATGGCGCTCGCAGTCTCGGCCCTCTCGGAAGGCGCGGTCGGCCGCGTGATCCTCACCCGCCCGGCGGTGGAGGCGGGAGAACGGCTCGGCTTCCTTCCGGGAGACATCCTGGCCAAGGTCGACCCCTACCTGCGGCCGCTCTACGACGCGCTGTACGACATGCTCGACGCCGAGCGGCTCGCCGGGTTCATGGAGCGGGGCACGATCGAGGTGGCGCCGCTGGCTTTCATGCGCGGCCGCACGCTGAACGACTCCTTCATCGTCCTCGACGAGGCCCAGAACACGACTCCGGAACAGATGCAGATGTTCCTCACGCGGCTCGGATTCGGCTCCAAGATGGTCGTGACCGGCGACGTGACGCAGATCGACCTGCCGCGCGAGCAGGCCTCCGGCCTGATCCAGGTGCGAGACATCCTCGCCGGCATCGACGCGATCGGCTTCGTCGAGTTCGGGAACGAGGACGTCGTCCGTCACAAGCTCGTGCAGAGGATCGTCGAGGCCTACAAGCTCCACGCTGAGGAGACCGGGACGGCGCGGCGCCGGTGACGCGCGGATGATCACGGTCGAGACCTCGAATCGAAGCGGAGTGGAGGTGGACGAGGCAGCTGCCGCCGAGCTCGCACGGCGCGTGCTCGCCTCGGAGGAGGTAACGGACGGGGAGCTGGGGATCGTCTTCGTCGGGCCCGACGAGATCCGCACCCTCAAGCGGGAGCACCTCGGCGTCGACGAGGCGACCGACGTGCTCTCGTTCCCGCTCGACGGCCGGGAGGAGCTTCCGGCGGGCATTCCGCGCGCGCTCGGGGACGTGGTCCTCTGCCCCCAGGTCGTCGGCGACGAGTGGCACCGGCCACTCGTGCACGGCCTCCTGCACCTGCTGGGGTACGACCACGGGGACGAGATGAAGTCCCGCGAGCGGGCGCACGCGCAGCGATGAGCCCGCAGCGCAGCCCTTCGATCTTCCAGAGCTTCAACCACGCCACGGAGGGCGTCATCCATGCGCTCCGCACGCAGCGGAACCTCGGGATCCACTTCCTGATCGCCGCCGCGGTTCTCGTGGCAGCGCTCGGGTTCGGGGTGACGAAGCTCGAGCTGATCGTGCTCCTGCTCGCGATCACCTTCGTGCTCGTCGCTGAGCTCGTGAACACCGCGATCGAGGCGACGGTGGACGTCGCGTCGACGTCGTTCGACCCGATGGCGAAGCTCGCGAAGGACATCGCCGCGGGCGCCGTCCTCATCGCGACGCTGAACGCCGTCGCGGTCGGCTACCTCGTCTTTTCCGGGCGAGTCGCCCACAGGAGCTCGCGCTTCCTCGACCGGTTGGGCGACGCGCCGGCCGAGCTCACGCTCGTCGCGTTGACGCTGACCGTCATCATCGTGATCGGCGTGAAGGCGTACACAGGACGCGGAACGCCGCTGCGCGGCGGTCTCCCGTCCGGCCACGCGGCCGTCGCGTTTGCGGGCTGGATGGCGGTAACGCTCGTGCTCACCGACTCGCCGCACCGCTTCTTTCTCTCGACCCTGACCTTCATCATGGCCTTGCTCGTGGCCCAGACCCGCGTCGAGACCGGTGTGCACTCCGCCTCCGAAGTGGCGAGCGGAGGCATGCTCGGAGCCCTCGTGACGCTCCTGCTCTTCCAGGTGTTCGCGTGACGCGAGGGCCGGTGTCCGACGCGGAGCTCCTCGCGCGCGCCGACGCGGTCGCGGAGCGCGCGTATGCGCCCTATTCCGGCTTCCACGTCGGCTGCGCGGTCCTCGTGCGCGACGGAACCGTGATCGAGGGCGTGAACGTGGAGAACGCCGCCTACCCGCTCGGTGTCTGTGCGGAGCGAGCCGCCTTCGCCCGCGCGGTGGCGGAGGGCTACCGTCCCGGGGACTTCGTCGCCGCCGCGATCACAGCCTCGCCCTGCGGCGGCTGCCGTCAGTGGCTGCACGAGATGGGCGTCGGGCATGTCGTGTTCCGGAACGGGGGCCGCGTCGTGACGATGACGACCGACGAGCTGCTCCCGGAGTCGTTCGACTCTTCGAACCTGACATGAAGTCGGGAATCGTGGCCGTCGCCGGCCGCCCGAACGTCGGCAAGTCGACGCTCGTGAACGCGCTCTGCGGGGAGAAGGTGGCGATCACGTCCAAGGTCCCGGCGACGACGCGGCGCCGCATCTTCGGGGTGGCGAACGGGCCGGACTACCAGCTCGCCCTCGTCGACCTCCCCGGCTTCCAGCGCCCGCTCGACCCGCTGACGGAGCGGATGCAGAAGACGGTGGACGCGTCGTTCGAGGACGTGGACGCGGTGCTCCTCGTGGTCGACGCCCGCGAGCGGATCGGCGCCGGCGACCGCTTCGTCGCACGGCGCGTCTTCGCGCTCGGCAAGCCGGTGATCATCGCCGTCAACAAGGTCGACCGCCTCAAGGCCGGGCACGTCCTCTCGCAGATGAAGGCCGCGTCGGAGCTCGGGGACTTCCACGCGCTCCACCCGGTGAGCGCGAAGACGAAGGACGGAGTGGGCGAGCTGCGCGACGACCTCGTCTTCCTGCTTCCGGAGGGGCCGGCGTACTTCGAGCGTGGGCAAACGACCGACCTCACCGTCGAGGAGCGCGTGGCCGAGGTGATCCGGGAGAAGGCGCTGCACCTGACGCGGGAGGAGGTCCCTCACGCCGTCACCGTCGCGGTGGAGGAGCTGGGGGAGAAGGTCGTTCGGGCCATCCTCTACGTGGAGACGGAGTCGCAGAAGGGGATCCTCGTCGGCAAGCGCGGGGCGATGGTGCGCGAGATCGGGACGCGGGCGCGGCCGGAGGTCGAGGCGCTCGTCGGTCACCCGATCTTCCTCGAGCTCGTCGTCAAGGTGAAACCGAAGTGGCGTCACGACCCGCTGATGCTCGAGCGGCTCGGGCTCTGACTTCCCGAGCCGCTCGGTAGTTCACCGAAACGCGTTCAGGCGCCTCCCCGATGGTGGTAGAGGACGGCTGCGCAACGCTCGTGGGGATCGATGGAAGGGAGGCGCAATGGCCGTTCGGATGAGCGCGCCGGCCGCGCAAGCCCAGGAGACTCGCCAGCGCATCGGTGCGACGATCGTGGAAGCCCGTTCGGTCCGCAAGACGTATGAGACGGGCGCGGTCCGGGTCGACGCACTGCGCGGGATCGACCTCGCCCTCGAGCAGGGGGAGATGGTCGCGATCATGGGCCCGAGCGGCTGCGGGAAGACGACCCTCCTGAACTGCCTGTCCGGGCTGGACTCGCTCGACGGCGGCGAGGTGCTCATCGAGGGGACGCCGCTCTCCGAGATGTCGGACCGCGAGCGCACCGACTACCGGGCCCGGCGGATGGGCTTCGTCTTCCAGTTCTACAACCTGATGCCGGTCCTGACCGCAGCCGAGAACGTCGAGCTGCCGCTCCTCCTCGCGCGAGCGAGCGGCGACGAGGCGAGGCGGCGCGCGCTCGACGCGCTGGGGCTCGTCGGCCTCGTCGACCGAGCGAACCACGTCCCCGATGCACTGTCAGGGGGCGAGCGCCAGCGAGTCACGATCGCGCGCTCGCTCGTCAACGACCCGGCCATCGTCTGGGCCGATGAGCCGACGGGCGACCTCGACTCGGAGAACGCCGGCGAGATCGTCGAGCTCATGCGGCGGCTCAACGTCGAGCGCGGCCTGACGTTCCTGATCGTGACGCACGACATCGCGATCGGCCGGAAGACGGACCGAATCGTGCGCATGGTCGACGGGGAGATCCGCGGCGAGGAAGTCCTGGGGATGAGATAGCCATGGTCGTACGTGCAACGGAAGCGGAGATCGACGTCGTCCGCACGAACCCCGCGGACGCGATCGCGCTGTTCGAGGAGTCGGTGATCCCGGCGCTCCACGAGCAGGACGGGTACGAGGGGTGCTACGTGCTCCTCTCGGAGGAGGGGAAGATGCTCGTGCTGAGCTTCTGGACGAGCGACGAGGCTGCGAGGGCGTCACGGCTCTCCGGCTTCTACGAGGACCAGATCGAGAAGTTCTCCGACCTCGTCGTCTTCCGGGCGGCTCCCGGTCGTGAGGCGTACGACGTGGTCGTTGCCGAGACACCGCAGGAGGCGATCCTCTAGGAACAGGCGATGCAGGAGCTCTTCGGCATCCCGGTCGACACCCTGCTCCTCATCCTCGCGGTCGCGCTCGTCGTCGCGCTGGGCTTCGTCGGCGTCCTGGCGCTCCGCAACCGCATTCTCCTCAAGCTCGCCGTCCGGAACGTCGGGCGCCGCCGTGGGCGGAGCGCGCTGATCGTCGTCGGGCTGATGCTCGGCACGACGATCATCGCCGCCGCGCTGACCACGGGCGACACCATGAACCACACGATCCGATCGACCGCGGTGGACGCGCTCGGCGCCACGGACGAGACGATCGCGGCGAAGGGAGCGGTCGACGACATCCCGGGTGCCCTCGGCGCGGCGACGGGCACCGGCTGGCTCGACGAGGCAACGGTCGGCTGGGTCGAGTCGACGCTCAAGGGATCCGGGCTCGTGGACGGCGTGACCGGCGCGATCGTCGACCAGGTCGCCGTCCAGGCCCCCGCGGAGCGGCAGAACGAGCCGAGCGTCGTTCTCTTTGCGGCCGACCTGGGGCGAATGGAGGGCTTCTCGCCGATCGTCGGTGCGGAGGGCGAGACCTTGTCGCTCGGGGATCTCGCTCCCGGCCAGGTCTACCTGAACCGGAAGGCGGCGACCGAGCTTCGAGTCGCCGCGGGTGAGCGGGTCGTGGTCTTCGCGGGCGGAACCGGGCACGAGGCCCGGGTGCGCGACGTCGTTCGGTTCGACGGCGCAGGAACGGCGGACGCAGCCCTGCTCGTGCCGCTCGAAGCCGCTCAGCGGCTCTTCGGCCATCCGGGCGAGATCAAAGCGATCCTGGTGTCGAACCGCGGCGACGCCTTCGGGGGCGCCGCGCTGTCGGACGAAGTCAAGGCAGCCCTCGACCCGGGAGCGGCCCAGCGGGGGCTCGAGGTGCAGACGCTCAAGCAGGATGCGATCGGGGACGCGGACGCCGCCGGGGCAGCCTTCATCGCGTTCTTCACGACGTTCGGGACGTTCTCGATCGCCGCCGGGATCCTGCTCATCTTCCTCATCTTCGTGATGCTCGCCGCCGAGCGGCGCGGAGAGCTCGGGATCGCCCGGGCCATCGGCACGCGCCGCGGCCACCTCGTCGAGCTGTTCACGTTCGAAGGTGCGGCCTACGACCTGGCTGCCGCCGCCGTCGGTGCCGTGCTGGGTGCGGCCGTCGCGTTCGGCATGGTCATCGTGATGGCGCAGGCCTTTGGTGCGGCGGACGCCGACGAAGGGCTGCAGATCGAGTTCGCGGTCTCGGGGCGGAGCCTCGTGATCGCGTTCGCGATGGGCGTCCTGCTCACGCTGGTCGTCGTCGCCGTCTCCGCGTGGCGCGTGAGCGTGATGACGATCTCGACCGCCATTCGGAACCTGCCCGAGCCTCCGGCGACCCGTCGCCGCCGCAGGTGGATCGCTCCCGCTCTCGGGGTCGCGCTCGGTCTTCTGCTGACCGTCTCCGGGGCGCGCTCCGGGACGGCGACGCCGGTCATGCTCGGCGTCTCGCTGACGCTCGTGAGCGTGGTGCCGCTGCTCCGGCTCGTCGGCGTCCCGGAACGGCTTGCCTTCACCGTCTGCGGGCTCGCCGTCGTCGTCTTCCTCATGCTGCCCTGGAGCGTCTGGGAGGCGGTCTTCGGTCCGCTCGCGATGGACTTCACGACGTGGATCGTCGCCGGGCTCATGGTCGTCGTCGGCACTGCCTGGCTGATCGTGTTCAACGCCGACCTCCTGCTGGGCGTGGTCATGAGCGTCTTCGGCCGGATCCGCGCGCTCGCGCCGGTGCTGCGAATGTCGATGGCGTACCCGCTGCGAGCGCGCTTCCGAACCGGGACGACGCTCGCGATGTTCACGCTCGTCGTCTTCACGCTCGTCACCGGCACGGCTTCGAACGGGTCGTTCCTGAACGCGATCGGTGTCGAGGACTACGGCGGAGGCTTCCAGGTTCGGGCCGGAACGACCGGCGCTGCCCCGATCGCCGACATGGCTGCCGCGCTTCGGCGCACACCGGGCGTGCGTGCCGAGGACTACCCCTTCGTCGGGAGCCAGTCCGTCCTTGCCGTCGAGGCAACGCAGCTCGGTACTCGGCGTGCCCCCGAGACGTACCTCGTCCGCGGCCTCGACGACTCCTTCCTCGAGCACACGACTTTCGGCCTCGGCGCTGTCGCGCGCGGGTACGGCTCGGCTCGAGACGTCTGGACCGCGCTCCGCGAGCGACCCGGCCTCGCCGTCGTCGACAGCTTCATCGTCCCGAGGCGTGACAATTGGAACTTCGGCGTCCCGCCCGACTTCAAGCTCACCGGGTTCATCTACGACGAGGGGTCGTTCGATCCCATTCCGATCGAGGTGCTCGACAAGCAGACAGGAAGACATCTCCGGCTGACGGTTGTCGGTGTTCTCAAGGACACGGCGCCGTTGGAGATGGTCGGCATCTCGGCCTCACAGGCGACGTTACGGCGTGCCTTCCCCGGCCGCGTGCGTCCCACGATCCACTACTTCGGGCTCGCGCCCGGGGTCGACGCCGAGGACGCGGCGGCGCAGCTCGAGTCCGCGTTCCTCGCCAGCGGACTCGAGGCGCAGTCGATCCAGGACGTCGTCGACGACGCCGTCGCCGCAAGCAGGACGTTCAACCGCCTGATCCAGGGGTTCATGGGCCTCGGCCTCGTCGTCGGCGTGGCGGCGCTCGGTGTCATCAGCGCTCGCGCAGTCGTCGAGAGAAGGCAGCACATCGGCGTCATGCGCGCCATCGGCTTCCGCAGCCGCATGGTGCAGTCGGTGTTCCTGCTCGAGTCGTCGTTCATCGCCCTGACGGCCATCGTGGTCGGGACCGGGCTCGGGCTCCTCCTCGCCTGGAACATCGTCCGGGATCAGCGCCAGCAGCCGAGCTGGGAGAACCTGACCCTCGTCGTGCCGTGGCTGAATCTCGTCGTGATCTTCGTCGTCGTCTACGCCGTCGCGCTCGTGGCCACGCTCGCCCCTGCGGTCCGCGCCTCGCGGGTCCGACCGGCCGAGGCGCTCCGCTACCAGTAGTCACGACGCAGAACGGCGACCCTGCTACTCTGGTGGGCGCAAAGCTAGAACGAGTGCGGTTCGCGTGCAATTTCGCCTTCCTACCCGTTCGTGATCGTGGTGAGGGAGGTGTATTCATATGGCAAGCGGAACCGTCAAGTGGTTCAACGACGCGAAGGGCTACGGCTTCATCGCGCCCGAGGATGGGTCGAAGGATGTCTTCGTCCACCACTCGAACATCGCCGGCAGCGGCTTCAAGTCTCTGTCCGAGGGTGCGAAGGTCGAGTTCGAGGTGCGCGAGGGTGCCAAGGGCCCCGAGGCGCTCAACGTCATCCAGGCCGGCGTGTAGTGGCCAAGGAAGAGAAGGTCGAGTTCGAGGGCGAGGTACTCGAGGCTCTCGGCAACGGGAAGTACCGGATCGCCCTCGACAACGGCCACCAGACGCTCGGCTACACGGCAGGGAAGATGCGGCGTTATCGCATCCGGGTCCTGCCGGGTGACCGAATCACCGTCGAGCTGTCGGCGTACGACCTTACTCGCTGCCGGATCGTCTACCGTCACCGGTAGACGATCCGGCAGGATCGCCGCCACGCCGGGGCCATCTACACTCGGATCGTGGCGAAAGCTCCTGCACTCGTCGGCGGGTTCGAGCTTCCGGCAGGCCCGCGGCTCCCGCGAGTCGGCTCGATCGACGCGGTCGCGCTCGAGGAGCGCGCCGCGACGCTCGCGAAGCGCTCGATCAAGCGCGAGTCCAAGGTGCAGGCGCTCGAGCTCGCGGTCCGCATGATGGACCTGACGACGCTCGAGGGGCAGGACACGCCCGGGAAGGTCGCCGCGCTGTGCGCGAAGGCGATGCGGCCCGATCCTGTGGATCTGAACGTGCCTCCGGTGGCGGCCGTCTGCGTCTACCCGAACCTCGTCGCCACGGCGAAAGAGCGTCTTGCGGGCAGCGGCGTGAAGGTCGCGTCGGTCGCGACCGCCTTCCCTTCGGGCCAGTCGCCGACGGAGCTCAAGGTTGCCGAGGCGCGTGCGGTCGTCGAGCTCGGGGCCGACGAGGTCGACATGGTCATCGACCGGGGCGCGTTCCTCTCCGGCCGCTACGCGAAGGTCTACGACGAGATCGTCCGCGTGAAGGAGGCCTGCGGCGACGCACACCTCAAGGTCATCCTGGAGACGGGAGAGCTCGGCACGTACGACAACGTCCGCCGCGCGTCGCTGCTCGCGATTGCCGCCGGAGCCGACTTCGTCAAGACCTCCACCGGGAAGATCAGCCCCGCGGCGACCCTCCCTGTGACGCTCTGCATGATGGAAGCGGTGCGCGACGTCTACGCCGAGACCGGACGCGTGGTGGGGATCAAGCCCGCCGGCGGAATCCGGGCCTCGAAGCAGGCGGTCCAGTATCTCGTCGTCCTCCACGAGACGCTCGGCCCCGAGTGGCTGACGCCCGATCTTTTCCGCTTCGGGGCGTCGTCCCTTCTCAACGACGTTCTCATGCAACTCCGCAAGGAGAAGACGGGGCGCTATCAATCGCAGGACTACTTCACGATCGATTGAACGGAGCCGCTGTGTCCGAGGACTCCTTCACCATCGACTGATGGCCCACCTCGAGAAACGCTCCGCGCCTCCCCCCGCGACGCTCGAATGGGACTATGCGCCCGCGCCCGAAGCGCGGGACATCGTGCACCTGGAAGAGCGTTACGGGCTGTTCATCGGCGGGGAGCTCGTCGACCCGCTCTCGGGCCGGTGGCTCGCGACCGAGTCGCCGGCCACCGAGGAGCCACTGGCCGAGGTCGCCGTGGCCGGGGCGGAGGATGTCGACCTCGCTGTCGCCACTGCCCGGGAGGCGTTCGAGAACGGCTGGTCCGAGCTTGCTCCGTCCGAGCGTGCGAAGTACCTCTTCCGCATCGCTCGCATCCTCCAGGAGCGCTCGCGGGAGCTCGCGGTGCTCGAGTCACTCGACAGCGGGAAGCCGATCCGGGAGTCGCGCGACGTCGACCTCCCTCTTGCGGCCGCGCACTTCTTCTACTACGCGGGGTGGGCGGACAAGCTCGAGTACGCGTTCCCGAACCGGCGGCCCCGCCCGGTCGGCGTCGCCGGCCAGATCATCCCCTGGAACTTCCCGATCCTGATGCTCGCGTGGAAGGTCGCGCCCGCGCTCGCCTGCGGGAACACGGTCGTGCTCAAGCCGGCCGAGACGACGCCGCTCTCGGCGCTCTTCTTCTGCGACGTGCTCCGCCAGGCAGAGGTCCCCGCCGGCGTCGTGAACATCGTCACGGGCGACGGTGGCACCGGCGCGACGCTAGTCCGACACGAGGGAGTGGACAAGATCGCCTTCACCGGGTCGACCGAGGTCGGCAAGGACATCCAGCGGGCGATCGCCGGAACGGGGAAGCGGCTGACGCTCGAGCTGGGCGGCAAGGCCGCGAACATCGTCTTCGACGACGCGGCGCTCGACCAGGCTGTCGAAGGAATCATCAACGGCATCTACTTCAACCAGGGGGAGGTCTGCTGCGCCGGCTCCCGCCTGCTCGTCCAGGAGTCCATCTGCGAGCAGCTGATCGCGAAGCTGAAGCACCGAATGGGCACGCTCCGCGTCGGCGATCCCCTCGACAAGAACACGGACGTCGGCGCGATCAACTCCCGCGAGCAGCTCGAGAAGATCACGGAGCTCGTCGAGAGCGGAAAAGAGGAAGGTGCCGAGATCTTCCAGCCGCCGTGCCGCCTGCCGGAGCGGGGCTACTGGTTCCCACCGACCGTCTTCACCAGCGTCGCCCAGAGCTATCGGATCGCGCAGGAGGAGATCTTCGGCCCGGTGCTCTCCGTCTTGACGTTCCGGACCCCGGAGGAAGCGGTCGAGAAGGCGAACAACACGGCGTACGGTCTCTCGGCGGGGGTGTGGACGGAGAAGGGCTCGCGGATCCTGTGGATGGTCCAGCGGCTCCGTGCCGGTGTGGTGTGGGCGAACACCTTCAACCGCTTCGACCCGGCCTCGCCGTTCGGCGGCTACAAGGAGTCCGGCTTCGGCCGCGAGGGAGGACGTCACGGCCTCGAGCCGTACTTGAGGTTCGACGATGAGCACTGATCACTTCCAGGGGCCGCCGCCCGTCAGCCTCCTCAGGAGGTTGGCGCTCCTCATCGCTCTCGTTCTGGGTCTTGCGGCGGTGCTGGCGCTCATCTTCGGTGGCGCCCTGCTCCTCGAGTCGTTGATGTGATGGCGCGGTTACCCGTCAAGAAGACGTACAAGCTCTACATCGGGGGTGTGTTTCCGCGCTCCGAATCCGGCCGGACCTATGAGGCGGAGGGCCAGAACGTCGCGCGCGCCTCGCGGAAGGACGCGCGCGACGCGGTCCGTGCCGCGCGCGCCGCGTTCCCGGTCTGGTCCGGGATGACCGCCCACAACAGAGGTCAGGTCCTCTATCGACTCGCGGAGATGATCGAGAGTCGAAGGGCGCGATTTAGCGAGTTGACCGGGAGCGAAGCGGAGGTCAACTCGGCTGTGGATCGGGTGGTCTGGTACGCGGGCTGGGCGGACAAGCTGTCGCAGGTGCTCGGGGGCTCGAACCCCGTCGCGGGGCCGTACTTCAACTTCACCGTGCCCGAGCCGACGGGAGTCGTCGCTGTCCTCGCCCCGCCGGAACCCGCCCTGGGTTGCCTCGTCTCACGGATCCTCCCGGCGCTCGTGGGCGGCAATGCCGTCGTCGCGGTCGCCTCCGAGGC
>JAHEXT010000026.1 GCA_023251945.1 Actinomycetes bacterium
CCTGCTCGAGCAGGCGGTCCAAATCGACCCGGTCCCGATCGACTCCATGATCGGAGGACGGCCATGAGCGACGCGCACAAGCGGCGGAGACGTCAGGGCCCATCATCTGCATACGCCTTCGAAGTAGATATGGGTGCGACCGAGGACAAAGCATCGCGGCGCCCAGCGCCGTCGTCGCGACATGGTCGCTCACTGCGTTAGGAGCTCTATGGCCGCAGCGCGTAGAAACGCCAGAGGTCGTTCTCGATCGGCAGCACGGCGACGGACGCGAAACCGGCTTCCCGCGCATACTCCTCGACCGTCGACGCGCGGATCACGGTCCCTGTCCCGACGGCCCCCTCGCCGATCATCCCCACCGGAAGGCAGTGGAGGATGCTGAACCCGTAGTAGAGACGCTCGAGATCGTCTGCAGGCGCACCGAACGCCTCGGCCACACGCTCGTCGCCCACGATCACGCACCCATCCTCCGCAAGGAGCCCCCGTGCGGCGCCGAGCACGTCGACCGGGTACGACATGTCGTGCAGCGCCTCGAAGATCGTGACGAGGTCGTATCGACCTCGGAGCTGCACATCGGCTGCGTCCCGCACCTCGAAGGTGACGCGGTTCTCGACCCCGCTCCCGGCAAGGTGCCTTCGCGCGAGGTCGATCGACGGTGCGTCGAGGTCGATCCCGTCGACGCTCACCTTCGGGTACCCCTTCGCGATCGCGATGCTCGAGATGCCGCCGCCGCAGGCGAGGTCCGCGATGCGCGCGGGCGGATCCGCGAGGAGGCGCTCGTGCACGGCGGGGACGGACGGAAGCCACTCTTGCGCGAGCAGCCGCACGAACATCGGCCGCGTGAACGCCGCCTGACCTTCGTGGAGGTCGACGCCGTAGTCGCCGTACGGGACGCCGCCGCCCGTGCGGTACGCATCGCGGAGCGCGTCGATCGGGCGCAGGCATCCGAGGAGGAAGCGCCCGAACGGCGCGACGTAGTTGAGGCTGTCCTCGTCGAGGAGCGCCTCGTCGTGACCCGCAGGGAGGCTGAAGCGCTGCTCGCCGCCGTTCTCGTGCACGACGTCGAGAATCCCGCCTGCAGCCTGCTGCTCGAGCCACTCGCGCGCGTAGCGCTCGTGGATCCCAGCAGCGAGGGCGAGCTCTGCGGGCGTCATCGGGTCGGAGCCGGCGAGCGCCCGATAGAGCCCGAGCCGGTCTCCGAGATAGACGCCGGCCAGGTCGAACGCTGCGATCGCTGCGCCGAACAGACGCTCGACGAGCGCGTCGCGGCGTGCAGCCGCAGGGTCGGTCGCCGTCAAAACAGCTGGTTTTCGCCGCCGAAGATCGCCGAGACCGAGTCGTAGCTGAAGACGTTCATGATCGTCTCGGCCAGCAAGCCAGACACGGTGAGGACAGTGAGGTTCTCGGGCTGCTCGCGCGGGTCGATCGGCACGGTGTCCGTGACGACGATCCCGGTGATGTCGCTGCCTTTGAACCGGCTCAGCGCGTCGCCGCAGAAGAGACCGTGCGTGGCGAAGACCCAAACGTCCGTGACGCCGTGCTCCTTGAGCACCGTGACGTTCGCGAGCAACGTGCCGCCGGTCATGATCACGTCGTCGCCGACGATCGCGACCTTGTCGCGGACGCGGCCCGCGATCTCTGTCGCAGAGGCCTGATCGTGTGCGGGCCGGGTCTTGTGCATGATCGCGAACTCGGCCTCGATCATCTCCGCAAACCGGACGGCGAGCCGCGCCCGCCCTGCGTCGGGCGAGACCGAGACGACGCCCTCACCCGTGAGCCCGAGGTCGCGGAAGTGGCGTGCGAAGAGCGGGAGAGCAGTCATGTGGTCGACCGGGATCGTGAAGAACCCCTGGACCTGTCCTGCGTGGAGGTCCATCGTCAGCACACGATCGGCGCCGGCCAGCTGAAGCATGTCGGCCACGAGACGGCTCGAGATCGGCTCACGCGGCTTCGCCTTGCGGTCCTGCCGAGCGTAAGGAAACAGCGGCATCACGGCAGTGATCCGCTTCGCCGACGCAAGCTTCGCAGCCTGGATCATGAAGAGGAGCTCCATGAGGTTGCGGTCGACCGGTTCGCAGCCGGTCTGCAGGATGAACACGTCCGCGCCGCGGATCGACTCCTCGTAGCGGCAGTAGGTTTCGCCGTTCGCGAACGTCTCCAACGCGATCTCGCCCAGCTCGACTCCGAGCTTCTCGGCGATCTTCTGGGCGAGCTCGCCGTGGGAACGGCCGGCGAAGACCATCAGCCGCTTCTGCGGCGTCAGAGGTATGGCATGCCCGGTGCTCATCTCCGGGAGGACCGACTGGACATCGAGCCCTGGCAGGGTCTGCTCAATCGTTCCGCTTTCCACCGCGTCCTTCCTTTACGACTTGGCGCGCGCGGGCGATCGCGAGCGCACCCGGAGGCACATCCTCTGTGATCACGGAGCCGGCTGCAATCCATGCGTCGTCGCCGATCGTCACTGGAGCGACGAAAGCATTGTCGACACCCGTCCTGACGTTGCGTCCGATCTCAGTGCGGCTCTTCTTCCCCGTTGCATGGTCGAGATTCACGGTGATGTTCCCGGCGGCGATATTGGTGTCCTCGCCCACATCCGCGTCACCCAGGTAGGACAGGTGGGGCACCTTGGTCCTTTCACCGATCCGTGAGTTCTTGATCTCCACGAACGTGCCTGCCTTCGCACCGGCCTCGAGCACTGTTCCGGGGCGAAGGTAACAGAACGGCCCCACGACGGCACCCTCACCGACGTGCGCGTCCACGAGGACCGCGTGCGGGCCGATCTCGGCGCCGGCTCCTATTCGCGACGCACCTCGTACGACGGTGAACGGGTGGATCACGGCGTCGGGCTCGACGGTCGCATCCGCGTCGATCCACGTCGCCCGAGGATCGACGATCGTGACCCCCGCGAGCATGTGCGCCTCGTTGATCCGGTCGCGGAGCGCCGCTGCCGCCGCCGCCAGCTCTGCCCGCGTGTTGACGCCCTCGGTCTCCACTGGATCTCCTCCCTTCTGCACCGCGACCCTGCCGCCGTCCGCGACGAGGAGCGCGACCGAGTCGGTGAGGTAGAGCTCTCCCTGAGCGTTGTGGGGCGCGAGCCGGTCGAGCACCGGCCAGAGCCGGTCCGCCCGGAAGACGTAGATCGACGAGTTGACCTCGCGCACCGCGAGCTCGGCCGGCGTCGCATCGCCCGCCTCGACGATAGCCGCCAGCCCCCCGTTGCCGTCGCGGAGCACGCGACCGTAGTCGCGCGGATCGTCGGGCTCGAAGGAGAGCACAGTCGCCCACGCCTCCTCTCGCCGGTGCGTCGCCACGAGCTCGCGCAGGAGGTCCGCGGTCAGAAGCGGCGTGTCGCCCGAGAGGACGAGCACGTCATCCGCGCGCCCCTCGAGTGCCCCCCGGGCGCTGCGGACGGCGTCGCCCGTCCCGAGCGGCGCCTCCTGCACCGCAACCTCGATCCCGCCGAACGCATCAGTGGTGGAGGGCGACGCGACGACAACGAGCGGATCCGCGCCGAGCTCGCGTGCCGTCTCGAGCACCCAATCCACCATCCGCCTGCCGAGGAGCGGATGCAGGTGTTTGGGGACGCTCGAGCGCATGCGCGTTCCGAGGCCGGCGGCCATCACGACCGCTCCGAGCTTCGTCTCCGTCATCGACATGTGACTGGGGCGCCAGGATTCGAACCTGGGATCACGGGACCAAAACCCGTTGCCTTACCACTTGGCCACGCCCCAGGGTTGGGGGCTCATCTTGCCATTCGCGCGAGCCGACGCGGTCACCTTCCGGGAACCGGACGGGTGAGCCACGTCCGTCCCGCTCCTCGGAGCTCTTGTGCCGCCCGCTCCGCGTCGCCCTCCCGCTCGAAGAGCCCGTACACGGCGGGGCCAGCGCCGCTGACGTCCGCCCGAAAGGCGCCCAGGCGCTCGAGCTCGTCCGAGAGCGGCGAGGAGGTCAGGTCGTTTTGGGGCAGCGCGGCGAGATCTCGAGACCGCTCGACCGCCTCGAGCGCCTCGAGCAAGGCAGCGCGGCGCGCTTCGAAGCCGGCCGCGCCGCCGCGTTCGTCGAAGCGGCCGTACACCGCCGCCGTCGACTCCTTCGTCTCGCCCTCGGGGAGGGCGAGCAGCACGGCGAAGTCGAGCGGGAGATCGAGCGGCGAGAGGTCGGAGCCGTCTCCCGTGGCGAGCTGAGGTCCGTCGCGGAGGAAGAACGGCACGTCGGCTCCGATCCGCGCGGCGAGCTCGTGGAGCTCGCCGGATGCGCGCGGCTTGGAGAGCATCGCGTTCGCCAACAGAAGAGCAGCCGCCGCGTCCGAGCTGCCGCCGCCGAGACCGGCCGCAACCGGGATTCTCTTTTCGATGCGAGCGCGCCAGCCGGACCCGCTCGCGGATGCTTCGGTGAGCGACTGCAGCGCTTGGTGGACGAGTGTGTCCTCCGGAAAGCCCTCGACGACGACGTCCCCGTCTGACGTCTGCTCGAGCTCGACGTCGTCGTGGAGGTCGATCCGCTGAAGGACGCTGACGACCTCGTGCTTCCCGTCGGCGCGGAGCGGTCCGACGACCAGCGCCAGGTTGATCTTTGCGAAGGCCTGAGCCCCGGTCATGTGAGCACGTTCGCGAGTGCGACGAACTCCTCCGGAGCGAGCTCCTCCGCGCGCACGCCGGTCGACTTGCCAATCGCGGACAGGGCATCTTCCGCGCGCGCGCGCGTCGCGAGCCCGAAGAGCGCGACCGAGTTGGCGAGCGTCTTCCGCCGGTGCGCGAACGCCGCCTCGACGACTGGCCGGACCTCACCGAGCGGAGGCCCCGGCAGACGGACGAAGGCGACGAGCGCCGACTCCACCCGGGGCCGCGGTCGGAAGACCGTCGGCGCCACGGGACGGAACCCGACCTTCCGCGCACGGAGCTGCACGAGGACCGAGACCGCGCCGTACGCCTTCGTCCTCGGGGACGCGAAGAACCGATCCGAGAGCTCGCGCTGCACCATCACGCACCAGCGCTCGAGCGACGGGACCCCTTCGAGGCTCTCGACGACGAGCGGCGTCGCGATGTTGTAGGGGAGGTTCGCGACGAGCTTTCCCGGCGGTGGGTCGAGAGCAGCGAGGTCGAACGCGAGCGCGTCGCCGAAGACGAGTCGGACGTTCGCACGCCCGGAGAGCGCCTCGGTGAGGGGCTGCTCGAGCGAGCGATCGAGCTCGATCGCGTGCACGAGGCGGATGCGGTCGGCGAGGTAGCAGGTGAGGATGCCGAGGCCAGGGCCGACTTCCAGAACGACGTCCTCCGGGTGCAGGTCGGCGAGGCGCCCGATGACGCCGAGGATGTTCTCGTCGACGAGGAAGTGCTGGCCGAGCGACTTCTTGGGCAAGACGCTCACGGCAGATGAAAGGCGGCGGCCGCATTCGCGTGAGTCCGCTCGGCGAGTGTCCCTGGCTCCTCGCCTCGAACCTCCGCGAGAGAAGCGATCGTGTGGACGAGGTGCGCGGGCTCGTTCGGTCGGCCGCGAACGGCCTGTGGCGAGAGGTAGGGACTGTCGGTCTCGACCAGGATCCTGTTCTCAGGCACCGCCGCGGCCGCCTCGCGCAGGTCGGTCGCCTTCGGGTAGGTGGCGTTCCCCGCGAACGAGACGTAGTACCCGCGCTCGAGCGCTGCCGGAAGGAGGTCGGGTGAGGAGAAGCAGTGAAGAATCACGGTTCCCTCGAACGGCGCGAGCGCTGCCGCGGTCCCCTCAGCGGCCTCCCGGCTGTGGATGACCACCGGCAGGGAGAGCTCGTCCGCGAGAGCAAGCTGGGCCTCGAAGAGCCGGAGCTGTTCCTCTGGGGTCGCGAACCTGCGGACTGTGTCGAGCCCGGTCTCCCCGACGGCGACGACCCTCGGATGTCCGAGTAGCTCGCGCAGCTCGTCGAGCCGCTCTGCGTCCGGCGATGCAGCGCGGTGGGGATCGAAGCCGAGCGCCGCGTAGACCCCCTCGTTCTCCTCCGCGAGGGCGAGCGCAGCCCGGCACGAGTCGATCCCGGTGCCGATCGTGACGATTCGCGTCACGCCCACAGCCTGCGCCCGCTCGACGAGCCCCGGCGCCGGCTCCTCGCACGCGTCGAGGTGCGCGTGCGAGTCGGTCACGCCGCCGCGGTCGGCGTGTCGATCCGCGGGAAGAGCGGCGAGGCTGCGGCGATCCCGGTTCGAGCCGGCGTGAGCCCGTAGTCGACTCCGTCCCAGCCGATCTCCCCGGGATCCGCCCCGAGCGCAGCGAGGATCTGCGATGAAGCCTCGGGCAGATACGACGCGAGCGCGACCGCGACGGCACGCAGTCCGTCTGCGAGATCGTAGAGCGTTTCTTCGAGCTCGAGGCGGCGCGACTCGTCCTCCGCCAGCCGCCAGGGAGCCTGCACCTCGACGTGCCGGTTGAGACCTCGGACTGCCTCCCATATCCGCTCCAGCGCGCCTGTGATGTCGTATTCGTCAAGCCGCGCCGCGACGTCGCCCCCGAGATCGGCGATCAGGGTGCGGACCGGCGAAGCGTCGCGCGAGCGAGCAGGAAGGTCACCTTCCAGGTAGCGGGCGATCATCGCCGTCGTCCGCGAGAGCAGGTTCCCGAGATCGTTGGCCAGCTCGCGCTCGTACCGCTCGTGGAGGCCGTCGATCGAGGCAATCCCGTCCTGGCCGAACGACACGGCGCGAGCGCTCCAGAACCGAACAGGATCGGCGCCGTATGCGTCGATGAGGTCGAGGGGGTCGATCACATTGCCAAGCGTCTTCGAGATCTTGCGGTCGTCAAGGAGGAGGTAGCCGTGGACGAAGAGCTGGTGCGGTACCTCGTATCCGGCCGACAGCAGCATCGCCGGCCAGTACACGCAGTGGAAGCGGAGGATGTCCTTGCCCAGCAGGTGTCGTACCGCCGGCCAGAAGCGTGACCGGAGATCTTCGCCCGACCGTGCGTACGTGAGGGCGCTCAGGTAGTTGACGAGCGCGTCAGCCCAAACGTAGGCGACCTGCTCCGGATCCCACGGGATCGGAACTCCCCACGGCTGCCCGGCCCGGCTGATCGAGAAGTCCTGGAGACCGCCCGCGATGAAGCTTCGCGCCTCGTTGTAGCGGAAGCCCGGCAGCACGAAATCGGGGCGACTGTCGTACAGCTCCAGAAGCCTTCCCTGATACGCGGAAAGCCGGAAGAACCAGTTCTTCTCCTCGATCCAATCCGGTGTGGTCTCGTGGATCGGGCACTTCCCGTCGACAAGCTCAGCCTCAGTCTTGAATGCCTCGCAGCCGACGCAGTACCAGCCGGCGTACACGTCTTGGTAGACATCCTCTGCGTCGTACATCCGCTGCAGAAAGCCCTGCACGAACCCTTTATGACCCGTGTCCGTCGTACGGATGAAGAAGTCATTCGTGGCGTTGAGCCGACGAGGCAGCTCCTTCCAGACGACGGCGATGCGGTCCGCGTACTCCTTGGGCTCGAGCCCCTGCTCCGCGGCGACCCGAGCAACGTTCGACCCGTGTTCGTCCACGCCGGTGAGGAAGAAAACCTCCTCGCCTCGCTGTCGGTGGTGTCGCGCCAGGATGTCGGCGGCGATCGTCGTGTAGGCATGCCCGATGTGAGGCGTCGAGTTGACGTAGTAGATCGGGGTCGTCACGTAGTAGGACATCGCGGTAAATCATAGGGAGTGGCCTCCTCAGGACCCGGCAGGCGCCGAGGCCGCCGAGGGCGAGCAGTAGGAGAGCCGCTAGCGCAGACAGCGCCGGCCGGAGATCGCGTCCACCCGCGGCCGGCCGGCCACGGTCGACGCGCCCGCCAGCCGAGTCGAGGCGGTCGACGGCCCGGCGTCCGACATCCGCCATGAGCTCGTGCCCGGGCCCGAGCTCTCTTGCAACGACGGTCCCGCTCCCGATCTTCGACGGGACCGGGACAAACGAGGCGGATTCCGACGTCGGCGCTCGCTTCGTCGAGCTCTCCCGGACGAACCGCGGCGGGGCCGACGAGTAGACCGCTGGCGCGGCCCCCCTTCGCGCGGGAGGCGCGGCGGTCGCCGGCGCGGCGCGATCGGTCGTCGGCGTTCCGACCCGGCTCTCGCGCACCGGCTCGCCCGCCTCGGCCCGGGGAGCGTCGTCCCTCACCTCGGGCGCCGACGGAGGGGGGCTGGACTCTGGAGGAACAGAGGGAGCCGGCTGCGGTTCCGGAGCGGGTGCCGGCTGCGGGGCCTCGGCCGGCGGCGCCTGCGAGGTCGAAGGCGGCGCGGGTGCCGCGGCGGGAGCGGGCGCCGGAACGGGAGCGGGAGCGGGCGGCGCCGCGGGTGCCGGCGGAGGGGATGGGGCAGCCCGCGGCGGAAGCAGGGAGAGCGGATCGACGTACGTGTCCCCCTCCCCGACACGAATCCCGAGGTGGACGTAAGGGACGGAGTGCTCCGGGTCGCCGGATGGCCCCGCGTCGGCGATCGGCTCCCCCTCGGTCACGCGCTCCCCACGCTTCACGCGGAGTGGGCCGAGGTGCGTCAGCGACGCCTTGTGGCCGTCAGCCGTCGCGATCGTGACCGTGAGCCCGTGCGTCGGAACCTGCCCTGCAAAGGTGACGTCGCCGGACACCGGCGCACGAACCATGCCGGCATCGCCGAGCGCGACGTCGATCCCGCGGTGCTGTCCGCCTGCGTATGGGTTGTCGCCGAGAGCGAACTCGCGAAGGACGGGACCATCCGCGGGCCAGGCCCACGCCCAGGCGTCCGGGGTCGCGACGAGCAGCCACGTCGTCGCCGCGAGAGCGGGGACGATCCATCTCGTTGCCTTTCGAGATAACACAACTCGAAGGTAGCGCGGGCCGCGACGGATCGCAACGCAATTGACGAAGTTGTCACAGAGAGCCGCTGTACAGCGTGTTCTTCGAGGTCCCGGTGAGCCGGGCGACGACGGCGACGGCCTGCCGGCGGGCAACGCCTGCCGCGACGAGCTCGGCCACTGCGGCCAGCGCCGTCTCCGCCCCCTCTACGGTCTCCACGACCGCGGGAGCGGAACCGAGAACGATCGTGATCTCGCCCCGCGGCGGCTCCGAGAAGCGACCGGCAAGCTCTGCCAGCGTTCCGCGCACGACCTCCTCGAACCGCTTCGTCAGCTCCCGGCAAATCGCCCCCAGACGCTCGGGCATCGCTTCCGCGAGCACGGCGAGCGACGCCGGAAGCCGTCGCGGCGACTCGAACGCGACGACCGGGTGCGGCCAGCGCACGAGCTCCTGCGCGAGCGCGAGCCGCTCCGAAGCGCGCCGCGGGAGGTAGCCGACGAACTGGTACCGCTCCCCCACCAGGCCGCTCAAGACAAGCGCTGTCTCGACCGCGGACGGCCCGGGAAGGACGGTCACGGGCACACCGCCTTCGACCGCCGCCGCGATCAGGCGCGCACCCGGGTCGTTGACCCCGGGGAGGCCGGCGTCCGAGACCAGCGCGACCCGCTCGCCCCGCCGCAGGCGCAGCATCGCCTCCTCCGCCTGAGCCGCCTCGTTGTGCCGGTGATAGCTGGCGAGCCGCGCAGCGACACCGTGGCGATCGAGCAGGATCCGAGTCCGGCGCGTGTCCTCGCAGAGGACGAGATCCGCCTCGCGGAGCTCGTCGAGCACGCGGAGCGTCACGTCGCCGAGGTTTCCGATCGGTGTGGCGCAGACAGCGAGGGCCATTACCACGTCCCGTCGAGCGCTTCGAACGCCACGAGCGCGGCGCCGACGAGTCCCGCTTCCGCGCCGAGCTCGGCTGGAACGATGCGAAGCGTCTCATCCGCAGGGGGAAGTGCTTCGCGCCGAGCCGCCTCCCGCGCCGGCCCGAGGACGAGCTCGCCCGCCGCGGTCCCGAAGCCCCCACCGACGACCGTAAGCTCGTGATCGAAGATGTTGACGAGCGAGCCGACGGCGACTCCGAGCGACTCGCCGATCCGCGCGAGCGCGGCTCGGGCTCCTGCGTCGCCCGCCTCCGCCTTCCCGATCAGCAGGTGCGAGTTCGCCTCCGGCCCAAAGAGCTCACGCGCAGCCGCATCTGCAGCATGACCCGAGGCCAGCGCCTCCAGGTGCCCGCGGCCTCCGCACACGCAGGGCGGGCCGCCTTCCTGCACGACGATGTGGCCGAGCTCGGCCCAGCCACGGAAGAGGCGCCCGTCGAGGACGATCCCGCCGCCCACACCGGTACCCAGGGTGAGCATCACCAGACTCGCCGCCCCCAGTCCCGCCCCGCGCCGCCACTCGGCGAGCGCGGCTGCGTTGGCGTCGTTCTCCACTCCTACCGGGACCCCGAACCGCGCGCGGCCGTGCGCGGCGAGGTCGAAGTTCTCGAGAGGGAGGTTGGCCGCACGAAGCAGCCGCCTCGTGCCCGGTTCGAGGTTCGCGGGTACGCCGTACCCAATCGCGGATATCCGGTCGTCGAGGAGCGCCTCGACCGCCGAGTCGAGCGCCGCGAGCAGTTCTGCCTGCGAGTCCCCGGGGCTGTGCACCTCGTGCCGGGCGAGCACCTGCCCCTCCTGGTCGACGACCCCCGAGAGGATCTTCGTCCCGCCCACATCGAGGCCGATGACGAGAGGAGCGCCCACCGCGCGGGCTACCATAGCGCCCCGAATGGCCGAGGGAGACAAGCCCTACCGGCTGTATCGAGGCGGCCGCGTCAAGGGCAAGGTCCCCCTTCAGAGGAGCACACGCCCGCCCGTTCAGCCGTCCCAGTCGCCCGGGGCTCAGCCTCGGCGTCGCCGGTGGGGGCGCTGGCTCGCCCTTGCGCTCCTCGGCGTGTTCGTCCTCATCGTCGTGTGGACGGTCCTCGGCTACCTCTCGTTCTCGAGCGGCGTCGAGAAGGCGAACGAGAGGCTCCCAACCGCTGCCGAGGCACGGCTCGCGGCGAAGGACGGCTCACTGCTCTCCGACCCCGCCACGATCCTCGTCATCGGCACGGACGGCGGTCGTGCACCCGGCCGCAGCGACGCGAACCGCTCGGACTCGCTCCTGCTCCTTCGCACCGACCCGGGGAAGCACCGACTCTCGTACCTCTCGATCCCGCGCGACCTGCGGGTCGACATCCCGGGGTACGGCACAGAGAAGATCAACGCGGCGAACCAGATAGGCGGCCCGGCGCTCACCATCGCAACCGTGCGAGCCTTGACGGGGCTCCCGATTCGGCACGTGGTCGTCGTCGACTTCGACGGCTTTCGCGAGCTCATCGACGCACTCGGCGGGATTGACGTGAACGTGCCGAAGCCGATCCTCTCGAACAGGTTCGACTGCCCCTACAAACCGGCACGGTGCCGCGAGTGGGAGGGCTGGCGCTTCGCGAAAGGGCAGCAGCATATGGACGGCCGGCGGGCACTCGTCTACTCCCGCATCCGCACGAACCAGCTCGACCCGTCCGACACCGACGTTAGCCGCGGCGGCCGGCAGCAGGCGGTCGCGGAGGCGGTGGGCGACAAGATCGCGAGCGTCGGCATGTTCTTCCGCCTGCCCTTCATCGGCGACTCGCTCGCCGCCCCGCTCGCCACTGACCTCTCAGCGTGGGAGCTCGCCCAGCTCGGGTGGGTCCGCTTCCGCGCCGACACGAAACGGTCGCTCCACTGCCGGCTCGGGGGAGAGCCGGCAACGATCGGCGGCGAGTCCGTCCTCCTCGGCTCCGAGGACAACGTCGGCGTGATCTCGATGTTCCTCGGGCGCTCCGCGCCGCTCCCGCCGCCGAAGGGAACGCTCTACGGGGCCGGTTGCACGAGGCGCTAGGGCACTAATCCTTGTCCGCGGAGGCCTTCTTCTCCGGCGGTGCCTTCTCGGTCGACGGCTTGTCCCCCGCCTTCTCGGCGGGTGCGCCCTCGCCTTCCTTGGCCTTCTTCTTGCCGTAGTCGGTCGAATAGAAGCCCGACCCCTTGAAGTGCACGGCGACGGGGAAGAGGAGCTTCTCGACGGGCCCGGCGCCGCACGTGGCGCACGTCTCGGCAGGCGGATCGGTCATCCGCTGGAAGACTTCGAACGTGTGCCCGTTCGGGCAACGGTACTCGTAGATCGGCACGTGGAGGAAGGCTAGTGGTCTCTCCGGCCACTACGAATGCCCGGGGTGGAGATCGGACTGCTCGCGCTCGCGGTCGAGAAGCTCGCGGTGGCACGGTGCGCTCTCGAACGCGGCGAGGCCACGGGGGCGTCCACGGCGTTGCTGGACGCGCCGGCGGCGGCCGATGGCGGCGAGCGCCGCCGAGGCGCCGACGAGGCCGCCGAGGAGAAAGGCCTTGAGACCTCCACGTCGTTGCTCCTCGTCCACGCTCGGATCTTAGGATCAACGGGTGCTCGTCTGCTCACTCGGCGACCTCACCCTCGACGTCATCGTCCGGCTGGCCGGGCCGATAGCGCCGGGAGGAGACACGGACGCCGAGATCCGCCTCACGGCGGGCGGGCAGGCTGCGAACGTCGCAGCCTGGGCCGCCGAGCTCGGTGCGACCGCCCGGTTCATCGGGAAGCGGGGAGCCGACGACGCAGCACGGCTCGCGCTCGCCGGGCTCGCGGCCCAGGATGTCGAGGTCGTTGGGCCGAGCGAGGGCCGGAACGGGGTCGTCTGCTCGCTCGTGTCCCCGGACGGGGAGCGCTCGATGGCCGCCGACCGGGCGGCGGCGGCCGACCTTCGTCCCGAGGAGATCGATCCGGTGTGGCTCGAAGGATGCGACCACCTCTTCATCTCCGGGTATGCGCTCATGCGGGAGCCGGCGCGCACCGCCGCGGCGCGAGCCGTCGAGCTCGCGCGGAGCGAAGGCGCCCAGGTCAGCGTCGACCTCGCGTCATGGAGCGCGATCCGGGACGTGGGGGCAGAGGAGTTCCGCGCCGTCGTCATGGATCTCGCGCCTGACGTCGTCTTCGCGAACGAGGACGAGGACCGCGTCGTCGGAGGCCCACTCCCCGGGGTCACGTGGATCTTGAAGCGCAGGGCACGGGGCTGCTCGTTCGACGGGGACGAGCGTCCGGCGCTCCCGGTTACCCGGGTCGTCGACTCGACCGGGGCAGGTGACGCCCTCGCCGCGGGCTGGATCGTCGGCGGGCCCGACCTCGCGCTCGAGGCTGCGGCACGGTGCGTGCAGCAGATGGGGACGATGCCGTGAGCTCCGCGCTCGGATCGATGCGCATCGCCGCCATGGCGCAGCACGAGGCGGAGGCGATCTCGACGTGGGAGTACGAAGCTCCCTACGACTTCTACAACGCACCCGCGGACGAGCACGATCTGGCCGAGCTGCTCGACCCGGCGCAGCGCGTCGGTCAGTACTTCTCCGTGCACACGACCGAGGAGCTGGTCGGTTTCGTCCAGCTCAGGTCCGACGGTGACGCCGTCGTGGTCGGGCTCGGGCTCCGGCCCGATCTGACCGGTCGCGGGCTTGGCCTCTCGTTCGTCGAGGAAGGCCTCACCTTCGCGCGGGAGCAGTTCGCTCCAGCTCGGTTCAGGCTCAGCGTCGCGACGTTCAACGAGCGTGCGATCAAGGTCTACGAACGCGTCGGCTTCGTCGTCACTCGCACCTTCATGCATGAGACGAACGGTGGCGTGTTTCCTTTCGTGGAGATGGAGCGGTCGGCGTGAACGAGCTGGTCGTGGTTGCGGACGAGGTGCGGACCGCACTCGACGAGGGTAGCCCCGTGGTCGCGCTGGAGACGACCCTCGTCGCGCACGGCTTCCCGGCGCCTGAGGGGGTCGAGGTGGCGCTGGAGAGTGACGCGGCCGTGCGTGCAACCGGCGCCGTGCCGGCGACGATCGGCGTCCTCGATGGGCGGATCCGGGTCGGGCTCGACGCAGCGGAGCTCGCACGTTTCACTTCCGACGCACGCAAGGCGGGCCCGCGCGATCTCGCCGCGTGCGCCGTGCAGGGAGCCGTGGGGGCGACGACGGTCGGCGGCGCGCTCGCCGTCGCTGCGCTCGTCGGAATCCGGTTCCTCGGCACCGGCGGGATCGGAGGCGTGCACAGGGGCTTCCCGATTCCTCCGGACGTGTCCGCGGACATCCCCGCGCTCGCCCGCACGCCGGCCCTCGTCGTCTCCTCTGGCGCGAAGTCGCTCCTGGACGTGTCTGCGACCATGGAGCTCCTCGAGACGCTTGGGGTCCCCGTCCTCGGCTTCCGGACCGACACCCTGCCCCTGTTCTACTCGGCAAGCGGCGGACCGCCGGTGCCACAGCGGGTCGAGGACGCGACCGAGGCGGGGCAGGTCGCGGCGGCGCACTGGCGACTCGGCGGAGCCGGCGTCCTCCTCGCCAACCCACCCCCGGAGAGCCTCGAGGCCGAGGCCCTGATCGAGAAGGCACTGACGCAGGCACGGCGGGAGGGCGTCTCCGGTCAGGCGGTGACGCCCTTCGTCCTCGCGTTCCTGCACGAGCGCTCCGGCGGGCGAACACGCGAAGTGAACCGGAAGCTGATCGTGGCCAATGCGCGGTTGGCCGGCGAGGTGGCTGTAGCGTTCGCCGAGCTGTGAACCTCTACGACCTCGTCCGCGACCTGCCACTGCAGATCGACGACTACGCCCTGGAGGGCCTCGAGCTGCAGGCGCGAAGCGACTTCCTCCGCAAGACGACCGTCGTCCATCTGCGCGGCGGCGGCGTCGAGGGGATCGGCGAGGACGTCACGTACCACGCCGACGAGCACGACCGTCAGCAGGCGCGCGGGCCTGTGCTCCCACTCGCCGGGTCGTGGACGCTAAGCACGTTCTCCGAGCACCTCGCCGCGCTGCCGCTCTTCGAGCAGGAGCCGGAACGGCACGCCTACCTCGACTACCGCCGCTGGGCGTTCGAGAGCGCCGCCCTCGACCTGGCGCTCCGCCAGGCGGGCAATTCCCTCGGCGAGGCCGTTGGCCGGGAGGCGCGACCGGTGGCTTTCGTCGTCTCGATGGGTCTCGGCGAGCCTCCCTCGACGGAGCGCTTCTACTCCTGGCTCGACCTCTACCCCGGCCTACGTTTCAAGCTCGACGCGAACTCCGAGTGGACCGGCGAGCTCGTCGCCGAGCTCGCCGCCACGGGCGCGGTCGACTCGGTCGACTTCAAGGGCCACTACCGAGGCACCGTCGTCGAGACGCCGCCCGACGCGGCGCTCTACCGCCGCGTCGCCGAGGGATTGCCCAACGCGTGGCTCGAGGATCCAGCGCTCACCGACGAGACGGAGCCGGTTCTCGAGCCGCACCGCGACCGCGTGACGTGGGACGCGGTCATCCACGCCGTGGAAGACATCGAAGCGCTCCCGTGGCCGCCGCGAACGGTGAACGTGAAGCCGTCCCGGTTCGGCTCCGTGGAGCGGCTGTTCGCTGCCTACGACTATTGCGAAGCCAACGGGATCGGCGCCTACGGCGGCGGCCAGTGGGAGCTCGGCCCGGGACGGGGCCAGATCCAGCTGCTCGCCGCGCTGTTCCACTCGGACACGCCGAACGACGTCGCTCCGCGCGAGTTCAACCTGGAGCCGCAGCCGGGACTCCCGGAAAGCCCGCTCCAGGTCGAGCCGCGCGCGACCGGCTTCCTCACGCTGTAGGCCTACGCGGCCTGGGCGACGACGGGCGACGCGCCGAGCCCCGCGAAGATCGCTTGTCCCTCGCGCAGCGCCTTCGCGTCGCCGCAGCGCCCGAGACCGAGGAGCGCGTATCCGCGCTCGACGACGCTCCCGTACTCGTCCCACCGCTCGGCCACCCGAGCGTATAGCTCGGCCGCCTCAACGGGCTGCTCTCGCGCCTCGGCCAGCATGGCACGAGTCGTAAGACGCGCGCATGCATTCCAGGCGGCCTGGTGCTCGGTGCCCTCGAAGAACGCTTCGGCGAGCTCGAGCTCGCCGGCCGCGATCGCGATGCGTGCGGGCCAGACGAGACAGTACGCCCGCCAGCCGGATGTCTCCCGCGTCAGCTTCTCGAGCTCGACGACGTGCTCGAGCGCACGTCTCTCGTTCCCGGTTGCGGACGCGACAAGTGCGGCCATCGCGAGCCCGGGAACGAGCACCTGCGGATCGCCGCTCTCACGCGCTCGCGGCATGAGCGCATCGACATGGGCTGTGGCCTCCGCAATCGCCGCGCGATGGACGAGCACGTCCGTGAGGTAGATGTGCCCGAACACCTCGAGCTGCCCTCCACCATGCCCCTGTTCCCAGCGCACGACCTCGTGGGCTTCCTGGCGAAGCTCGTCCCAGTCACCGAGGTGGTAGAACGCGCGCAGGCGCTCGCCGCGCTGCCACATCTCCAAGGTCGTGAGGCCTCGGCCCTGCGAGAACTCGATCACCTCGTCCCACAGCTCCCGAGCAGGACGCAGCCCGACGAAGTACCCCGTGCCGTCGGCGAGGTTGTTCATCGCCACCGACGTGGCGCGCCCCAGCCCGAGGCGGAGGCCGATGTCGCGAGCCTCACGACAGTCGTCGAGCGCGGCCGGATCGCCCTGGTACCCGCGCACGGCCGCACGTGCCCCGAGAAGTGCGATCACGTCCACCACCCCGAGCTCGGCCGCGACTGCCAGGCCCTTGTCGATGAGTGGCGCCGCCTCGACGAAGCGGCCACCGAGCGCCTCGACGAAAGCCGCGGATCCGTACGCCTTGACGAGCTCGGGTCCGGGGGAACGCTCGAGGATCGTGATCGCCTCGTCTCCCATGGCCTTGCTGCGGGATATGTCGCCCCGACCCCACAGGGTCGTCGCGAGGCGGACCATATTCGCTGCCGCGGCTAGCTCGTCGAACGTTCGCAGCGATGCGATGGCGGTCTCCCAGGCCTCGATGCTCTCGTCGACGTTCCCGCGATCGGCAAGTATCCCAGCGAGCTTCGCCAGCGAGTTGGCGCGGGACCGCTCGTCGTCGGCAGAGAGGTCGAGAGCGCGGCGGTAGTAGCCCTCGGCCGCCGCCGCGTCGAGATGCTGAGCCCGGTCGCCGGCGAGAAGGAGGAAGCGGACGAGCGCCTCGTCGAGATCGCGGCTCTCGTCCCCCGCGGCTTGCCTGAGGTCGCGCGCCTGAGCGTAGTGGTAGACGAGGATCTCGGCATGGTCGGCGAGACGCTCGCCGGCGGTCTTCTCGACCCAGGCAGCCGCCGCAACGTGCTTCTCGGCTCGGGGCGAGCGCGGAATCTGCTGGTAGGCGACGTCGCGGACGAGCGCGTGCCAGAAGGAGAACTCGTCCTCGTCGTCGATGGACGAGACGCGGACCGGCCGGACGAACTCGCGGCGTGTGAGCTCGTTCAAGTCCCGTCGAACCACGTCGCGCCCCCGCCCACCAACTGCTGCCACGGCTCCGCTCCAGAAGACGCGGCCCACGACGGCGGCGTTGTGAAGGAGCCCCTTGAGCTCGGGCCGGAGCGTGTCCAGACGCGCGGCCATGAGGGCCTGAACCGTCTCCGGAATCGTGATGTCCTCGACGCCGCCGCGCTCCGAGAGCATGCGCGCGAACTGCTCGGCGTAGAGGGGGTTCCCTCCCGCCCGCTCCAGGAGCACGGCCTGCGTGTCGGCGGGAAGGAGCGTGCGGTCGAGGAGGACCTGCAGGAGCCGGCCCGCTTCCTCCGTCGAAAGGGGAGCGAGCGAGATCGTGGTGGCGTTGCGCTTTCCTCCACCCCAGCTCGACTGCCTCTCGAAGAGCTCGGGGCGTGCGGTGCAGAGGAGGAGAAGCGGCACGGGCATGCTCCAGTCGAGGAGGTGCTCGAGGAACTCGAGCAGCGCTCCGTCGGCCCAATGGAGGTCCTCCACGATGAGCACACACGGCCGTCGCACAGCCATCGCCTCCAGGAACCGCCGCCAGGCAGTGAACGCCTCCTCCCGACCGACCGCCGCTCCCTCGCCCCCTGCGCCGACCAGCGGTGCGAGCCGCGAGCCGAACCATGCGCGTTCTGCCTCATCCGGGAAGAGGCCCGCGACGGTCTCGTCTAGCTTGGACGAGGCGACGTGCGAGTCGTCCGACTCGAGGATGCCGGCCTCGGCCTTGACGATCTCTCCAAGGGCCCAGAAGGTGATGCCCTCGCCGTACGGCAGGCAGCGGCCGTGACGCCACGTGATGAGCTCGGGCCGGTCGTCGAGTGTTGTGCGAAGCTCGGTGACAAGACGGCTCTTGCCGATGCCCGGCTCGCCGACGACGGTGACGAGCTGAACCGATGACTCGCGCTCCGCACGGAGGAAGGTCTCGAGGAGCAGCGTTCGCTCGTGTTCGCGCCCGACGAACGGTGTGTGGCTCGCCACCTCGGGCTGGCCAACACGGCTGCGTGCGTGGGCCGCGCGCCAGACCGGAATCGGCTCGGCCTTCCCCTTTACCTCGACGGGCTCGAGCGGTTCGAACGTGGATCGCGCTCTCCGCGGAGCGCATGGTCACCTCGTCGACGAGCACCGTCCCAACGGGTGCGGCCGACTGCAGCCGCGCAGCGGTGTTGACGACGTCGCCGGTGACGATTCCCTCTCCGCGCTCGGGGCGTGCACCGAGTGCGACGACGGCCTCGCCCGTGGTGACGGCGGCGCGCACGGAGATCTCGAGCCCGTCGGCGCGGAGCTCCTCGATCGTGTCCAGAATTCGGAGCCCGGAGCGCACTGCACGTTCGGCGTCGTCCTCGTGCGCCACGGGAGCGCCGAAGACCGCCATCACAGCGTCTCCGATGAACTTCTCCACGGTTCCGCCGAACCGCTCGATGTCGGCCTTCACGCGCTCGTGGTACGGGCGCAGCGTCGCGCGGACGTCCTCCGGATCGGCGCGGTCGGAGCGGCTCGTGAAGCCGACGAGATCGACGAAGAGCACCGAAACGACCTTCCGCTCCTCCCCTGCGGGAGCCGCGTCGACGAGCGGCTCTGCGCACGCAAGGCAGAACCGCGCACGCTCCGGGTTCTCCTCACCGCACGCGGGGCAAACCCGCACCAGACGCCTCGCCCCTATTCGAGGCTCGAGAGAAGCTCGTCTACGGGGATCAGCGGCAACGACTCGAGCTTCGCGCTCCCGCGCGCCCCGAGCGCCACGGAGACCTTGGCGATCGTGATGTCATCGGGGGCTTCGACGATGTTCACGAAGTCGTACTCGCCGAGAGCTGCCCATTGGTGAAGGACTTTGGCGCCCATCTCCTCGACGTCGCGGTTGACCTCACGCAGACGGCCGGGATTTGCGTGGAGCGTCTGGACTCCCTTCTCGGTCAGCGTCGTCAGCATCAGGTACGTCGGCATCTCGCTCCTTTCGTCGCTCGCTCCGCGAGCGTAACCGAGCCTCCTGGTCGACGTACAGCAGTGCTGCGCCGAAGAACAACGTCGGCGACGCGACGAGCGCGGCGAGCGTCGCGGCAATCTGCGCCGTGTTCTCGGCATACGCGCGCAAGGCGATGAAGACGACACCCTGCGTGACGAAGACCACGAGCGCGAGAGCTGCGAGCCCGCCGAGAACGTGGACGTAGTCAGCCCGGGCGAGCGCGAAACCCCGCTTCAGCGCGCCCGGGACCGAGAGCCGCTCGACGAGTGCCGCCGGCACGGCAAGACCGATCAGGGCCAGCCAGGCGAGGCCGGGGAGGACGAACAGCGTGACGAGGAACGGGAAGGGCAGGAAGACGAGGAAGCCGACGAGGAAGGCCCGCGGTGTGGAACCGCCTCGGAGCGCGATCCCGCTGATCGCGGAGACTGCCACGACGTACGCGGCCGTGAGCAGGAGCCCACCGGCGAGTGGCAGGACCGCGAACGCGGCGTCGCGAGGGAGCGTGAACACGAGCAGGTTCACGATCGCGACGAGCACGCCGATCAGAACTGCGGCGGGCGGGCGGCGCCCGTAGAAGCGAATCGACTCCGCGACGAGCTGCCCGATCGTTCGCCGCTCCGGAGGCAGCGGCGGCGGCAGTTCACGCGCCGTCTGCCTGCCTCCCCGCGCCATTCGGCCGCAGGCTACTCGCCGGCACCGGCGAGAAGCGGCGGCAGCGCGTTGCCAAGAGCCTCGAGCGCGCGCGTGATCTGCCAGCGAGCACGGTCACCCTCCCCGATCTGGTTCGAGATCGCGCGCACCTCGACGGCCGGGACATCGGCGAGCGCACACGCACGGAGCACCGCGAAGCCCTCCATTCCCTCGACCCGGATACCCGGCTGACCGCCACAGGGGCCGTCCACCACGGCGCTCGTACCGATCGGGAGCGCGACCGCATTGGGAAGTGCCCGCTGTGCACGTGCGAGGAGTGTTCCGTCCGGCTCCACCCGAGCGACTACCGGAATCTCAGCAACGAGGTCACAGTAGACCGCCTCGGATCCGATGATGATCGAGCCCGGCGCGATCCGTCTCCCCCCAGCGACGCCGACGTGAAGGACCGCATCCGGCGGCTCGAGCGCGATCGCGCGGGCAGTGGCGGCCGCCGCCTCGATCGGGCCTACTCCGCACACGAGGCCGGGGTGACCGCAGAGCTCGGCCTCGGTGGCTGCGATCAGGAGCACGTCTGGCATGAGAGGTCTCGAAGCTGGAAGACGGGATGGCGCGGGGCCTCCGCAAGCCATGCCTCGTCGGGGGAGCTTAGCCTGACGTCGAAGAACGGGCGGGTCACGCGTCCCTGCTCGTAGTAGCGGCGCAGCACAGGCACGGCGTCCTCGGGCGAGAGCTCCTCCACGACGAGACGCTCGCGCCGTCGCCCGCGCCGGAGCTCGACCCAGCCGGCCGCGCGCGCGTTTCTCACCCAGTTTCGATCGCCGTAGGGGGCGACGAGCCACCGCTCGCGTCCCTCCTGCACGATCGACACCGGGGTCGACCACAGGCGCCCCGTCTTGCGGCCTGGAACGGTCAGCAGGCACGTCCTCGGGCCCGTCAGCCCAAGCCGCGCGAGAGGACGGACGAGGGCGTTGATCGCCCGCCGCCCCGGACTGAGTCGATACGGCTTCGGTCCGTTGGCCACGACGGGAAGAAGTAAAGCGCTACACGTCGAAGCCGCCCCTTTCGAGACGGCTTCGACGCGCGCGGGTCGCGATGACCCTTTGATTCAGTGCGCGAGCGGGGGAGTGCGCCTCGCCCTCAGGGCCAGCACGAGGCCCACCATGAGAAGGATGCCGATGCCGACGCCGAAGCCGATTCCGATCTGCGGCCACTCGATCTCACGTCCGGAGCTCGTCACCGAGACCGGGACGGGGGTGTTCGAGTGATCGATCCGGAAGCGATCGAAGTCGGCGACCGGATTGCGGATCGGGCCGCGTGCCACGACCGCACGCTCGATGACGTCGGGGTACTGGCCAGAGGTCAGCTGAGCCTCGCGCTTCGCGGCGAAGGCCCGCTCCCGCTGGTCGAGCGGGCTCACGGTCTGGTCGATCTTCGCGCC
>JAHEXT010000027.1 GCA_023251945.1 Actinomycetes bacterium
GCGAGGAGGATCACGAGCGCGGGCGCGACGACCGCGATCGTCGCGCCGACCGCGACCGCGGCGACCCCCCACTCCGAGTACGCGGCGCCGCCGAGCAGCGCAAGGGACGCTCCGAGCAGACCGGCGGCAAGGTCCGTGACCCCGACGAGCCGGCCTCGCTCGACCGGGCTCGCATGTGTGACGAGCTCCGCCGTGGCCGCGACGTAGGACACGTTCCAGCCGAGGCCGAGCAGGAACAGCGAGACCGATGTCCCGAGGATCGACTCGACCCACAGGAGCATCACGGTCGAGACCGCCATGACCGCAAGCCCGGTGACGAGCGACGGCCGGCGTCCCACCCGGTCGATCACGGCCCCGATGACGAGCACGAGCGCGTACATGCCGACGATGTGGAGGCTGATGACCGTGAAGACGTCGGCCTGCTCGTGATGGTGGCCGACGATGATGTAGCCGGTGAGATTCATGACTCCGACCATCACCGCGAAGCTCGCGAGCGCGGCGATCACGGCGGCCGGAACGCCGGGTCTTCGCAGGATCTCCTTCACCGGCGCGGGTGGTGCCATCGGCACGGGCTCCGCCCCCTCTTCCCGCTCCGCCGCAAGCGCGAGCGCGATCGTGCGCGGGTCGGGCCGGATGAGGAGCGCGACGACGAGGCCGACGAGGGCGATCGCGGCGGCGGCGAACCAGGGGATGACGAGCGTGTCCAGCTCGAGGTCCTTTCCGGCGAACAGAGGACGAAAGACGAGCGGACCCGTTGCTGCCCCGAACAGTGCGCCGAAGAGGACGTAGGAGATCGCCCGCGCGCGCCGCTCTGCCGGGTACATGTCCGCCGCGGCCGTGCGGGCGAGGAGGACGCTCCCGCTCATGGCGCCGATGCCGATGAAGCCGACGACGACGAGGATCGCGCTGTCCGCGAGGCAGCCGAGCGCCGTCAGGGAGCACCCCACCGCCCCGATCGCGAAACCGCCTGCGATGACGGGAACCCGCCCGATTCGGTCCATCAACCGTCCGGCGGGAAGCGCGGCCAGCGCGCCCGCCGCGAGGAAGATCGCAGGGCCGAGCCCGAGGATGGACTCGATTCCGGTGACGAGAACGAGCGTGATCGTCGCCACCGCCACCGCGAGCTGGAGCACGCCCGAGAGGAGCAGGAGGCAGAGGCTGAGCAGGATGGTGTTACGCCGGACCGGGTAAGACGCGATCGCGCAATTCAATCAGCCCCGCCCGGAACTCCCTCGCTCCGCCGTGCGACGGGTGACGCAGGCCGGGCGCGCCGAGCGCGCGCTCCGCGATCCGGCCGACCGCAACCACGGTCCGGCCTGATGTGAGCGGAACGGCGAAGGCCAGCCCCGCGGCGACCTCGTCCTGCGTCGGCGGGCGGTTCTAGCTCTGCGTCCCCGGGTGGGTGGGGACGACGTTCCAGAGGAGCACGCGCTCCTCGAGCCGAAGCTCGGCGAGCACGCGATGCACGATCGAGGCGGTTGCTTCCGCCGGGCCGGTACCGAGAAGCTGCCGCTCCGAGGTGAAGGGGATTCCCGAGACCCGCGCTCCCCGGTAGCCGGGCGCCTCGCCGACGAGGACGATGTCGGCGGTAGCACGGCATTCGAGGTACTCCACGAGCCGTATTCGGAGGAGCGGAGCCCTCAGCCCCTCGGCGTACTGGTTGAAGGTCGTTCCGATCCGGCAGGCGGCGAGCTCCTCGACGAATGCCCCGGGCGCTACGATGACGTGAGCGTAACGGGGAGCTCGGGGCAACCGGGCTGAGAGGGCGGCCGAGCGCGCCGCCGACCCGCAGAACCTGACCTGGGTAATGCCAGCGGAGGAAGGCGTGTCGGAGCAGGTAGTGGTAGTGGTCGCAGGTGGGGAGCCTCCCCTCCCCGAAGCCGTGCTCGGCATGCCGCTCGGCGCGCTGGTCATCGCTGCGGACCGGGGGCTCGAGCATGCGCGTGCACTGGGTCTCGAGGTCTCGGTGGCCGTCGGTGACTTCGACTCGGCGTCGCCGGAGGCCGTCGCGGAAGCCGAGAAGGCCGGCGTCCGCATCGAGCGCCACCCGGTCGAAAAGGACGCGACCGACCTGGAGCTCGCGCTCGACGCTGCACTGGAGCAGCGTCCGGAGCGCATCCTCGTGCTCGCCGGAGACGGAGGTCGGCTCGACCACCTCCTCTCCGCGCTCCTGCTCCTCGGGTCGCGGCGCTACGCGAGCGTGCAGCTCGATGCCCACGTCGGGGCGGCCCGCGTGCACGTCGTCCGCGGCGAACGCACGCTCGAAGGCGAGCCCGGCGAGCTCGTCTCTCTGCTCGCGCTGCACGGGCCTGCGAAGGGTGTGGAGACGAAGGGGCTCGCCTACCCCCTCGCCGGCGAGACGCTCGAGCCCGGCTCGAGCCGCGGCGTGTCCAACGTCTTCGCCGAGCGGACGGCCGAGATCAGCGTGCACCGTGGCGTGCTCCTCGTCGTGCTTCCGGGCGGCGAAGGAGAGGAGCCCAAATGACACCTTGGCACAACGCATTGGTAGCGACCGTCGTTTCGGCCCTGGCGTTGGGCGCGGCTGGCTGCGGCGGCGGCGGCACACCGACATCGGTCGTCCTCGTCACTCACGACTCCTTCGTCGTGTCGAACAGCGTGAAGAAGGCCTTCGAAAGGGAGAGCGGCCTGAAGCTCCGGATCCTCCAGTCCGGTGACGCTGGCGAAGCGCTGACGAAGGCGCTCTTGACGGCCGGCAACCCGCAGGGCGACGTGCTCTTCGGCGTCGACAACAATCTCCTCTCGCGTGCGCTCGACGGCGACCTCTTCGAGCCGTACGAGTCGCCGGCGCTCGCCGACCTGGATCCGCAGTACGTGCTCGACCCCGAGCACCGGGTGACACCCGTCGACCACGGCGAGGTCTGCCTCAACTACGACAAGGCATGGTTTGCGGAACGCGGCCTGACGCCTCCGGCTTCACTCGAGGATCTCACCGATCCCCGCTACAAGGGAGTCCTCGTCGTCGAGAACCCTGCGACCTCGACGCCGGGGCTCGCGTTCCTGCTCGCAACGATCGCGCGCTACGGGAAGAGCGGCTGGCAGGACTACTGGCGGAAGCTTCGACAGAACGGCGTCCTCGTCGTCGACGGCTGGGAGGACGCGTACAACGTCCGTTTCTCCGGCTCGGCAGGCAAGGGGAACCGCCCGGTCGTCGTCTCCTACGCATCGAGCCCTCCGGCTGAGGTGATCTTCCGCACACCGCGGCCTGCGGAAGCGCCGACCGCGGTCGTCGAGTCGAGCTGCTTCCGCCAGATCGAGTTCGCCGGCGTCCTGCGCGGCGCGCGCAACGAGGACGGAGCCCGGAAGCTGATCGACTTCATGCTCTCGAAGCGGTTCCAGGAGGACGTTCCGCTCTCGATGTTCGTATTCCCGGTCGTCCGCGACGCCGCGCTTCCTCCCGAGTTCGAGCGCTTCGCGGTCGTGCCGTCCTCCCCGCTCGAGCTGCCACCGGCAGAGATCGAGGCGAACCGCGACCGCTGGGTGGGCGAGTGGACGGACCTCGTGATCCGCTGAGCTCGCGCGCGTGGCGGGCGCTGACCTACGGTGTCCCGCTCGCCTTCCTCGCGATCTTCTTCCTCTACCCGCTGGCGGCGATCGTCGAGCGCGGCTTGTTCTCCGGCGGGGAATCCTCTGCGCTCGACGTCATCACCGACCCCGTCACGCGCGACGTCGTCTGGTTCACGGTGTGGCAGGCGGTCGCGTCGACGGCGCTGACGATCGCCGTCGCGTTCCCCGCCACGTACGTCCTCGGGCGATTCGCGTTCCCGGGGCGGAGCGTCGTCCGTGCCGTCGTCACCGTGCCCTTCGTCCTGCCGACGGTCGTCGTCGCGCTCGCCTTCCTGGCCATCCTGCCGGAGAGCCTCGAGCGAGGGTGGATCGCGATCCTCGTCGCGCACGCTTTCTTCAACGTCGCCGTCGTCGTCCGTGTCGTGGGGACGTTCTGGGCGAATCTCGACCCGAGGGTGTCGGAGGCCGCTGCGACCCTGGGCGCGGCGCCCATGCGGCGTTTCGTCGAGATCACACTCCGGCTCCTCGCTCCCGCCCTCGCCGCGGCGGCGGCGATCGTCTTCCTCTTCTCGTTCACCTCGTTCGGAATCGTCCTCATCCTCGGCGGGCCGCGGTATGCGACGCTCGAGGCCGAGATCTACAACCAGGCGGTCCGGATCTTCGACCTGCGCGCCGCCGCCGTCCTCTCGCTCGTGCAGCTCGCCTGCGTCGCGCTCGCCGTGTGGGTGACGACGCGGCTCGAGGCGAGGCTCGCGGTCCGTGGGCAGCTCCGGGCCGAGCGCGACGTCCTGAGGAAGCCGCGGACCCTCGGGGAGAAGGCGATCGTGCTCGGCGGCATCGGCGGACTCGCCGTTTTCCTCGGCCTACCCCTGGCCGTGCTCGTCGAGCGGTCGTTCGCGGTCGGGGACGGTCACAGCCTGGAGGCGTACCGCGCGCTCGCGCGACCAACGGCGGCGCTGCTCGCGACGCCCTGGGAGGCGGTCGTGAACTCGATCGTCTACGCGGGAGCGGCGACCGTCATCGCGGTCGTCGTCGGTGGGCTCGCCGCATTCGCGGTCGCCGGCTCGGGCCGCAGGAGCCGGGGAACACGCCTCTTCGACGGCGCTCTCATGCTCCCGCTCGGCGCGTCCGCGGTGATGCTCGGGTTCGGGTTCGTCATTGCGTTCGACCGCGCCCCCATCGACTTCCGCTCGGCACCGTGGATCGTCCCCGTAGTACAGGCGCTCGTCGCGATCCCGTTCGTCGTCCGCATCGTCGCGCCGACGCTGCGCGCGATCGACGAGCGGCTGCGGGCGGCGGCCGCGATGCTGGGGGCGTCGCCGGGGCGGGTTCGGCGCGAGATCGACCTCCCGATCGTCACCCGGGCGCTCGCGATCGCCGCGGGGTTCGCGTTCGCGATCTCACTCGGAGAGTTCGGAGCGACCGTCTTCCTCGCCCGACCGGACCGCCCCACGCTGCCGGTGGCGATCTTCCGCTTCCTCGGCCGGCCCGGCGAACAAAACGCCGCGCAGGCCTACGCGCTCGCGGTCGTGCTCATGGCCGTGACCGCCGTCTCGGTGTTCCTCGCGGAGCGGATCCGCTTGCGACGAGGCGGGTGGATCTGAGGCCGATGCTCCGGGCCGACGACGTCAATGTCCGGTTCGACGGGAAGGCCGCGCTCGACGGCGTCAGCCTCGATGTCGGAGACGGCGAGGTCGTGACCGTGCTCGGGCCGAGCGGCTCCGGCAAGAGCACCCTCCTCCGCGTGATCGCAGGGCTGCAACGGCCCGACTCTGGCCATGTGCTGCTCGACGGCGAGGACCTCTCTTCGGTGCCTCCGCATCGCCGCGGCATAGGGCTCGTCTTCCAGGACCACGCTCTCTTCCACCACCACGATGTCGCGGGGAACGTCGCCTTCGGCCTCAGGATGCGGGGTGACGCGAAGAACGAGGTCGAGTCTCGGGTGCGAGAGCTGCTCGACCTCGTCGGACTCGCCGGGTTCGAGCGACGCTCGGTTGCGACCCTGTCGGGTGGCGAGCAGCAGCGGGTCGCGCTCGCGCGAGCCCTTGCACCGCAGCCGCACGTGCTCCTCCTCGACGAGCCGCTCGGCGCGCTCGACCGCCGCCTGCGCGACCGCCTGCTCGAGGACCTCGCACGGCTGTTCGAGGAACTGCGGGTCACCGCGCTGTACGTCACGCACGATCAGGCGGAGGCGTTCGCGCTCGGTGACCGCGTTGCGATCATGCGCTCCGGTCGCGTCGTTCAAGCAGGGTCACCGGACGGGCTCTGGGCTCGCCCGGCGGACGAGGACGTCGCGCGCTTCCTCGGCCTCGGGAACGTCCGGGACGGGGCGATCGTCCGTCCAGAGGCTGTTACGGTGGCCCGGGCCGCCAACCGGGAGGCAGCAGACGGCGTCGTCGAGAGCGCCGTCCGGCACGGCCCGACCGTGCGGCTGCGCGTGCGCCTGGCTAGCGGCGAGACGCTCGACGCCGCGGTCTCCGCGCTCGACCATCCGGACCCCGGAGACCTGGTTGCGGTGACGATCGATCCGGAAGGCATCATCGAGCTCCCATGATCCGGAGCCGAGTCGTCGTCCACGGGTTCGTTCACGGCGTCTTCTTTCGCGACACCCTGCAGCGGCGCGCCCAGAGCACCGGCGTCGCAGGTTGGGTGCGCAACAACCGGGACGGAACCGTCGAGGCGGTCTTCGAGGGCGAGCCCGAGGCCGTCGAGCGCCTGATCGCGTTCTGCCGCGAGGGTCCCCGCGGCGCGCGCGTCGATCACCTCGAGGTTGCGGCCGAAAGCCCGGAGGGTCTTAGGGGGTTCTCAATCCGCTGACGGGTCGACCGTAAGGTCCGACCCGTCAGCGGCGTACCAGCGCTCCCAGCGAACGATGTCCGCAGGCGGACGGCGCGGCTGCGTGCGACGGCTCGTGACCGCGCTCCAGCCCGGATCCGGTGCCGGATAGCCGATCGTCACGAGCGCAACCAGAGTCACGTCGTCGGGGATCCCGAACGCCATCCGGACCTTCTCGGCCGCCGCGCCCTCTATGCCCGACAGTCCCGCCGCCAGCCCCTCGTCGATCGCCCCGAGCAGAAGGAGCATCAGAGCCGCACCCGCGTCGACGAACCAAAACGGAACGGGCCAGTCGATCTCCTCGCCGTCGTCGAGCTTGTCGGGCTGGCGGTAGCGCTCGTGGTAGTCGTCCTCGCGCGTGCAGACGAGAATGTGGACGGGCGCGCTCTCGAGCCAGAGTTCCCGGCCGTCGGGGGCCGTCCATCCGGTCTCGCCCATGATGCGCGCGATCTCGGCGCGCCTTTCCTTCTCCGTGATGACGACGAGGCGCTGCCCCTGGCTATAGCCGGCGCTCGGCGCCCGCCGGACCGTGCTCACGATGCGCTCGACGACTTCGCGCGGAACCGGCTCGGAACGGTAGTGCCGCACCATCCGCCGGCGCGGCAGAAGCTCACGAAAGTGCACTAGCTTGCGCCAGACCGGAATCCGCTCGCGCGGACTCCGGTCGCGCGAAGATTCCTGAAGGAGGCCGCTTTGCGGCCGCAGGCTTCCTGTTTTCGCGTCAAGCCTCAGCCCTCGTCGGGCTCGTCTTCCCAGGAGTCGGCGTCATCGTCGTCCTCCTCCGGGTCCGCGAACCCCTCCTCGAGATCGGTCTCGAGACTCTCCTTCCCCTCGTCCCAGTCGTTCTCGCCGCCGAAGCCCTCGTCGTGCCAGGGGTCGCCCATCGGCCGTCCTCCTCGTCCTCGGATCTCGGAACCGGCGGGAGCTTAACGCTCGCGCGTGCAGATCCGGTCGCCGGCCATTACGCGGTCGAAGACCGAGTCGAACTCGGCGTCCCGGGACCGATCGGCGTCCGAGAGGCCGGGGATCTCGACCTGCATGACCGGTGTCACGCCCGGCCCTCCCACGGTGACGCGGTACCGCTCCCCCGTCGCCGCTGGGCGCGTGGCCTGGCTCGGGTACCCGGCGAACGGCCGCTGCGGGACGAAGCTGTGGCAGAAGGTGCCCGTGTCCCTGTGCGTGAGGATGCCCGCCTCGCGCTTCCATCCCGGTCCATACGCGGAATTGAACGTGTCGATGTAGACGTTGCGGCCGTACTTGTCCTTGGGAACACCCTTGGGGGTGGAGCCGAACCCGTATACGGGCGCGCCGAGGTACGTGTATCGGCCGAAGACCCCCTGCCAGGCGCCGTCGTACGTCCAGTTGGGATACACCTCAAGGACGGGGAGCGGGCCCGACCAGTGGGCGACGTGCAGCTCCCAGTTCGTCTGTCCGGGAAGCCACGGGTCGAAGCCGAGAAGCGGAAGCCGGCGTTGCCAGGCCTGGATCGTCCAGTACGTGCCGTTCGGCGCCTTGCAAGCCATGACGAGCATCGGCAGCTGCGGGCCGTCGTACGGCCTGCAGCGGTTCTTGAAGCGGGTCCAGTACTTCCCGTTCCGGTACTTTCCCCAGCCGCCGGCGTAGTCCCACCTGAACCGGACCTGCGGAACGTCCGCCGACGGCGGGCGCGCGTTCAAGGCACCCCAGACGAGGACGTGTCGCACGAGTCCGTCGCTGCGCCGATACGTGACGAGCGCCTCGCCCTTCCGGTTCACCTTGAGCGAGAGAAGCGCGACGTTCGCGTCCCAGAGCGGCTCGCTTCCGCGCGCGGGAGCCGGGGCAACTCCAAGTACCAGCGCCGTCAGCAGAAGAACCGCTGCTAGCCAGAACCGCATTGCAGCAGCGTACGGCTACGCCGCCGCAGGCGAGGCGTTGACGTCGAGGACGTGTGCCAAGGTTCCACCGGCGATCAGCATCTCGAGAGCAGTCACGCAGCTGGGGCAGAATTGCGAGCCGCTCGCGCGGCGAAGCTCGGCAACGGCCTCGGGGAGCGACAGGGCCTGACGGTACACCCGATTCGAGATCATCGAGTCGAACGCGTCGGCGACATGAAGAATGCGCGCGCCGACGGGGATCTCCTGGCCGCGGAGCCCGTCGGGATAGCCGCTACCGTCGAAATGCTCGTGGTGGTGCCTGATCGCGGGCGTCGCGTCGGCAAGGAAGCCGAGGTGACCGATGATCCGCTCGCCCGCCGCCGAATGCTCGCGCACGATCCACCACTCCGTGTCGTCGAGCGGTCCGGATTTCAGGAGGACGTCATCCGGCACGGCAAGCTTGCCGATGTCGTGGAACAGGGCCGCGAAGGAAAGCGACTCGAGCTCCGGCGCGTCGAGCCCAAGCTCCCGTCCGATCGAGACTGCAATTTCCTGCACGCGACGGGAGTGACCGGCGGTATAGGTGTCGCGCGCGTCGACAACCGCGGCGAGTGACTCCATCGCCTCGGTCGCCCGATCGCGCAGTAGCTGGTTGGCCCGCGCGAGCGACTCGTTTTGCAGCTCGATCGTCTCTGTAGCCTCACGGAGCCGCCGGACGCTCTCCTCCGTGTGGTTGATGTAGTCGAGCTGCGCCTTCCGCACAAGGATGAGCGGAACGGCGAACACGAACAGCGCGAGCACACCGGCAACGTCGTACGCCACGGCCACCATCCCGCCGACGACACCGTAGACGAGGTAATGGGGAAAGAGCCACGCGAAACGCGCGCGGAACGTCTCCCGCCAGCGCTCGGTCGTCTCGAGCGCGATAACCGTGGTCAGCAGCCCGATGTTGACCGCGTAGTACGCGGCCCCGGCGAGAGCGCCTCCGGCCACGAACACCCACGCGCCGCCCGGCAGGAACGCATAGACCGCAGCCCCGGCGATGCTGCTGAGAACGATCACTCCGACGTTGAACACCGCCCGATAGACCTTCCCACGACGGGCGCTCCAGTCGACGATGCATACGGCGAGCGCAACGGGAAGGGCTACACGGGGCCCGAACAGCGCGGCTCCGGCCAGCGAGCCGACCGCGCTCAGCGAGATCGTCCCGTGGTCGAGCAGCTCGACCGCCAGCGCCTGCCCCACTGCGACGAGGGCAATGAGCGCGGCCAGCCCGAGCAGGTCCCCTGTTCCGCCCTCGAGGAAGCCGGCAACACCAGCCAACGCGCCGGCGACACCGACGACTGCGACGGCGACGCGCAGGCGTGGCGAGAGCGAGAGGTAGTTCGGCGCGGGTGGCGACGTCCGTGCTGTCGACGGCGAGACGCGGTCCGGCAGGACGGGCGTCGCCGCGGGCGGACCGGGACGGGCCCGCTCCACGGCCAACTCTTCGAAGGCGACGGCGTCGCTCGCCACGACAACCCGGTTGCGCCCCTGCGCCTTTGCGCGGTACGCGGCGACATCGGCGCGATAGATCAGCTCGCGAGCGCTCGAGGCGTGTGCGGGGTAGCTCGCAACTCCGATCGACACCGTGGCTGCGATCGCCTCGCTGGACGTCTCGACGCTGAATCGCGCGTCGCTCACCGCCCCGCGGATGCGCTCGGCCACAACTGCGGCCTCCTCCTCAGCCGTGTCGGGCAGCAGGATCGCAAACTCTTCGCCCCCGAACCTCGCCGCGACGTCCTCCGGACGCAGCTGCGCACGAAAGATCCGCGCGACGCCGGCGAGCACCGCGTCCCCTGCAAGGTGACCGTATCGGTTGTTGATGTCGCGCAGAAGATCGAGATCGGCCACCAGCAGCGCCACCGGGCCGCCGTCGCGCCCCGACCGCTTGAGCGCCTCCTCGAGCAGCTCGGAGAAGTGGCGCGCGTTGAAGAGCTCGGTCTTCGGATCCTGGCGCGCCTCCGCCTCCAGCTTCGGCATCGCGAGCGTGCGGTGGACGAGGACGAGGGGCGCAAGCGCGAGCGCGACGAGCCAGGGGTTCTCGAGCCAGAGCGCGGCCACGACGACACCCAGCAGCGCGAGCACGAGGTCGGTCGAGAGGCTTTGCAGGGTGAAGAGACCGCTCTCACGGAAGGAGTGCCCGCGAGCGAGTCTCAGCACGATCGCGAGCAGCAAATGGTTGACGACGACGAAGGAGACGGCAGCTGCGAGCGCAGCCATGAAATCCTGCGTGTCGCTGCTCCCGACGGGCCCGGCCCCGGCCGACGAGACAACCGCGAACACTTCGTGCGCGGCGAGCCCCGAGAGAGCGTAGTTCGCGATGTTGAACGTCTGGATGTACCAGGGATATCGCTCCTTGAGCCATTCGGGGATGTGCTGAACGACGGCCACGAAAGCGATCAGCGGTAGGGGGAGAAGGAGCGCCGCCGCGACCACGAGCACAGGCGTCATGTGGTAGGACTGGTTGCGCGGAGTGAAGACGGGGAACAGCTGGGCTACGGCCGCGCCCGCGGCGAGGAGCACGGCCAGTCGCCAGTCTGTGTCGTCGATCGGTGCCTCAGGCGACGCGGCGAGGGCGTACGCCAGCAGGGCACCGCCGCAGACCACGAGCAGGTAGAGCTGAGCCGCCAGCGGCAAGCCGGTACGCCGTCGTGAGGGTGTAGCCGCAGTCATGTCAGATGGGTCGAGCTACACAGCATCAGAGCATCGGTGCGGGATCAGTTCGCTACTTCCCTCTAACGGGGGGATCCGCGGGGGTGCACAGGACGCCGACGCTGGGACGAGAGCCGCAAGTCGCTCGATGGAGTGATCTCGAACGCGCCAGATACCCCCACGGGGGGAGATCCCCAGCCGCGCGGTCCGTACGGTCCGCAGTGATCCTCCATGTACTGCGGCGCCTGTCCCACGACGGGCAGGGGGTAGGCACGACATGCGGCACGAAGACGTAGGCCGAGACGTAGGCCGGCGGGGCACGACAGGCGTTACCGGCCAGGTCCGCGGAAACGCACTCTGGGGCGATGGCAAGCGCACGCTGGCGGTCACGCTCGCCGCACTGCTCGTCGCAGCGGTCGCGCTCGTCGGCGGACGAGTGGAAGGCGCCAGCGCCTCGGGCGCAGACGCGTACACGTCGCCCGGCCTGCTCGCCGAGGCGGCCGCGAGCCCGGACGCGCTGTTCGACGTGATCGTCCAAGCGCGGAAGGACAAGAAGACGGAGGACGTCGCGGACGAGGTGACGAAGGTCCAGAAGGACGTACCCGGGAAGGGCTCGAAGCTGAAGCGCAAGTTCATCTCCATCGCCGGCACGTCGGCGACGCTCACCGGCAAGCAACTGCTCAAGCTCGCCGAGCGCAGCGAGATCGGGTCGATCACGCGCGACCTCGAAGTCGAGCTGACCGCCTACTCGAACACGCAGCTCTGGCCGCAGTCGGCGGGGGTGGACACGAACTGGTCCTCGCTGCCCGGGTCGCTCACCTACCCGGCGATTGCGGTCGTCGACTCAGGCGTCTCGAAGACGATATCTACGCTCAGCCCACGGGTCATAGCGAGCGTGAACCTCAAGACGTACGACGGCGCCACGGGGATCTACGGTCACGGGACGATGGTCTCGAGCATCGCGGCGGGTGCGGCCGAGGGCTACACGAGCGCCGAGCCGCGAGCGAAGATCGTCTCGATCAAGGTGCTCGACGGCGTCGGCGTCGGCTACAAGAGCGACATCGTCGCCGCGTGCGACTGGATCCTTCAGAACAAGAGCACCTACAACATCCGTGTCGCGAACTTCTCGCTGAATGCGGGCGGCGAGACCTTCCGAGACGACGCCCTCGACAAGGCGGTCGAGTCGCTCTGGCTCAACGGCGTCGTCGTCGTCGTCGCCGCGGGGAACTACGCGGTCAACGGCGGGCAAAGCGACGTCGGCTACGCGCCCGCGAACGACCCGTTCGTGATCACCGTCGGCGCGTCCGACGTCGCCAACACGGCGTCGCGCGAAGACGACTTTGCCGCTCCCTGGTCGGCGTGGGGTTACACACAGGACGGGTTCTTCAAGCCGGAAGTCGCGGCCCCCGGCCGCCACCTGATCGGCGGCGTGCCAAGCGGAGCGTACCTCCTGACCCAGTACCCGGATCGGGTGGTCGCACCCGGCTACATGTGGATGTCCGGCACCTCGTTCGCTGCGCCGGTCGTCTCCGGCATCGCGGCCTCGATCCTCGCGCAGCACCCGACGTGGACTCCGGATCAGGTGAAGGGCGCCATCATGCTGAAGGCGGTCCCGCCGAGCGGCTACGGGTCGAGCGGCGCCCTCGGCGTCGGCGTCGTCGACGGCGGTGCTGCTGCGAGTGCACTCGGCCTCGCGAACCCGAATGCCGGGTTGAACCAGTTCGTCTACTTGAACGGTCTCACCGGGCGCAACGAGTTCGACGGGAACCTCTGGTACACGGTCGCGTCGTACGACCCGGCCTGGAACTCCGCATCGTGGTCGAGCGCCTCGTGGTCGAGCGCCTCTTGGTCGAGCGCGTCCTGGTCGAGCGCGTCCTGGAGCTCGGCTTCCTGGTCGAGCGCCTCGTGGAGCTCGGCGTCGTGGGCAAACGCGTCCTGGGCGAATACGAGCGAAGTGGAGTAGAGCTCGCGCCGCGCAGCAGGGCTACTCCCACTCGATGGTGGCGGGCGGCTTCGACGAGATGTCGTAGACGACGCGGTTGACGCCGGGGATCTCGTTGATGACCCGGCTGGAGACGGCCTCCAGCACCTCGTAGGGGAGCCTGGCCCAGTCCGCGGTCATCGCATCCTCGGAGGTGACCGCACGGATGACGACCGGGTACGCGTACGTCCTCTCGTCGCCCTGGACGCCCACGGACCGGATCGCCGGCAGGACGGCGAAGCTCTGCCAGAGATCGCGGTAGAGGTCGGCCCGCCGTATCTCCTCGAGCAGGATGGCGTCCGCTCGCCGCAGGATCGACAGACGCTCCGCGGTCACGTCGCCGACGATCCGAATCGCGAGGCCCGGCCCGGGGAAGGGCTGGCGCCAGACCATCCGCTCGGGCAGCCCGAGCTCCTCGCCGATACGCCGAACCTCGTCTTTGAAGAGGAGCCGCAGGGGCTCGACGAGCTCCATCCGCATGTCTGCAGGGAGGCCACCGACATTGTGGTGGGACTTGATCTTCGCGGCCACCCCGTCGTCCATGCCACCCGACTCGATCACGTCCGAATAGAGCGTCCCCTGGACGAGAAAGCGGACGTTTCCGAGCTGTTGCGCTTCCTCCTCGAAGACGCGGATGAACTCCTCTCCGACCATCTTCCGCTTCTCCTCCGGGTCGGAGACGCCGGCGAGCCGCGAGAGGAAACGCTCTTGGGCCTGCACGTGGACGAGCGGTACGCGGAAGTGGCCGGAGAACGTCTCCACAACCTCTTCCGCCTCGTTCTCGCGGAGCAGCCCGTGGTCGACGAAGACGCACGTCAGGTAGTCGCCGACGGCCTTGTGCACCAAGAGCGCGGCGACGGCGGAGTCGACGCCACCGGAAAGGGCACACAGGACCCGTTCCCGGCCGACCGTCGCCCGTATTCGCTCGACCTGCTCCTCGATCACGGCGGCCGGGGTCCAGGTGGGCGGCGCGCCCGCGACCTCGTACAGGAAGTTCTTCAGGATCTCCTGGCCGTGCGGGGTGTGGACGACCTCGGGGTGGAACTGGACGCCGTAGAGGCGGCGGGCACGATCCTCGAAAGCAGCGATAGGAGTCGACGGCGACGATGCGGTCACCTCGGCCCCAGAGGGCGGAGCGGTGACCGAGTCCCGGTGGCTCATCCAGACCGTCTGCTCCGGCGGCAGGTGATGAAAGAGCTCGGACTCCGTCGTCTCGAGCTCGGTCTTCCCGAACTCGGACACTCCCGTGCGCTCGACGGCGCCGCCGAGGTCGCGCGCCATGAGCTGCATCCCGTAGCAGATCCCGAGCGTCGGGACGCCGAGCGCGAAGAGCCCCTCGTCCACGGCCGGCGCCCCCTCTGCATAGACCGATGCCGGCCCGCCGGAGAGAATGAGCGCGGCAGGCTTGCGCCGGGCGATCTCGGCCGCCGTGAGACGGTGGCCGACGAGCTCCGAGTACACCCGCGCCTCGCGCACACGCCGCGCAATGAGCTGGCTGTACTGGCCTCCGAGGTCGATGACGAGAACCGGACGCTCCTCGTTGTGCGCCTGACCAGAATCCGCGAACGCGGATTCTGGTCGCGCGAAAATCCCTGAAGGCGGCCGCTTCGCGGCCACGATGTCTGCGCTCGTCACAGCACGCCTTCCGGAGCGGGCTCCGGAGTCGGTAGCGGAACGAACTTCGCCATCAGCCTCGCCGGTAGTTTGGCGCGTCCTTCGTGATCGTGACGCCGTGCGGGTGGCTCTCCTGGAGACCCGCAGGCGTGATGCGGACGAAGCGGGTCCGCTCCTTCATCTCCTCGATCGAAGCCGCCCCGCAGTAGCCCATCGCCTGCCTGAGCCCGCCGACCACCTGGTGGACGATCGGCGCGAGCGGGCCCTTGTACGGGACGCGGCCCTCGATCCCCTCGGGGACGAGCTTGTCCACGTCCTCGACGTCGCCCTGGAAGTAGCGATCCTTCGAGAAAGACCGGGCCTTCATCGCCCCCAGCGAGCCCATCCCGCGGTACTCCTTGAAGCGCTCGCCCTGCGCCACTATGACCTCGCCGGGCGCCTCGTCGGTGCCGGCAAGCATCGAGCCGAGCATCACGGCGTCCGCGCCGGCCGCGATCGCCTTCGCGATGTCGCCGGAGTTGCGGATACCGCCGTCCGCGATCACGGGAGCCCCGTGGTCGGCGAGCGCCCGGACGGCGTCGTAGACGGCTGTGATCTGTGGAACACCCACTCCGGCGACGATCCGAGTCGTACAGGCACTCCCAGGACCCTGCCCGAGCTTCACCGCGTCCGCCCCTGCGTCGACGAGAGCGAGCGCTCCTTCTCCCGTCGAGATGTTCCCGGCGATGAGCTCCACATCGTGCACGGCCTTGATCCGGCGGACGACGTCCAGCACGCCGTGCGAATGTCCGTGCGCGGTGTCGACGACGAGCACGTCGACCTCGGCCTCCACCAGTGCGGCAGCCCGCTCGAGCGCGTCGGTTCCAACGCCTACCGCCGCACCCACGCGCAACCGGCCCTGGTCGTCCTTCGTCGCGTCGGGGTACTTGATGCGCTTGGAGATGTCCTTGACGGTGATGAGCCCCTTGAGCCGACCGTCGGCGTCGACGACCGGGAGCTTCTCGATCTTATTGCGGTGCAGGATCTCCTCGGCCTCCTCGAGCGTCGTCCCGACCGGTGCCGTGACGAGGTCACGGATCGTCATGAGGGCGGACACGGGCTGCGAGATATCCGTCTCGAAGCGCAGGTCGCGATTCGTGAGGATCCCGACCAGGATGCCGGCGTCGTCGACGATCGGGACGCCCGAGATCCGGTAGCGCTCCATCAGCTCGAGCGCGTCCGCGACCGAGTCGCCCGGCCGGAGCGTGACCGGCTCCACGATCATCCCGGACTCGGAGCGCTTCACCTTGTCCACCTCGGCCACCTGGTCGGCGATCGAGAGGTTGCGGTGGACGATCCCGATCCCGCCGGCACGGGCGAGTGCGATCGCGAGCCGCGCCTCGGTGACCGTGTCCATCGCCGCCGAGACGAGCGGGATGTTCAGCGAGATCCCCGGCGTGAGCCGCGTAACCGTGGAAACGTCGTTCGGCAGCACCTCGGACTCCGCCGGGAGCAGCAGGACGTCGTCGAAGGTGAGCCCCTCCTTCCCGAATTTCCGCTCGAAGGCGATGAGCCGCTCGAGCTCCTCCTGATGCAGCTCGGTGTCCATCCCGCGACGTTAGCAGCGCCCGTCGACGACCGATCAGCCGACCTCGATCCCCAGCTTCACAAGTCGCTCTCGGGCCCGAGCGGCCCCGGTCACGTCGCCCTTCGCGTCGTAGTGGGCTAGCCCGGCGGCAGCTTCCTCGGAGGCCTCGTACATCCGGCCGGCGAGCGCGTGCGTCTCGGCAAGCATGAGCCGGGCCCAGGCGCGCGTCTCGTAGAAGTCCGTCGTCTCCGCGAGCTCGACGGCTCGACGGGCGTGCTCTCCGGCCTCGTCGTGACTCCCGCGCCGCGCGAGCAGGCCGCCATCGAGCCCGTTGAGCTCGACGAAATTGATGAGATCGTCGGCCCCCGTAGCCTCCCGTGCCACCTCACACATCCGGCCGACCTCGTCGTATCGTTCCTGGTCGTAGAGACACTTTGCGAGGTCCAGCGCGGCCGTCGGATAGTAGGCCCGGTCGCCGATGCGCTCGAGCAGCTCGAGACCCTCGCGCAGGACTGCCTCCTCGGCAGCGGTGTCGCCGGCGCGGAACTCGACCTTCGCCTCGCGCATGCTCAGTCCGCCGGCACTCATGAGCTGCCCCGCGTCGAAGTACGCCTGACGCCCGCCACGGACGAGCTCGCGCGCGCGATCGATCTCCCCCTGCATCGCCAGAAGTACGCCGAGAGCGGTCCGCGACCACGCCTCGGCGAGCGCACCGTGCTCGCGGCGTCGGATTGCCTCCACCCGCTCGATCGACTCTCCGACGGGGGCGGGCCCGAACGAGTAGGAGGAGAGCAGCCTGCCCCGGACGACCATCGCAAGGCGCGTGCTGCCGGCTTTCTCGAGGTGCGCGAGCGCCCGCTCGCAGGTGACCGCGGTCTCGGCTGCATGGAGCGCGAACCAGGCCTCGAGGGCGACGCCCCACCAGTAGAGGGCGAGCCCCTCGTCATGGCCGACCCCCTCGAGAACGGCGCGGGCCTCCTCCCTCAAGGTACGCCGCTCGTCTGCTCCGATGTCGCTCGCAGTCACCAGAGCCCAGATGGCCTCGTTGAGCGTGACCAGCGCCCGCGTCACGGGGTCGGAGGCTCCGCGAGCCTCCGCGAGAACGGCGTTTCCCTCAGCGTGATCGCCGGACTCGCGGAGGGCCACGGAGAGATCGGGCGCGAGAGCGAGACGCCGCTCGTCTCCGGGTGGAAGGAGGGCGGTCGCCCGGCGCAACAACCCGCGACCCGCGTTGAAGTCGCCGCGATCGAGAGCCCCCCGGCCGGCTGCTGCGAGGTGCTCGGCCGCCCTGGCGGAGAGCGCCGAAAGGGCGGGATCGTCCGCGTCGAGCTCGGCTCGATAGCGGCGCGCCTGCTCGAGGTGGTAGCCGAGGATCTCGTCCCGCTCGACGAGTTCGTGGTGCGCGAGCCAGTCGGCAAAGCGCTCGTGAAGCTCGGCGCGAGTCGCTTTCGGCAGCGACTCGTACGCCGCGTCGCGGATCAGCAGGTGCCGGAAGCGAAACGCGTCGTCGTCCGGAAACGTCGCGCGGTCCGGGCGGATGAGCTCCATGCGAACGAGCGTCGACAGGTGCGACTCGAGCGCGAGGCCCATGAGCTCCGGAGCGAGCTCCTCGACCGAGCCGCGGTGGAATACCTGACCCTCGACCGACCCTCGCTCCATGACGATCCGCTCGTCGGCGCCGAGCTGGTCGAGCCGGGCCTGCAGCAGCGCCTGGATCGTCGGCGGCACGACGATCTCGCCGTCGCCGCCCTGTTCCCGCACCATCGAGAGCATCTCCTCGACGAAGAGCGGGTTCCCCTCCGACGCCGCGGCGATGCGGTCTCGCGCGCTGTCGTCGAGTCGCGCGCTTCCGAGCAGGTTGTCGATCAGCGCGTCGCAGTCCTCGTGGTCGAGCGGCTCGAGCAGGATCGAGCTCGCGTTCATCTTCCCGCCACCCCAGCCGGCTCGCAGATCGAGCAGCTCCGTGCGAGCGACGCAGAGGAGGAAGATCGGCGCGTCCCGTGAGAAGTCCGCGATGTGCTCCACGAGGTCGATGAACGTCGGCTCGGCCCACTGGAGGTCGTCGATCACGACAACCTGTGGACGTTCGGCCGCCCGGGCTTCCAGCAGGCGGCGAAAGGCGAGCCTCGTTTCCTCCGGTGAGGAGCCGATGATCGAGTCTGGGTCGACGCCGATTCTGAGGAGGATCTCGACGAGCGGCCAGTACGTGATGTCCTCGCCGTAGTGAAGACAGCGCCCGCGCAGAATGTCCGCCTCGCCCGCCGCGCGCTCGAGGAAGTCGGCGACGAGCCGCGACTTGCCGATCCCGGCCGGCCCGAGCAGCGTGAAGAGCCGGCAGGTCTGCTCGGCAACGGCATCCTCGAAATCGCGCCAGAGCCGCTCCCGCTCACGCGTGCGCCCGACGAGCGGTGCTTCGAGGTGGCGCGCGAGCGCCTCGGCATCTCCGCGCACCTCGAGGAGCCGGAATGCCTCGACGGGCTCGGACTTCCCTTTCAGAGCGAGTAGTTCGACCGCCTCGACCCGAATGGCGTCCCGCACCAGGAGCCGGGTCTCAGCTCCGATGAGGGCCTCCCCCGGTCTCGCCGCCTGTTCCAACCGCGCAGCGACGTTGACGGCGTCGCCCGTGACGAGGGTTTCGCCTTCGCCGCCGACGACGACCTCGCCGGTGTTGACGCCGATCCGCGCTTCTAGCCCATGCTTGGCGATGGCCGCGCGCATCTCCGAGGCAGTGCGGACTGCACGGAGCGCGTCGTCCTCGTGCGAGACGGGGATCCCGAAGACGGCCATGACGGCGTCGCCGACGAACTTCTCGACGACCCCGCCGTGCCGCTCGACGATCGTGCGCAAGTCCTCGAAGTAGCGACGCATCCGCGCTCTGAGAGCCTCGGGATCGGTCGACTCGCCGAGCGCGGTCGAGCCGACGAGGTCGCAGAAGAGGACCGTCACGACCTTGCGCGATTCGCGTGCAACCTCGGGGGTGGCCAGCGGCGCCCCACACGCGTTACAGAAGTGCGCGTCTTCCGGGTTCTCACGGCCGCAGCTCGGACAGACCGACATGGGCGGAGTCTAGGACGCCATCTGCCGAGTTCGGCTGGGTCAGGGATACCCCGAGACCCGATTCGGGGCCGCCACCCGTGACAGGAGCCGCAGGCGACGAGATACTTGCCTCATGCTCCTGACCCGTCTGGGTGTGCCCAAGCTCTGGCACGAGGACCCTGACGTCTTCTGGTCGTACCTCCGCTACACGGTGGCTCCGGTCATGTACGCCCTGACGCGGGCCGTGGCCTACGGGATCGAGCACGTTCCTCCGACGGGCGGAGCAGTGCTCGCCGCGAATCACCTGAACGCCATCGACCACACGTTCGTCGGGGTCGTCTGCCCGCGCCCCGTCTACTTCATCTCCAAGGCGGAGCTGATGGAGATCCCGATCGCCGGGGAGATCTTCGCGTGGGGAGGAGCCATCCCTGTCAAGCGCGGCGAGCCCGACCGAGAGGCACTGCGCCGGGCGCGTGACCTGGTCGCAAACGGGAAGCTCCTCGGGATGCACGTCGAGGGAACGCGGCAACGGACCGGGCAGCCCGGAGTCGCTCGGCGCGGCGCCGCGATGATCGCGATGCAGGAGAGCGTTCCGGTTGTGCCCCTCGGACTCGAGACGTTCGGCTGGTCGTTCCGTCACCCGAAGCGCTGTGCCGCCGTCTGGGGGCCGCCGATCCTGCTCGACGACCTCCCGCGGAGCCGCGAGGGCTCGACCCAGGCGACCGAGCGGATCCGCACCGAGATCGTCCGCCTCTGGCAACTCGCCGGCGAGGCGGACTCGAGCGGGTTCCCACCGATTCTCTCCGACGGGACCCGGCGCTCTCCCCTGCCCAAGCCGAGCGTCGGAGAGGTCCGACGCACCTGGGCGGAATCGCGAGCACGGGAAAGCAGGGCGTGATGGTCCCGCGCCACCGGCTCGACGTGTCGGTCGCCGACCTCCTCTTCGCGATCGGTGCGGCGATCGGCGCCCGGAACCCAGACCGCCGCGCGGCCAGGATCGCGGCCGCGTGGGCGGGGTCGGACCAGGCACTCGCGTGCTCGAGCGTCCGCGCGGGGCTCGACTGCCTGCTCTCGGCACTCGACCTCGCGCCGGGAGACGAAGTGCTCGTCTCGGCTGTCACGCACCCGGACATGCCGCGCATCATCGCCCTGCACGGGCTCGTCCCCGTTCCGGTCGACATCGACCTCGAGACGACCGCGCCACAGGAGGAGAGCCTGGAGCACGCCGCTACGCCTCGCACGCGCGCGATCCTCGTCGCGCACCTCTTCGGAACCCGTTTCGACCTCGCGGAGGTCGCGTCGTTCGCCCGACGTCATAGCCTGCTCCTGATCGAGGACTGCGCCCAGACCATCCTGGGGGCGACCGACGCCGGCGACGCCAGGGCAGACGTCTCGCTCTACAGCTTCGGCTCGATCAAGACCGCGACGGCGCTCGGCGGGGCGCTCGTGCGCGTCCGCGCCCCCGGGCTGCTCGGGCGGATGCGAGAGCTCGAGGCTTCCTGGCCGCGCCAGCCGCGCCGGGAGCACGCGTCCAAGGCCCTCAAGTACGTAGGCCTCGTCCTCCTCGATCGGCCGCTGCCCTATACGGCGCTCACGGCCGTCGCCCGCCTCGCCCGCCTCGACCTCGACCGCTTCGTCTCCACGACGGTGCGTGCGTTCCGCGCACCCCCGGGCGAGGACGAGGACGCTGCGTTCGCGCGGTGGCTGCGCCGGCGCCCCTCCGCACCGCTCCTCGCGCTTCTCGAGCGGCGGCTGCGCCGGTTCGACGTCGACCGCCTCGCCCGCCGCCGCCGTGCAGGAGCGCTCGTCGCGGCTGGGCTCCCGCCCGAGCTCGAGCGACCGGGCAGCGGCCTCGGCGACTCGACGTTCTGGGTGTTCCCGGTCGTGTCGAGAGAACCGGATCGTCTCGTTCACACCCTGCGGCAGGCCGGGTTCGACGCAACGCGCGGCACGAGCGCGATCAGCGTCGTCGAGCCCCCGGCCGGCAGGCAGAACCTGAACCCGTCGGAGGCACGTAGGCTGATGGCCGGCATCGTCTTCCTCCCCGTCTATCCGGAGATCTCGCAGAAGGCCCTCGAG
>JAHEXT010000028.1 GCA_023251945.1 Actinomycetes bacterium
GGAGACGCCGCATCGGGACCGCGCGCGCGAGGTCGGCGTCGATCTCCTCGATCGCGCGGTCCTGGTCGGTCGTGAGCGTGAATGGGAGCGCTGCCCGGTAGCCCGAGAGCAGCTCGCCCGGCGGCCCGAGCGGCTCGGCATCCGCCGCTTCCCGTGCTGCGGCGGTTCGTGCGAGTGCGAGCCGGAGAACGAGCAGCTCCTCGAACGCGAGCCGAGTACGGCCTGTCTCCGCCTCGCCCGGGCCGCGCGGTCGGTGAAGCGCTGCCAGCGCATCGGCCTTGAGCGGGAGCGCCTCCCGGGTGCGAAGCGGCGCGGGGAGCGGCTCGCCTGCGTCCCGGACGAGCCCCAGGACCTGCGCCCGCAGCTCCCGGAGCTTCTTCTGCGAGAGGTCCTCGGTCGCGGGATAGACCGGCGCGAAGTCCGCCGTCTCCGACTCGTCGTCGAGGTCATAGGATGAGACGGCGAAGCCGTGGCGGTTGGCTCGTCCTCGTACACGTACGCGCGTCCCCGGCGACAACCGCTTCTCCAGCCACGGCTGGTTGAACCAGGTGGCCTTGATCTCCCCGGTGTCGTCGGCGACCCGGGCGGTGAGGATGTTCAGCCGCCCGCGCCGACGGCTGGACACGGAGCGGACGCTTCCTTCGAGGACCGCCTCCTCGTCGCCGAAGAGATCGCAGATCCGCCTCGTTGGAACGGGCTCTTCGTACCGGCGGGGACGCTGCCAGAGGAGGTCACCGACGCGCTCGATGCCGATGCGCGCGAGACGGCGCTTCACGGTGGGGCCAACGCCGTCGAGCGTCTCCACGGACGCCACGAGCCGCTCCGGCCGCGGCACGCTCATCGGGTGCGGCCAGGCGGCCGGTGGATCCAGGCCTGCGAAGCCGGCCGGAAGTGCCACTCGAGCGATCGTCCCCTTCACAACCGCGAGTCACTATAGGTCCCCCGCCCGGACGACCCGCGGCGTGGTCACACGTCGACCACGAGGCTGTAGAGCCAGCCAGGCTGCCACCGAAACGAGCCTTCGACGAGCTCCGGGAGCGGAATTCCCTCGAGCAGATGGTCCAGCGCCCATTTTGTCGCCGAGTGACCGATGACGACGATTCGCTCGTTCTCGTATCGCGGCGGGAGGTCGCCTAGGAAGCTCCTCACACGCGCGACGACCTGGCTGTAGCTCTCACCGTCAGGGTACGGCTCGTACACGTGCAGCATGCGCGCGGCCTCCAGCGTGGAGACTGGAGTCCCGTTCAGCGCGCCGTAGTTGCACTCCCGAAGCCGCCAGTCGTGGAGAATCGGAACCCCTCGCCCGCCGAACGCTATGCGCGCCGTCTCGACCGCACGACCGAGATCCGAGGTGAAAACGGCGGCGAGCTCCTCGACGAAGCGTCGCTCGCCCAGCTCCTTGGCCTGCCGTCTTCCAAGCGGAGAGAGCCGGCCGTCGAGCCAGCCCGACGCGATCCAGCGCTCGTTGTCGGTGGTCGTCGAGTGCGTCTCGAAGACGATCGCGATGCTCGGCCCGCGTCTGCGCTTCATGCGCTTACTCGTCCTGGAACCAGAAGAAACCCACGGCGCCGGGGCCGGCGTGCGTTCCCACGACGGCTCCCAGCGACGCGCTGAACTCGATCTCGGCCTTCGGCCGCGCTTCCCAGACGAGCTTCGAGAGCGTCCCGACCCACTCATCTGCGTCAGCGTGCGCGACGGCGACCCGTAGCCCGGGACGATCCTCGGTCGCTGCTTCGAGCCGTCGCTGAAACTCCGCCAGGGCCTTCTGCCGCCCTCGGACCTTGGCGAGGGCGACGACGACGCCGTCGGTGATCCCGAGGATCGGGCGCAGATTGAGGAGCGTGCCGGCGAGCGCCGCCGCGCGGCCGATGCGGCCGCCGCGCTGGAGGAACTCGAGCGTCTCGACGGTGAAGACGACCCCGCAACTCTCGTAGAACCGCTCCACCAGCGCGTCGATCTCCTCGTCGGTCGTTCCACGCGCGAGGCGGCGCTGAACGGCGTGCGAGAGCATCGCGATCGCGAGCGAGGCGGTGAGCGTGTCGATCACGCGCACCTTGTCGCCGCCGAGCTCCGCAGCCGCGAGCCTCGCGCTCTGGTACGTCCCCGACACCTTCGACGACACGTTCAGCACGTAGATCCGCTCGAACGCGGCGAGGTCTTCGTACGCGGTGAGGAAGTCCTGAGGCGTGGGCTGTGAGGTCGCCGGAAGCTCGGTCGCGGTGCGGAGCTTCTCGTAGAACTCCTTCGGGCCGAGCTCCACGTAGTCACGGTACGTCTCGTCGCCGAAGCGCACGTATAGGGGGACGAAGCGCATGTTGGGGAAGCGCGCGGCCGCCTCCGGGTAGTCCGAGACCGAGTCGAGCACGATCGCGGTGTTCTCGGTGGTCAGGTTCACTGAGCGCCTCCTTGGAGAGAGCTCGTCGCCGCTGTACGCACGGCATCCACGAGCGCGTCTAGTCCCTCGTCCTTGCGCACGAGTGGCGCACCCGTGCTCCGTGCGGCCTCGTGTTCCTCCGTGCCCGCAGACGCGCTGAGAAACACGACCGAGGCGCCGGGACAGCGATCGCGAACGGCCTCCGCAACCTCGGCTCCGTCCAGGTCGGGCAGCCGGTAGTCGATCACGACCACGTCTGCCTCGAGCTCCGCACAAGCGGGCGCCGCGGACGAGCCGTCGGCCACCGCGCCGACGACCTCGACCTCCGCCTGCCGTTGCAACAGGAACACGAGCGACTCGCGGAACACGTCGTTGTCCTCGACGAGCAGCACGCGAATTGGCGCCAAGGCTACTCCGCCACCACGAGAAGCGGGTAGTGCGGCTGCCCGCCTTCGTGCACCTCGACCTCGACCTCCGGGTGTGCACGGTCCACCGCGGCGAGCAGAGCGTCGAGCGGCGGCGCATCCTCCCCGGTCAGGATTCCGAGCCAGCCGCGCTCGCCGCCGAGCACGCGCTCGACGACCTCGATCGCGACCCGGTCGATGTCCTCGTCCGCCGCGACGGCGGTGCCGTCGACGAGCCCGAGATAGCCGCCCTTCCGGATCGCGATCCCGTCGAGCTCCGCGTCGCGCGAGGCGATGGTCACCTCACCGGTCGCGACCGCGTCCAGCGCCTCGAGCATCGCCGCCTCGTTCTCCCCCGAAGAGAGCGTCGGCAGGTACCGAGCCATCGCCGCGAAGCCGGCCTGCACCGAGCGAGACGGGATGACTCGCACGGGCTTCGAGGCGAGAGCCGCTGCCTGCTCGGCGGTGAGGATCACGTTGCTGTTGTTCGGGAGCACGATCACCTCCGCGGCTGGCGTCGCTTCGACCGCTTGGACGATCTCGGCGGCCGAGGGGTTCATCGTCTGGCCTCCCTCGATCACCCTCGTCGCACCGAGGCCCTCGAAGAGGCGACGGTTGCCCTGTCCCGGGCAGACGGCGACGATCCCCGTCTCGAGGGTCGGCAACGAGTCCGACACCGAGCCCGCCGCGTCGAGCAGGCGCTCCTCGCGCGCGGTCGTCTGATGGTGCATGTTCGCGATCTCGATCCCCTCGATCACGCCCATCGCGGTCGCGCTGGAGAGGGCTGCACCCGGGTCGTCGGTGTGGACGTGCACCTTGAGTGCGGAGGCATCGCCGACGACGAGCAGGGAATCGCCGAGGCGCTCGAGCGCAGCCTCGAGGCCCACCTGGTCGAGCTCCTCCCCCTCGACGACGAAGACCGTGCAGTAGCGGTATTGCGAGAGCTCCAGGTGGATCGCCTCGAATCCCAGGGCCTCCGACTCGACCGGCGTCTCGGGTAGCGGCTCACCGGCGGCGCCCAAGGCGACCCCGCGAACGATCTCGACGAGGCCGGCGCCCCCTGCATCGACGACACCGGCCTCGCGGAGAACGTCGAGCATCTCCGGGGTGCGGGCGAGCGCGTCCTCTCCCCGCGCAAGCACTGCTGCGAGGAATTCGGGCGGCGGCAGCAGCCGCGTCTTCTTCCGCTCGCCCTCCTCGGCCATCTCGCGGATCACGGTCAGCATAGTCCCTTCGACCGGGCGCTTGACCGCCCGGTAGGCCGCGTCGCTCGCGGCGCGGAACGCGCGAGCGAGACGAGGTGTGCTCATGTCGTCCGAGCCCCCGAGCACGTCGGCGAAGCCGCGCGCGATCTGAGAGAAGATGACCCCGGAGTTCCCCCGCGCGCCCATCAGGGCGGCGCGTGAAAGATCCTTCGCCACGGCTGCGCTCCCTTCCGCGGTCGACGCGTCGAGGGCTTCGACGATCGAGCGCAGGGTGAGCACGAGATTCGTGCCGGTGTCTCCGTCCGGCACCGGGTACACGTTCAGATCGTCGATCCGCTTTCGATGCGCCTCCAGGTTCTGGAGCGCGGTGCCCGAAAGCATCCGAACCGTCTCGAGCTCCATCAGCGTGACTTCCGGACCCGGTCGATGCGAACTTCGAGCGACGAGACGGGCATCCCGAACTGCCGCTCCAGCTCGTACAAGACGCGCGCCCTGACGGCCGCACCGACTTCGGCGAGCCGGAGGCCGTGCTCGACCACGACCCGCAGCTCGATTGCGAGGCCGTCGTCCCGCCTCTCCACGTGGATGGCGCTCCTCGACCCGCGCGAGAGCAGCCGCGCCCAGCCGCGCCGGCCGGCCATCCCGACCACGCCATAGCTCTCAACTGCAGCGTAGCGGACGACCTGGGCGATCACGTCGCTCGAGACCGAGACGCGACCGAGGTCGGTCTCTGCGACGACGTAGTCCTCGCGCTCCACGCCGCGAGCTTAAACGGCCCGGCGAGGACCTAGAGCGCCTTCTTGACCTTGCCGGCTTTCAGACAGCGCGTGCAGACGTAGGCGCGCGTCGGGTGACCCTCGAGGATCACGCGGACGCGCTGCAGGTTCGGGTTGAAGCGCCGCTTCGTGGCGACCATCGAGTGGCTCCGGTTGTTGCCGAAGCCGGGCTTCTTCCCGCAAATCGCGCACACCTTGGACATGCGGCCGCGCATCTTACCGGCCCGGCTCGTCCCTCTGTGGCTCGTAAGGGCGAGGCATGCCTCGCCCTCAGGATCAGCGGGAGGCTGCGGCGCGGAGGTGGGAGAAGACATCTGCCATCTCGAGCGCGGTGCGAACGGCCTCCGCCCCTTTCTCGATCCGCGCATCCGCCTGCTCGACCCGGTCGAGGGTGAGCACGCCGAAGGACACGGGCACACCGGTCTCGAGGGCCGCCAGCTGGAGACCGCTGGCGGCCTCGCTTGCGACGTAGTCGAAGTGGGGCGTATCTCCGCGGATGACGCAGCCAAGAGCGACGATGCAGGCGAAGCGACGGGTCTTCGCGAGCGCGGTCGCCCCGAGCGGGAGCTCGAACGCCCCGGGAACGACCATGACGGTGATCGCCTCCTGGCGCACGCCCACTTCTGCGAGCTCCTCGAGTGCTCGGTCGAGCAGGCGCGTGGTGACGTCTCCGTTGAAGCGCGAGACGACGACGCCGACCGCGCGACGAGACCCGTCGGCCGCTCCCTCGAGGACCGCGTAACCGTCTGGGATCTCGAGATCCCCCGCCGCGTGCTCGACGGAGGGCTCGACTACCATCGCCGCAACGCCGTCGCCTTCGGAAGGCTCAGCCTCGATCAGCTCTTCGACGTCGGGTTGCGGGACGGCCAGGACGTCGTCTTCCTCCAGCTCGGTGGGCTCGGCGGCCGTGGCCGTCCCCCAGGCGGCCGCCTCGTCTTCCTCGTCCTCGAGCTCCGGCTCGCCCTCCTCCCGGGGCCAGTCCGAGAGGACGTTCTCGCTCGACTCGTCGATGTCTCGGTTCACGTCTCGCTCTCCTCCGGTGCGTGAGGCTCGAGCCGCGCACCCTGGTGGTGGAGTCTCGCACCGATCGTGTGCCCGAGCTTCTCGCGCTTCGCCGCGAGATAGCGGGCGTTCTCCGGCTGCGGCTCGACCTCGATCGGAACCTGCTCCACGACCGTGAGCCCATAGCCGTCCAGGCCGGTCAGCTTGCGCGGGTTGTTGGTGAGGATCCGGATCGTGGTGAGACCGAGGTCGGCGAGGATCTGGTTGCCGATCCCCCACTCCCGCGCGTCGGCCGGGAAGCCGAGCTCGAGGTTGGCCTCGACCGTGTCGAGCCCCGACTCCTGGAGCTCGTACGCCTTGAGCTTGTTGAGGAGCCCGATCCCCCGGCCCTCCTGGGCCATGTAGAGGAGGACGCCACGCCCGTCGGCCTCGATCCGCGCAAGTGCCTGCTCGAGCTGCTCGCCGCAGTCGCACCGGAGCGAATGGAAGACGTCCCCGGTCAGGCACTCGGAGTGGACGCGGACGAGCACGTCCTCGGCTCCCTGAACGTCTCCTTTGACCAGAGCGACGTGCTGCTTCCCGCTGAGGAACTCCCTGTATGCGATGGCGTGGAACTCGCCGTACTCGGTGGGCAGCCGCACGGAGACGACGCGCTCGACGAGCTTCTCCGTCCGGCGCCGGTACTCGATCAGATCGGCGACCGTGACCATCTTCAGGCCGTGCCGCGCACAGAACTCGGCGAGGTCGGGCACGCGGGCCATCGTTCCGTCCTCGTTCATGATCTCGCAGACGACACCGGCCGGGTTCAGGCCGGCGAGCCGCGCGAGATCCACCGCCCCCTCGGTCTGTCCGGCGCGCTCGAGGACGCCGCCGGCACGGGCGCGGAGCGGGAAGACGTGGCCGGGCTGGACAAGGTCGCTCGCCGTGGAGCCCGCGTCGATCGCAACCTGGATCGTGCGCGCGCGGTCGTGCGCCGAGATCCCGGTCGAGACACCCTCGCGCGCCTCGATGGACACGGTGAACGCGGTGCCGAGCGGCGTCTCGTTGTGCTCGGTCATGGGCCGCAGGTCGAGCTCGTCGCAGCGCTCCGGCGTGAGGCAGAGGCAGATCAGCCCCCGCCCGTTCGTCGCCATGAAGTTGATCGCCTCCGGAGTGACGAACTGGGCAGCGATTGTGAGATCACCCTCGTTCTCGCGGTCGGCGTCGTCGACGACGACGACGAACTTGCCGGAGCGGATGTCGTCGATCGCCTCCTCGATGGTGGCGAAGGGAGAAGCCGTCTCCGGTGCCTTCAGGTCCACGCTCACTTCCGGATCGTAGCCCTCAGCCGCCGCGCGCCTGCAGCAGCCGGTCCACGTACTTCGCCAGCACGTCGGCTTCGAGGTTGACCTCCTGCCCGGGCGTCAGCGACGACAACGTCGTCGCTTCGAGCGTGTGCGGCACGAGCGCGACCACGAACGCGTTGTCGGCCAGCCCGGCCACGGTGAGCGAGACGCCGTCGACCGCGATCGAGCCCTTCTCCACGCAGTAGCCGAGAACGTCGGCCGGCGCCTCGACGAAGACCCGGAGCCCTGCACCCTCGGCCGCCACGGACTGCACGCGGCCGACGGCGTCGACGTGCCCTTGCACGTAGTGGCCGCCGAGCGGATCGCCGGCGCGCACAGCCGGCTCCACGTTCACGGGATCTCCGGCTCGGAGCCCTCCGAGGGTGGTCCGCATGAGCGTCTCCGGAACGGCATGGAGCGAGATCCGCCCGTCGTCGACCGCTTCGGCAGTGAGGCAGCAGCCGTTGATCGATACCGAGTCGCCCACGCTCGTGCCCGAGGCCGTGGCGAGCGCCTCCACGACAAGATCGACCCCGTCGGAGCCGCCGTCGGCCGAGACGACGCGGCCGAGCTCCCGCACGATCCCCGTGAACACGGTCGAACGGTACTCCTAGATGGTTACTAGGGCTCGTGGACGTAGGCCTGGAGGACGACATCGTCTCCGACGGATCGGGCCTCCAACCTCGTCAGCTCGAGAGGCCCCGCAAGCCCCGCGAGCATGCCCGGCCCCTCTCCCGAGAGCTTGGGCGCCACGAAGACGAGCAGCTTGTCCACGAGATCCTGCTCGAGGAACGCGGCTGCGAGCGTCGGGCCGCCCTCGAGGAGGAGGGACTGGACGCCCACGGCCGCGAGCGCCTCGAGCTCGTCGCGGAGCGGCCCGCTTCGGAGCTCGAGCTCCGATCCTTCGGGGAGCGGCCCTCTGCCGAATGCGATCCGCCGGGGCTGGCGCACGACTGGGACATCACGGGCGTCGAGCCGGGGATTGTCCCAGCGCACGGTCCCCATCCCAACGGCAACGGCGTCCGATGCCGCGCGGAGCACGTGCACGAGACGCCGCGACTCCTCGCCCGACACCCAGCGCGAGCCGGGCACGGCGACCCGGCCGTCGAGCGTGACCGCGACCTTGTACGTGACGAAGGGGCGCTTCTGCGTGGTGAAGGTGCGCCACTCCTCGATCTGCTGCCGGCAGCGGAAGCCGAGCTCTCCCTCGGCCATCTCGACCTCGATTCCGGCCGAGCGGAGGCGCTCCAGTCCTCCGCCTTCGACGTGCGGGTTGGGATCTCGCTGCCCGACGACGACTCGCTCCACTCCCGCCTGGATCAGCGCGTCGGCGCACGGCGCCGTGGCCCCGTGATGCGTGCAGGGCTCGAGGGTCACGTACACGGTCGCTCCCCGGGCACGCTCGCCCGCGGCGGCGAGCGCGTTCACCTCGGCGTGAGCCTCGCCTCTCCGCTCGTGCCAGCCCTCGCCGACGATCTCCTCGTCAGAGACGATAACGGCGCCGACGACCGGGTTCGGGTGCGTCGTCCCGCGCCCCTTCTCGGCCAGCTCGAGCGCTCGTCCCAGGTACTCGGAGTCCACGCGCTGATCCTAGGTGCGCCGCAGACGGGCGATGAAGAACCCGGCGGTTCCGTGCACGTGCGGCAGCGTCTGCAGGAACTCGGGGCGCTTCGAATGCAGAAACTGCGGCCACTCCTCTGCCAGCGACTCGTCGACCTCGAGCCCTGACGCGTCCACGACGGCCTCGCTCTCGTCCGCGTTGATCGTGCAGACCGAGTAGAGCACCGTGCCACCAGGCCGCACGCGCCCGGCAGCAGCTCGGACCAGCGCGAGTTGAAGCTCGGGAAGCGGCTCTGCGCGCCAGCGGAGGTCCGGCCGCTGGTTGAGGACGCCCAGCCCCGAGCAGGGCGCGTCCACGAGTGCGCGATCGAAGCCGTCGAGCTCGGGCGGGAGATCGCGTCCGTCGGCGCACACAACCTGGATGTTGTCGGCGCCGAGCCGCCGAATCGCCTCTTCGAGCTCCCGCGCACGCGCGTCGTTCACCTCGACTGCGACGACGTCGCCCGCCAGCATCGTGGCTTTCCCGCCCGGCGCCGCGCAGAGATCGAGCGTCCGTTCTCGGTCGCGCGAGCCGACCGCGAGACCGGCGAGCTGGGAGCCGCGGCTCTGAGGCCAGATCCGGCCCTCGTCGAGCGCAGCCTCGTCGATCCGCTCGACGTGCCACGCCCCGGGTATGTCCGGATCGGGTCGACCGTCGATCTCGCCGCGAACGAGCCGGACGACTCGCTCGGCCGGCTCGTTCTGCGCACGCATGAGGGCGAGCGCTCCCTCAGGGCCGAGGTCGCGCCACCAGATCTCGGCCACCCAGTCCAGGTACGAGTGACGGAGTGCCGCCTCGGCAGGCGTCGACTCGGGAAGGGCGTCGAGCAAGCCCCGGATCCCGTCCGCCAGGCGCCGGAGGACAGCGTTCGCGAACGGAACTGCCCGCTCGAGCCGAGCCGCACGGACGAGCTCGACGGACTCGTTCACTGCCGCGTACCGCGGGACACCGTCGACGTACCCGAGTTGGTACGCGCCGAGCCTGAGCGCCGCGCGGACCGGCGGATCCAGGCGGGTCACAGGACGTCGGCCGAGCTTCTCGATCGCATGATCGAGCGTCCGGACGCGCTGAACGGCGCCGAATGCGAGGCGCTGCGCGAGCGCCCGGTCGCGGTCGTCGAGGCCCGAGGCGGCGGAACGGAATGCGCGGTCGGCGTACGCATCGTCCTCGAAGACGCGGAGAAGAACCTGGAACGCCGCGCGGCGCGCGGGGCTTACGGCCGTAGCCCGCGGAGCCATTCCACGTACGTCATGCGGCGGCCGCCGTCCGGCTGCACCTCGACGGGCTCGAAGGAGCCGTCCTCTCCGACACGCGCCCGCCAGACCGTGACCTGCCGCCCGCGCAGCTCAGTGCGCGCGCCGATGTGCGGCGAGAGCGCCCGGACGCGATCGACGAGCTCGCGAGCAGGCCGCTCGAGGTCGAGTAGGCGGTCCCTCGGCTCGATCTTCTTTGCGTACGTCATGCCCTCCTCCGGCTGCGGGCGGAACTCCGGCTCCGGATCGTCGAGCACGCTCTCGAGGAGGTCCGCTGCGAGAGCCGCGGCCTTCGCGTACACGGCCCCAGCGTCGTCGTCCGGATGGATCGCGAACGATTCCTGCACCGCGATGGGACCCGCGTCGACCTCCTCGACGAGCTTGATGATCGTGACGCCGGTCTCCGGGTCACCGGCCACGATCGCGCGCTCAACGGGCGCGGCCCCTCGCCAGCGCGGAAGAAGCGACGGGTGGACGTTCAACCACAGGCGCTCGTCGAGTGCAGCCTCGGGGACGAGAAGCCCGTAGGCGACGACGACCACGGTCGGGGCGCCGAGGTCGAGACCGGGCTCGAGCCGCGTGGGCTGGAGAACCGGGATGCCGAGGCGCTCGGCCGCGTCCTTCGCGGGCGGCGGCGCGAGCCTCCGCCCCCTGCCTGTGGGCGCGTCGGGACGGGTCAGCAGGCAGCTGATCTGGTGGCGCGCCGCCAGGCGCTGGAGGACATCTGCGCCGAAAGGCGCGGTCGCTGCGACCGCGACGCGCGTACTCACCGTCCACCGAGGACGGGCTGCGGCCGAAGCTTCGCCAGCGCGGCGCGCCGCGACTCGTCGTCGGTGCGGTCGATGATGAGGACGCCGTCCAAGTGGTCGAGCTCGTGCTGGACGACCCGCGCGCTGGGTAGCTCGAGAGGAAGCTCGACTGGCGTCCCGTCGGCGTCGAACCCCTCGATCGTGACGGCGACGGGACGCTCGACGGGGACCAGCACCTCTCGCAGGGACAGACACCCCTCGTCGTCCACGGACACCTCGTCCGACCTCGCGGTGATAACGGGGTTCACGAGCACACGATCCTCCTCGTCGTGGACGAACACGAAGAGACGGCTGACGACTCCGACCTGCGTTGCGGCCAGCCCGACTCCCTGTGCCTCGTGCATCAGCGCCGTCATCCGCTCGACGAGTCGCCGTAGGTCGTCGTCGAAGCTCTCGACCTCACGCGCCTTCATTCTGAGCGCAGCGTCGCCGTACTGGCGAATGCGGGTGAGCGCGATTAGCCGCCGCGCTTCGCGCTCGAGCTGCTCCTCGTCGCCGGGGCTGCCCTCGTCCCCTTCGTGGTCGTGCTCGTGCTCGATCATCGCGCGGCGAGTCTAGCCAAGTGAAGCTGCAGAACCCTGCTTCTCACAGGGATTGCGGGTCGACGTCCACGACGGCCGACAGCCCGTCGCGGCGCATCGCAGGAGCGGCGGCCGCGAGCAGCGCCGCCGCCTTCGAGGCAAGGGCGCGGGGCGACGAGGTCTTCGCGAGGAGCTGCGCGCGGTGTCGCCCCCGCAGGCGGAGGAGCGGGGCAGGGCCGATCAACCGCACCCCGGGCAGCCGAAGCGCATCTCGAAGCTCGGCCAGCGCGCGCGCGGGTGCCGCCGGCTCCGACCCCGAGACGATGATCGAGACAAGATGGCGGAACGGCGGATACGCCAGCTCTTCCCGCCTGGCGAGTTCCTGCGCGAGGAAGCCGGTGACGTCGTGGCGAGCGGCGAAGACGAGCGGCATCGCGTCGGGCTGGAAGGTCTGGACGAGAACGATCCCCGGCGCGTCGCGGCCGCTCCGGCCCGCGAGCTGCGTGACGAGCTGGAACGTCCGCTCCTCGGCGCGGAAGTCGGGAAACGCCAGACCCGTGTCCGCATCCACGACTGCGGCCACCGCGACCCCGAGGAAGTGGTGCCCCTTGGCGACCATCTGCGTCCCGACGAGCACGGCAGCGCGAGCGCCGGCGAAGCGCTCGAGCGCCTCATGCAGCGCTCCCGGCCGCGCGGCGGTGTCTGCGTCGAGGCGGATCCGCTCGAGACCGGGAAGCCGCCGGGCGAGCTCCGCCTCGAGGCGCTGCGTGCCGGCGCCGATCCGGGCAAGCTCGACGGAGCCACATTCCGGGCAGCGCTCCGGCATGGCTTCGACGAACCCGCAGTGATGGCAGTGCAGCCGGCGGTCGGAGTGGAGCGTGAGCGCGACGTCGCAGCTCCGACACCGGCGCGACCGCCCGCACGCGCGGCAGTGGATCGCCCCCGAGATGCCCCGGCGGTTGAGGAGGAGAATGGCGCGCCCGCCCTTCTCCTCGACCGCCGCCAGCTCGGCGAGGAGAGGGGCCGAGAGGGGATAACCGGCCTCCCGGCGCAGATCGACGATCCGCACGGTCGGAAGCGGAGCTCCGATCCTGGCGGGCAGGTCGAGCCTCTCGAGCCGCGCCCAGCTCTCCGGGCGCGGCGTCGCACTCCCGTAGACGGCAACCGCGCCCTCCAGCGCCGCACGCTTGGCGGCGACGGTGCGCGCGTCGTAACGGGGATCGGACTCCTGCTTGTACGAGGCGTCGTGCTCCTCGTCGACGACGATCAGCCCGAGCGCGGGCACGGGGGCGAAGACGGCGGAGCGCGCGCCCACGACCACCGGCGCCTCTCCCGACGCGATCCGCTCGCGCTCGTCCCGCCGCTCCGCCTCCGTGAGCGCCGAATGGAGGACGGCAATTCGGTCGCCGAAGCGCGCCCGGAACCGGCCCACCGCCTGGGGTGTCAGGGCGATCTCCGGGACGAGCACGATCGCGCTCCGTCCGCGCTCGAGCACTGCCGCAGACGCCTGCAGGTAGACCTCTGTCTTGCCGCTCCCCGTCGGGCCGTGCAGGAGCACGTGACCTCCGCCGGTGTCGAGGGCGGAGACGATGCGAGCGACCGCGGCGCGCTGCGCCGGGGTCAGCTCCTCTGGCTCTGGCTCCCCTGGCAGCGCCTCCCGAGAGGGCATCCGCCGCTCTCCACGCCGCGCCCGTGCGTGCGGCGCGACGAGAGCGAGCGCCCGAGCCGGTGTGGAGCCGTAGTAGTCGGCGAGCCAGAGCGCGAGTGAGACGAGCGGGCCGGGAACGCGGTCGACGACATCCCCCGCGGCAGCGATCTCGACGCCCGGCGGCGCCTCCACACAGGTCTCGACGACGACCCCGCGTACGCGCCGCCCTGCGAGCCCGATGGAGACGACAGCGCCCGCTTCGGTGCCCTCCGGGACGTCGTAGGTGAACGCCCGCGCGAGCGCGCGGGCCGAGACGAGCGGGTAGATCTCCGCGAGAGGCACCCCGGCGAGCGTAGCCCGCCAACTCGACGGCCGCGGTTACGCGGCTGCGGTCTTCGGCGTCCTGAAGAAGAAGTAGAGCGTCGGGGCCGCGAGCGCGACGAATGCGCCGACGACCAGAGCTTCGCTCTCCGGGAACACCCCTGCCTCGGCGAGCTCGTGCAGACCGGAGGCGAGCAGGTAGCCGGCGAAGAGCAGTAGGAGCACGCTCGTCGCGGTGAAGAACGTGCGCAGGTTGAGCCGATGGGAGCCGCGGTAGAAGAGGTAGCCGAGGCCCACGGCAGCGGCGCCGCCGAGCAGCGAGGCGACGAGCGAGACGATCGGGCTCGAGCCTCCGACTGCGCTGAAGAGGAACAGCGCGGTCTCGACGCCCTCGCGGGCCACTCCGATGAAGACCACGAGCGCGAGGCCGACCGCCGAGCCGGCATCCAGCGCGGCCTGCGTGCGGCCCTCGATCTCTCTCCGGAGGGTGCGGGCGCGGCTTCGCATCCAGAAGATCATCCACGTGAGGAGGCCGGCGGCAACCAGCATGACGACACCCTCGAAGATCGCTTTGGAGCTGCCCTCGAGCTCGGCTCCCGCTGCGAACAGCGCTGCGCCGACGGCGAGGCTCAGCGCGAGCGCAGCCGCCACACCCGTCCAAACCGTGCCAAAGCCGTCACGGCGTCCGGTCCGGTCGAGAAACGCGAGAACGATGCCGACGACGAGAGAGGCTTCGAAGCCTTCTCGAAGGACGACGACACCTGCACCCATACCCGCGGCTCTCCCTTTCTCGGACCGTTGCCACGCAGTGTAAGGCAAGCCTTACACGAGACGGGCGAGACTATAGTGCCGGGCGCGGGGGTCGTCAAACAGAAGGTGCAGCATGGCAAGGGCGCAGGGACACTCGGTCGACGACTACCTCGAGACGATCTACTTCCTCGCCTTCCCGATCGGGGAGTATCGGCCCTCGACCGGCTCCACGGCGATCGCAGCCCGCGTCGCCGAGATGCTCGGCGTCTCCCGCGCATCCGCGGGGGAGATGCTGAAGCGGCTCGAGGCGGACGGTCTCGTCGAGCGCGGAGACCAGAAGGAGGCAATCCTCACCGAGGCGGGGATCGAGCGCGCGAAGCGGGTCGTCCGCAAGCACCGCATCATCGAGCGCTTCCTCACCGACTTCATGGGCTACACCGCCGCCGAGTCGCACGTGCACGCCGACGAGCTCGGCGACACCTTCACCGAGGAGATGATCGAGCGGATCAACGAGCGCCTCGGGCACCCGGAACGCTGTCCGCACGGCTGGCCCGTGGATCCCGAGTTCGAGCAGGAGGAGAACGCGCAGCTCGTCTCGCTCGCCGACCTCGAGCCGGGCCAGGGAGCCGAGATCGTACGGCTCGCCGAGCACGACGGCGACCTCCTGGAGTGGTTCTACGACGAGGGCTTCGTCCCCGGAACGAATCTCGAGCTGCGGGGGGCACAACCCGCCGCGGGCCAGGTGACGGTTGCCGTGGACGGGGCGGAGCGCGCGCTCAGCGAGAAGGCCGCCGACGGCATCTACGTCCGCGCCGCGTAACCCCTAACGGAACGCTCAAAGACCGCTTAGCCCGCGCTCACAGTGGGCTGCCAGCATGTACGCGCAACCTGGGGAGACCCGAAAGGAGAACGGGGAAGGATGAGGATGACTCGAACGACAATCGCCGCACTCGCCGGGACGGCCGCCCTCGTCGCCGGGGGCGGAACCGCGCTCGCCGGACACGATGACGGCAGCCGTAGCGCCCGCTGCCAGGAGCGTCTCGCGACGATCGCCGAGCACCGCGGCGTGTCGGTCGCACAGCTCGAGGCGGAGATCAAGGCGAGACTGCTCGCCCGCGTCGATGCCGCGGAGAAGGCCGGACGAATCTCTGCGGAGCAGGCCGCGGCGCTCAGGGAGCGCATCGAGGAAGGCAGCCTCTGCGCCGAGGGCAGGCACGCGAACGTGCGGCACGGCATCCGCGGGATGTTCAGGGCCGCGGCCGACTTTCTCGGCCTGACGCCGATGGAGCTGCGTGCTCGGCTCCCCGGCACCTCGCTCGCGGCGCTGGCGCAGAAGCAGGGCAAGAGCGTCGAGGCCCTGAAGGCCGCGATGCTCGCACCGGCGAAGGAGAAGCTCGCCCAGGCCGTCGGGTCGGGCCGCATCACGCAGGCCCGGGCCGACCAGGCGCTCGAGAAGCTCGAGATGCTCGTCGACCGGCTCGTCCAGAGGCAGTTTCCGGCCAGATAGGCCCGTCACATGCCGGAATCGCAAGGGGCCCGTGAAAGCGGGCCCTTCGCGTGTCTTAGCGAATTCTTAGGGCACTCACAGGCGCGTCTCAGGTGCGCGCGCTTTCATGGAGATGCGCATCAACTCCCTCTCTTCTGCCCTCCGCCGAAGGCCCGCCCAGCGGGCCTTCGGCATTCGGCGCTCAGACGGTGGACTCGGAGAGGAGGCCGGCGGCCGCGCGAAGCGCGTCCGCCTTGTCGGTGCGCTCCCAGGTGAACTCATGGTCGTCGCGCCCGAAGTGGCCGTAGGCGGCCGTCTTCGCGTAGATCGGCCGGAGCAGGTCGAGGTCGTGGATGATCGCCGCCGGCCGTAGGTCGAAGTGCTCCCTGACGAGCTCCTCGATCCGCGGGACCGGGATCGTCTCCGTGCCGAAGCACTCGACCTCGATCGAAACCGGATGCGCGACGCCGATCGCGTACGCGATCTGGAGCTCGCAGCGATCGGCAAGCCCGGCCGCGACGAGGTTCTTCGCCGCATAGCGCGCCGCGTAGGCAGCCGAGCGGTCGACCTTCGTCGGATCCTTCCCCGAGAAGCAGCCGCCACCCTGGCGGGCGGCACCGCCGTAGGAGTCGACCATGATCTTGCGCCCGGTCATGCCGGTATCGGCCTTCGGGCCGCCCTCGACGAACTTCCCGGTCGGGTTGACGAGGACGAAGTCGCGCTCGCTGAACCGCCGCTCGTCGTAGAGGTCGCTGGGCAGAATCGGGTGGAGAACCTTCTCGATGACGTCCGGCTTGATCAGCGACTCGACGCTGATGCCGTCCATGTGCTGGCAGACGACGAGCAGCCTCTCGATCTCGACCGGCTGCTGCCGCCCGTGCTCGTCGACCTCGTAGCGCACCGTGACCATCGACTTCCCATCCGGGCGGAGGTACGGCATCAGGTCGCCGCGCCGGACTTCGGCAAGCCGCCTGCAGATTCGGTGGGCGAGCACGATCGGCAGCGGCATCAGCTCCGGCGTCTCGCGGCAGGCGTAGCCGAACATCATCCCCTGGTCGCCGGCGCCGACCTGATCGAGCGGATCCTCGTCGCCGGGATCGTGCTGGACCTCGTAGGCGGTGTCCACCCCTCGGGCGATGTCGGGCGACTGGTCCTGGATGGAGGTGATGACACCGCACGTCTCGGCGTCGAGGCCGAGATCGGAGTTCGTGTAGCCGATCTCCGCGATCCGACCGCGAACGAGCTTGGGTATCTCGACATACGTCTCGGTCGAGATCTCGCCCGCGACGACCACGAGCCCGGTCGTGACGAGCGTCTCGCACGCCACGCGCCCGTTGGGATCGTCCGCGAGGACGGCGTCGAGGACGCAGTCCGAGATCTGGTCGGCGATCTTGTCCGGGTGGCCCTCGGTGACCGACTCGGACGTGAACGGGAACGAGCGGACTGCCATGAGCGCAGAAGGCTACACGCGCCGGAAACCGGCCCGGGCAAAGATGGTCTCCGAAGGCACGTTGCCCTCGGTGATGACCGCGCGTACCTCTACGTGGCCTGCTTCCGCGAGTGAGATCAGCGAGCGCGCCAGCAGGTCGGAAGCGAGGCCTCGTCCTTTGAGCGCCGCCGCCGTCATGACGTAGGAGACGATCGGGCAGCCGCGCTCGCCCCAGAGGCTGACAAGCGACGCCGAGATCGGATGGTCCCCAGCGAGGTGCAGCCACGAGCAGTCGAGCAATGGCGATCCGGCGAGGTATCCGGCGACCTCACCCTGCGCGTCTTCGAGCGTCTCTCCCTCGTAATCGATCGTGTCGAGGTAGGCGTCGAGCATGAGCTCCGCGAGAGGGTCGGCATCCTCTCGGACGGGCGGTCGTACCGACGGATCGGCCGGCGGGCTGGACGAAAGGCCGGCGCCGAGTTCGAGGACGTACTCGTAACGCCGCCCCACCACCTACTCCGTCGTCGGCTCGCGGCGCATGAGCTGCCTGACGAGGTCGATGAGCGGGACGCCCTCGAGCACGGCGCACACGCCCTCGGTGATCGGGAGCTCGAGCTCGAGCCGGTGCGAGACGTCGCGTAGCACCGGGGCCGTCGTCAATCCCTCCACGACCATCCCGATCTCGGCGACCGCTTCCTCTGCGGTAGCGCCGCGAGCGATGAGCTCACCGGCCCGCCGGTTCCGGCCCGCCGGCGACCAGCACGTGACGATCAGGTCTCCCATCCCGGCGAGGCCCGCGAAGGTGTCTGGACGGGCCCCGGCGGACTCGGCGAGCCTGCGCATCTCGGCCAGGCCACGAGCGACGAGGGCGGCCTTAGAGTTGTCGCCGAGTCCCAGACCGTCGGCGCCTCCGGCCGCGAGGGCGATGACGTTCTTCGCTGCGGCGCAGAGCTCCACGCCCACGATGTCCTCGTTGACGTAGACGCGGAAGATCGTCGAGTGCAAAGCGACCTGCAGGCGCACGGCGAGCTCGAGATCCTCGCTCGCCACGACCGCCGCGGCCGGGAGTCCGCGGACGATCTCCTCTGCGATGTTGGGGCCTGAGAGGACCGCGACCGGGCGGCCGCGGACGAGCGTCGAGAGCCGCTCGCCCGTCGCGGGATCGAGACCCTTGGTCAGCGAGAGAATCGGCGCCCGGCCGGGGAGAGAGCCGGCGACCTCGCCGAAGACGCGGCTCGGTACGGCGACGACCACGAGCTCGGCATCCTCGACGGGCGCCTCGGCGATCGTGGTTGCGGCGATTCCGCTCAGGTCCGCCTCGCGCGCGTAGCGCGGGTTGTGTCCCGTCTGCGCGATCGTGGCGACCTGCTCCGGGTCCCGCGCCGCGAGCGTGACGTCGTGACCACGGTCGCGGAGGAGGCACGCAAACGCCGAGCCCCACGACCCCGCCCCCACGACGACTGTTTTCACTGGGACGTGACAAAGTCGATGGAGACGGGCACACCCTCGAGCCTAAAGCGCCTGCGCAGCTCGTTCTCGACCCAGTAGCCGTAGTCACGAGTCACGAGGCTGCGGTCGTTGACGAAGAGGCGGAAGCGTGGAGGCCGCGAGCTCACCTGCGTCCCGTAGAGGAGGTTGAGCCGTCGCCCGCGGCGCGCCGGCGGCTGACGCGCCTCGCGCAGCTCCCCGAGGGCGCGGTTGAGCTCGGCGGTCGGGATACGTCCCGCGTATCGCGAAAAGAGGTCCTCGACCGTGTCCAGTAGCCGCTCGAGCCCGCGCCCGGTGACCGCCGAGACGGCAATTACGGGCGGCCGCTGGCGGAGCTTCACGGCGAGGCGTGGCCGGACGTCCTCGATCCGCACGTCTGCGATGTCCCACTTCGAGAGGAGGACCACCGTCGCACAGGCCGCTTTTCGCGCGACGTCCGCGACGGCGAGATCTTGCTCGACGACGCCTTCACTCGCATCCACGAGCACGAGCGCCACGTCTGCCCGCTCAGCCGCCTCGAGCGCGCGAAGCTCCGAGTAGTACTCGATCCCCTGACGATGCTTCCGCTTCCGCCGGAGACCGGCGGTGTCCACGAGGACGAAGGTCGTGTCGTCGCGACGAAGAACGGTGTCGATCGCATCCCGTGTCGTGCCCGGAACCTCGGAGACGATCACGCGCTCGCGGCCGACGAGCGCGTTCAGAAGCGACGACTTGCCGACATTCGGCCGGCCGAGGATCGCGACCTTGATCGCCTCCTCCCCCACAGGGCGCTCCGCCCGTCCCGGCAGCCGCCGCACGACCTCGTCGAGGAGGTCGCCGGTCCCGTGCCCGTGGAGCGCCGACACCGGGATCGGGTCTCCCAGCCCGAGCCGATGGAACTCGAGCGCATCGAGGTCGCGGCGCGGGTCGTCGAGCTTGTTCGCGAGCACGAGCACGGGACGCCGCGAGGAGCGGAGGATCTCCGCCAGCTCCTCGTCACCCGGGGTCATGCCCGCTTTCGCGTCGACCACGAGCAGGACGAGGTCGGCCTCCTCGACCGCCACGCGCGCCTGTGCGGCGACCTGCGGCCCGAAGGGGCCTCGGTCCGCGCGGTCGACGCCGCCGGTATCGATGAGCCGGAAGTGCGTTCCCGACCACTCGCACACGAGCTCCTTCCGATCCCGGGTGACACCCGGTGTCTCGTGGACGACCGCGGTGCGCGTTTCGGTCAGCCGGTTGACGAGTGTCGACTTCCCGACGTTCGGGAAGCCGACGATCGCGACGGTGCCCGCGATCTCGACGTCATCCGCGCTCGTCATGTGGGCGGCGTCGCGTCGCGCGGGCGGCCCAGGGCGTGCACTTCTACCAGCCACTGCCACAGTCCATTGAGCCTTCGCTCGATCTCGAGAGACGCCTCTTTGTATCCCTTGCCGCCGCGCGGAAGCCCCTCGAACGTCATCGGCTGCCCCCAGGCCACGGAGACGGGCGCGAGGTTCCAGAAACGCCAGCGGTGGCTGCCGTGGATGGCCACCGGGATCACGGGAACCTCCTCGTTGATCGCCACCATCGCGGCCCCCGGTTGCGCGCGGCCGAGAACACCCGGCTGGCGCGTCCCCTCCACGAACAGGCCGAGCGCGTGACCGTCACGCACGATCTGCCGCATCATCCGCACGGCCTCCCGGTCCGACTCTCCTCGCCGCACCGGAAAGGCGCCCAGCGACCGCGCGAACTCGCCGAGTCCGGGGACGCGGAGGGCCTCGACCTTGGCCATGAAGTAGAGGTTCCGCGGGCTTGCGGTGCCGAGCGCTGCAGGATCGCCCCAGCTGAAGTGGTTCGCGGCGACGACGAGGCCGCCCGTCATCGGCATCCGCTCGGCCCCGTACACACGCAGACGAGAGAGAATCCTCACGGCGGTGCCGACGGTGAGCCGGCCCGCCACCCACGCGGCGTCCGTCCGGTTCATGCGCGCCGCTCCTCGACGAGGGCGGCGATCCGCGCGACGACGTCGTCGACGGTCAGCTCGGTCGTGTCGAGCAGCACGGCGTCCTCCGCCGGTTGCGTGTTCACGGCATCGCGCTCGTCACGCGTGCGCAGATCCTCCGCGAGCGCATCGGCGCGGACACCGGGCCGCTCGGCGGTACGGCGGCGTGCGCGCTCTGCTTCATGCGCGACGAGGAAGACCTTCACCTCGGCATCCGGCGCCACGACCGACCCGATGTCACGGCCCTCGATCACGGCGTCGCCGGCCGCCCCGAGCGCGCGTTGGCGCTCACGCATCACCTCGCGTACCTGCGGATGACGCGCGACGACCGGGACGAGCCGGTCGATCTCCGCCTCCCGGATCCCTGCGGTGACGTCCTCGCCGGCGACGGCGACCCTTCCGTCCGCGTCGCACGAGACCGGGTGCTCGCGGGCGAGACGGGCGAGCGCGTCGCCGTCCTCGGGCTCGACTCCGTCCCGCCGAGCGAGCCACGCCAGAGCGCGGTACATCGCGCCCGTGTCCAGGTACCGGAACCCGAGACGCCGCGCAAGGACGAGCGCGACGGTGCTCTTGCCCGAGCCGGCCGGGCCGTCGATGGCAACGATCATGTCGCCGGAGGGTAGTGGACTGACTCCGGCGCGAGCTGTGCGAGCACCTCGAAGAAGCCGGGGAAGCTCACGCCGACGACGTCCGCACCTTCGAGCTCTACTCCCTCGCGGGAGGCGAGCCCGGCGATCGCTCCGAGCATCGCGACCCGGTGGTCGCCGCGGGAATCG
>JAHEXT010000029.1 GCA_023251945.1 Actinomycetes bacterium
GGGTCAATCCGCGGGTCAGCGCCGGCGCCTTCTCCGTGCAGTCCGGCGGCATGGTGGCCGCGCTGCCGCACTGCGACGCGCTCGTGAGCGGCCACAGCTTCCAGGCCCTCGGCGAGGTCGCCGAAGCGATCGGGGTGGAGCCGTGGGGGCGCCGGGGCTCGCCGACGGCGCGCTGGAAGCCGCCGCCGGCTGTCGAGGCCGAGGAGGACGAGCCGTGGGGCAGCGCGACCCCGGTCCCGGGCAGCTCGGTCGGGATGCCTAGCGGGCACGGCCCGAGCAGGGGCAACACCACCCCGGGGTGGGTGATCGATGAGACCGGCTGATGATCTACGGCCTCGTCGAAAGGGAGCCCGGGAAGGATGACCGAGACTCAGGCGAAGACGTGCATCTACCCGGGATGCGAGCGACCCGCGGTGCCTCCACACCCGATGGGCGGACCTCAGCCGTCTTTCTGCGACTTGGAAGAGCACAACGTGCTGACCGCTCACCAGGAGCGCCAGCGCCTCGCAAACGAAAGCTCACACGGCGCGCCCGAGGGCGAGCGATGATCAGCGACCCGCCAATCAGGAGGAGATGCAGCGATGGCTAACGAGGCTTACCGAGCAGTCTTTCTCCGCGTGCACCCGACCGGCAAGATGGTGCTCAGCCTGACCACCGAGTCCGAGGGGAAGGAGGCCGAGTACGCGCAGCTCGTCGCCGACGAGCTCGGCATCCCTGCGCTCGATGTCAAGGTCGTTCCCGCGGACACCGACCGCTTCGGTGTGGGTCACGGCTACAACACCAGCCCGACCAAGGGCACCTCGGCGGCGATCGTCAGCGCCGCCGGAAAGATTCGCGCGAAGGCGCAGCTGCTCGCGGGCGCGGCGCTGGGAACGTCACCGGAGACCCTCACGTGGCTCAACGGGGCGTGGGTCGGCGCAGACGGAAGCGACCCCGCGCAGGTCAAGACGGTCGAGGAGATCGCCCTCTACGCGCACGGCACCGGCGCTCTGCCGCCGGGGGTCGAGGGCGGACTCGACGCGCAGACCGTGTACAGCGACTGATCAGAACCGCCGCAGCCGCAGGTAGGCGACCTCGGCGCCAGCGGGCAGTCCGTCGGCAATCAGCGCGAGGCCGTCCGGCTGCGCGGTGATCGCGAGTGTCGGCGCCACCGGACGCCCTCGCCCTACGGCGCAGGTTTCCAGGCCGGTGCGAGGTCGTTCGCCTTGTTGTCGGTCAGCCTCCGCCGTCCGCTCCCGTCGAACTTCACTACGAAGATCTCGTCGCCTTCCAGGTACTCGCGGGTAAATGTGAGGTCGTTCGCGAACGCGATCCGTTTGCCGTCCGGGGACCATGCGGGGAAGGAGTCGCTTGCAGAGTCATCCGTGAGCAAGCGCTGGCCGGTGCCGTCAATTCCGATCACGGCGATATCCAAATGACCGTGCGGCTCGCCGACGTATGCGATCTGCTTGCCGTCTGGCGACCAGGCGACGGGCGGCCCACTCGCCATCGCGAGGAAACGCTCGGCTCCGCCCACCCTCTTGAGATAGATGTCAGGGCCACGTTTACGAGTCTTGATGAACAGAACGCTCGCTCCGTCGGGTGACCAGTCGGGCAACCCGGCGTTCTTCACCAACCTGCGCTGCTGGCCGCCGTCGGCCCTCATCAGCCAGAGGTCTTCGACCCCTTCGAACGCGACCTCGCCTCGGAACCTCACGAACGCGATCGTCTTCCCGTCGGGTGACCAGTCGGGCCACACGCCATTCTTCGCGAGCTTGCGCTGCCGACTGCCGTCGGCCTTCATCACCCAGAGGTCCACAGCATCGCCACGGCCCCTTGCGAACGCGATCGTCTTCCCGTCGGGTGACCAGTCGGGCGTCAGGGCGTTCGTCGCCAACTGCCGCTGACGCCTGGCCTTCACGTCGACGACGAACAGAGAGTCGCCCCGTTCGCTCGCGAAGAGGATCTGCGACCCGTCAGGTGACCACTGGGGAGCTTCGAGACCGATCGTAGTCAGCGGGTCGAACTCGCCCTCCCTCACGGCGGAGCCCCGCGTGAGCCTCCGGGTGCCCGTGCCGTCGCCGTTCATCACGTAAAGGTCACCGCCGCCCGCGCGATCGCTGAAGAACGCGATCTCGCCGACCTCGCCGGCGGCCGGGGCTTCTCGCACATTGGCCCCTGCACAAGCGAAGGCAAGTGCGAGCAGCGGGAAGGTAAGGCGCAAGCGTGTCACTTGCGGGAGGCTACGCGTAGAAGGGACCGTTCGGCAACGGACGCGCGACCGCTCGGCGCGTTTCGCCAATCCCTCCTATTAGGAGGGGTTGGCGGAATGCATGTCGGGGAGGTGTAGAAGTCCCGCCGGCGTCGGAACGAACCCGCACGCGTCGTAGTAGAACGACGCGAGAGGTTCGTCGAAATCGACCTCCATCCACTCGCACCCGGCCTCCTTCGCGTGACGCGCGGCGAGGCGGACGAGCTCGGTGCCGATCCCGCATCGTTGGTGATCGGGGCGGACCTTCGTATCGATCAGGAACGCGTGGTCACCGCCGTCCCATGCGACGTTCACGAACCCGATCAGCGTCCCGTCATCGATCCGCGCGGTCACCCAGCCGAGGCTGTGTGGGCGTATCCGATCCCACCATCCCGGTTGCGCCGCCCCGCCGTGGGATTGCGTGAGAGTGACGAGCTGGTCGTCGGTCACCTCGCCGCGCCATGCGAACCGCACGTCTGCCAGCGCGCGTTCTTCGCGCACCATGGCGGTGGAGTCTATGCCGCGAGAGGGACCGCGTGAGCCTGCAACTCGGAGCCTCTCGGAGGTTTCACATCAAGCGTCAGTTCTGCTCCCGGCCCACGCCGTGCGTGCGGACGTACAGGAAGATGAAGAACGACGCCACGAGCGCGAGAACCAGCGCGGCGCCGTGGGACACTCCGACGGCGGCCATACCGAGCCAGAGGTAGAAGAAGAAGACCAGCGCCCAGAGGAAGCTCGAGATGCCGGGGTCGATGATCGGTGCGGGTCGCCACTCTATCTGCCAGGGGGCAGACCATTCGGGTCCCTCGGGGACGTGGCCTGGATCAGCACGCCAGGACGCGTTGATGACGACCTCGACCTCGTCGGCGACCTTCAAGGCTCCGAACAGCGCCGAGTAGGGCGTGATTCCCCAGTCGGTCTGCTTGACGACGGTGCTGCCGCTGAGGTCGCCGTCATCGCCGACCACGAGGTCGAACTCGATCGGACGGGCCTTGCCGACCAGCGTCAGCTCGCCCTGCACGCTGATCCGGCTGCCGTCGGCGGGGATCTGCACTGCCGTCGAACGGAACTCGATGTCCATCCGCTTCAAGACCTCGTCGTCGATCGTCTCCTGGATGCTCGCCTTGTCGTCGTCGTCGAGCGCCTGCATCCCCCCGACGCCCTCACGCACGCGAAGAGATGTGGCGTCTGCGTCGAGCACGATGCTGGTCTGCGCGGGATCCTCGCCGACCTCGAGCGTCGCCTGCCAGGCGGTGACGTGGATCAGGAGGTCGTGTCCGGCTTGGGCTGCGCCGCCGGTGCGCCCGGTCCGCACCCAAAGGGCGCCGTTTTCGGGCCCGAACGTGTGCGTGCCTGCCTGGATCCCCGTGCGGGAGCCTAAGGATCTGCCCATCGAGTCGGTGATAGCCAAGACTCTAAGAGGCTTCGATAATGTCCTGTCAGTGAAGGGTGAGACGATCGCAATCGCCCACGCACCCTTCGATGAGGAGAGTGCGCCATCGCCGTAGAGCTGGAGCATCCGTTCTCGATCACAAAGCCGATCGACGAGAGCTTCGCGGCGATCCTCGACCTCGAGCGCCTGGTGCCGTGCGTCGAGGGAGGCAGCGTGCTCGAGACGACCGGGCCGAACTCCGTCAGGGCCGAGATCAAGGTCAAGATGGGAGCGATGTCGCTGAACTTCACCGGTACCGTGGAGATCGTCGAGCAGGACGCCGGGGCCCATCGCATGGTGATGAGCGTCAAGTCAAAGGAAGCCGGCGGCCAGGGGCACGCGAACGCCAACGTCGTGATCGCGCTCAGGGACGGCGGAGGGACGATCCACACCAACGCGCAGATCACGGGCAAGGCCGCGTCGATGGGCGAGGGAGTCGTCGTCGCCGTGCTGGACGCGCTGATCAAGGACTTCGCCGGAAAGCTCGCCGAGATCTGATTCGCCGGGTGCGAGGAAGTCAATGGCGACCATCACGATGCGACAGATACGCGAAGGCGAGGTGCCGTTCGACGGCGGGACCGCGATCCAGGACGACGCCGACAGGCCCGTCTTCCATGGCAACGGCCCGGACGACTACGTCTGCGTCGTATGCGGAAACCTTCTTGCCGTCGCGATGCACCCGGTGCAGATGACGAAGAAGGTGCGTGTTCGCTGCGGACGGTGCTCGACGGTCAACGTCTCGGTGATCGACGGGTACGAAGCGCCATCAGGAGGCCCGAAGCGTAAGGAGTGACGCTCGGTGGCGGTGGTAGGCAGACGTCCCGTCGCCGTCCACGGCCGCAATCCGAACGAGCGGCGGGTGCCCCATCGCAGGAGTGGCGAGGTCACGCAGCGCATCGTGGTACGCCCGTTCCCGCTGCACCCCGCCGAATCCGAAGCCCTTCGCGGCCAGGCCGCGTGCGAGGCCATCGGTCCTCGAGCACCAGGCGCGACACAGATCCTTGTGCTCGTCGAGGTTGAACCCCACGGCCACATCGGCGGGGTAGAGCTCGAGGGTGGCCAGACGGAACGAGGTGAAGTGAGGCGACTCGTCGACCTCGATCACGGTTCCAGTCGGCTCGTGCACCAGGTCGACAGGGAGCAGCAGGTTCTCGCGTGACGCGTACAGGACCGAGATGTCGCCCTTGAGGCGAGCGTAGATCGCGCCGAGCGTCTCGAGCGCCTCTGTCACCGGCCCGACGAGTGCCGGATCGCGTCGGACTTTCGCGACGCGTTCGAGCCCGACGTGGCCCTGCTCGCACAGCCAGTCGAACGATTGACTCCCCAGCACGACCCCGTCCGCGGCCGCCGCCTGCGCGAAGGCCAACTGAACGTCGCCAGGCGCCACCGGACGGATCCTAGCCACCGCTCTGCGCGGCACAGTCCTGCTCGCCAGCGCCATCGAGAAGGCCGTCTTGCTGGGCAAGGGCCTGTCATACGTCCTGCGCTCCCCGCCCTCGGAGCTTCACCTTGGACGGCCCGCTTCGGCAGGCCGTCTGCATCCGGCGATACTTGCGGCCCAGTGGTCGAGATCACCGGTAGCACACGGCTCGTCGGCCTGCTCGGCTGGCCGGTCGAGCATTCGCTCTCTCCGCGGCTGCACAACGCCGCCTTTGCCGCTCTCGGTCTCGACTGGGCGTACGTTCCGCTGCCGACGCCGCCGGACCGGCTCGAGGACGCCGTTCGAGGGCTGGTCGCGCTCGGCTTTGCCGGCGCGAACGTCACCGCACCTCACAAACTCGCGGTCGCTGCGCTCTGCGGGACCGACGCACCGTCGGTCAACACGCTCGTTGTCCGCGACGGCCGCGTCGAGGGGTGGACGACAGATGCGGCCGTGCTCACCGGGCGCGTCACCGAGGGCCCGGTCGTCATCGGGGACGGAGGTGCGGCGACGGCGTTCCTCGAGGCGCTGCCGCACGCACGGAGATTCTCTCGGCGCGGCGAGTGGCCGCCTGACGCACGCGGCGCGGACCTCGTCGTCAACGCGACGCCCGTCCGGGACGAGGTGCTCGTCGAGCTCGGCCCAGGCCAGACTCTCGTCGACCTCCCGTACCCGGAGACGGCGACCGCGCGCGCGGCTCGCGAGAGCGGTGCCACGGTGATCGACGGCCTGGAGGTGCTCGTGGCGCAGGGCGCCGCGTCGTTCGAGCTCTGGACTGGTGTGAAGGCGCCGGTCGAGGTCATGCGCACCGCACTAGGGTTGCGGCCGTGACGCTCGAGCTCGCGACGGCCGGCGAGTCGCACGGACCGGCACTCGTCGCGATCCTGACCGGGCTTCCGGCCGGGCTCTCCCTCGACCGTGCGGCGATCGACGACGATCTGCGCCGCCGGCGCGAGGGCTACGGCCGGAGTCCCCGGCAGCAACTCGAGCGCGACGAGGTCGAGGTGCTCGCGGGGCTGAGGCACGGACTCACGCTGGGGACACCGCTCGCGCTCGTGATTCGCAACCGGGACCACGAGAATTGGGCATGGGGGATGAGTCCCTGGGTGCCCGAAGGAGAGCCCACGGGGAAGGGGGTGACGCCCGTCACGATTCCTCGACCGGGTCACTCCGACCTCGCGGGTGCGCTCAAGTACGGCCACAGTGACGTCCGCAACGCGCTCGAGCGCGCGAGCGCGCGTCAGACGGCAGCCCACGTCGCGGCGGGATCCGTGGCGAAGGCGCTCCTGCGGCAGATCGGCGTCTCCGTCACCGGGAGCGTGCTCGAGGTCGGCGGCGAGACCGCACCGGGCGCCATGCGGAGCGCAACGGATGCGGCGCGGCGGGACCGCGACACGCTCGGCGGCGTCGTCGAAGTGGTGGCGACAGGCGTTCCGCCGGGCCTCGGCTCCTATGCCGAGAAGGCGGACCGCCTCGACGGACGGATGGCTGCCGCACTGATGGGCGTCCAGGCCGTGAAGGGCGTCGAGATCGGGGACGGCTTCGCCCTCGCCCGCAGAAGAGGATCCGAGGCGCACGACGAGATCGAGCCAGGCCTCCGCCGCGGAACGAACCGGGCGGGCGGGATCGAAGCGGGCGTCTCGAACGGCGAGCCGATCGTCGTGAGAGCGGCGATGAAGCCGCTGCCGACGCTCATGCGCCCGTTGCGCTCCATCGACCTCGAGAGCGGAGAGCCGGGCGAGGCTCTCGTCGAGCGGAGCGACGTGCAGGCGGTGGAGGCCCTCGCGGTCGTCGCGGAGGCCGCGGTCGCCTGGGAGCTCGCACGCGCAGCGCTGGAGAAGTTCGGCGGCGATGCGCTCGATGACTTCGTTGGTGCTCACCGCGCGTACCTGGAGCGGATCGCCTGGCAGCGCTGAACGTCCTCGACCGCCATCTCGCGCTCGTCGGCTTCATGGGCGCCGGGAAGTCGACCCTCGGACCGGAATTGGCCGTGCGCCTCGGCCGGTCCTTCGTCTCGGTCGACGACGTCGTCGCGGAGCGAGCGGGAGGAACCGTCGAGCAGATCTTCGCCACTCGGGGCGAGGCCGACTTTCGCGAGCTCGAGGAACGGGCGGCAGTCGACGCGCTCGCGAACGGCCGTCCGGCCGTGATCGAGCTCGGCGGAGGAGCGCTGGCCTCCGCGGCGACGGGGATTGCGCTTGCCGAAGCGGCGTTCACCTTGCTGGTCGAGGTGACGCCTGGGGAGGCTTGGGAACGCGTCTCCAGGAGCGGCCGGCCGCTCGCGCGCGACGAGGCCGAGTTCCGTACGCTGTACGAAAAGCGGCGGCCGCTCTACGAACGGGTCGCGGATGGGCGCGCCGCCGACGCGGACGGAGCCGTGCTCGCGGCGGCGGGCATCCGGTTCGCGTCTCACCGCGAGGCGCGCGGGGACACGGTCGTCGCCGACGAGCGCGTCGCCGAGCTGCACGGGATCGAGGCGGCGCACCTCGTGCCCGCGGGCGAGCAGGCGAAGACGGTCCTCGAGGCCGAGCGTCTATGGCGTGGACTGCGGCTCGACCGGGGCTCAAGGCTCGTCGCCGTCGGCGGCGGCTCGACGACGGATCTCGCCGGGTTCGTCGCGGCGACGTACATGCGCGGCATCGCGTGGATCCCAGTGCCTTCGACCCTCGTCGGCCAGGTCGACGCGGCGATCGGCGGCAAGACCGGGATCGACCTCCCCGAGGCGAAGAACCCGGTTGGCGCCTTCCACTGGCCCGCGGAGACCGTGATCGACACGACGCTGCTCGCGACACTGCCCGAGGAGGAGTGGGCGAACGGCCTGGCCGAAGTGGTCAAGACGGGGCTCCTCGTGGGGGACCCGCTCTGGGAGCTGGACACAGCCGATCAGGTGCGCCGCTGCGCGGCGTTCAAGGCGGCGGTCTGCCTGCGCGATCCCCGTGACGAGGGCGAGCGGGCACAGCTCAACCTCGGGCACACGTTCGCGCACGCCCTGGAGGCCGCCTCGGGATATGGACTTCCGCACGGGAGGGCGCTGGGGCTCGGTCTCCTCGCCGCACTTCGGCTGTCCGGGCTGGACGAGCAGGTGCGGATGGTGGACGCCGTGCTCCGGCCGCAGCCCGCCCACGTCGACCGCGAGGCGGCGTGGGAGGCGCTCCTCCGCGACAAGAAGGCGCAGGGCGGGAAGCCGCGTCTGGTGCTCCTCGACGCTCCGGGGAGCGCCCACATCGGCGTCGAGCTCGAGCCGGAGGTGGTGCGGGCGGCCCTCGACACGTTGATCGAATAGGGTCAGCGCGTGCGCATCGTCGTCTTGAACGGCGTCAATCTCGACGTGCTCGGCCGGCGCGATCCGGAGACGTACGGCGGGTTGACGCTCTCCGAGCTCGAGACGCAGATCTACCAGTGGGCGGCCGAGCTCGGCTGCACGGTCCGCTGCCGGCAGACGAACCACGAAGGCGAGTTCGTCGACTGGTGCCATGACGCGCTCGACTGGGCCGACGGCATCGTCGCCAACCCCGGTGCGTGGACGCATTACTCCTGGGCGATTCACGATGCCGTCGAACTCTTCACGGTGCCCTTCGTCGAGGTACACCTCTCGGATCTCGACGCGCGCGAGGAGTGGCGCCGGTTCTCGGTGCTCGAGGGACTCGTCGCCGCGAGGATCGTCGGCAAGGGCCCGCACGGCTACCGGGAGGCGCTCGAGTTCCTCGTCAAGGGGAGTGCGTGACGCGGATCGAGCGGCTTGCCCGGGCCCTCGAGGACCCACTGCTCGTGGCGGGACCGCCGGGCATCTTGTCAGGTCAGGCGAACGTTTGCTACCTGTGTGGCCTCCGGAGCACGAATGCCGCATTGCTCGTCGAGCCCGACGGGCGTGCGACCCTCTACGCCGACTTTCGCTACGCGAGCCGAGCGCGAGAGGTCGAAGGCGTGTCGTTCGTGGAGACCTCGAGGAACCTCCTGTCCGCTGTCGCCGAGCGGCTCGCCGGACGGCGGATCGCGTTCGAGTCGGCGCACCTCCCGTACGCCGGCTACGAGACTCTCGCCTCGGCCGGCGTCGAGGCGGTACCGACCGTCGGGCTCGTGGAGAGGCTGCGGGCGGTCAAGGACGAGGACGAGATCAGGGCAATGCGCCGTGCGGGAGCGCTCTCCGACGAGATCTTCGGCGCCCTCGTGGAAGAGCCGTTCGCCGGCCGCACGGAGCGCGAACTCGCCTGGTGGATCGAGAAGAGCTTTCGCGAGGCCGGGGCGGCGGCGGTCTCGTTCGACACCGTGGTCGCCGCGGGGGAGACGGCGTCTTCGCCCCACGCGGTTCCGGGGGCCCGCATCATCGAGGAGGGCCTGCTCGTGACCGTGGACGCAGGCTGTGTCGTCGACGGTTACTGCTCCGACTGCACGAGGACGTTCGCGGTCGGCGAGTTGCCCGCCCGGCTCACGGAGATCTACGCACTTTGCCTCAAGGCTCAACTCGCCGGCCTCGCCGCCGTCGGCCCCGGGGTCTCGGGCCGCGACGCCGACGCCGCCTCCCGCGCGTCCATCGAGGCGGTGGGACTCGGGTGGGCGTATGGACACGGTCTCGGCCACGGTGTCGGGATCGAGATCCACGAAGGACCCGTCCTGCGCCCGGAGTCGACGGACGTGCTCGAGCCGGGGAACGTCGTGACGGTCGAGCCCGGGATCTACCTCCCCGGCGAGGCCGGCGTGCGCATCGAGGATCTCGTCCTCGTCACCGAGGACGGTTACGAGCGCCTCACGCAATTCCCGAAGGAGCTTGTCACGGTCTCGTAAGGCCGGGCATGCCCGGCCCCTACAATGGCCGCGCGATGGCCGAGACCATCTCCACCAACCAGTTCCGGAACGGCATGCACATCGAGGTCGATGGCGCCGTCTGGCGCATCGTCGAGTTCCAGCACGTGAAGCCCGGCAAGGGCGGCGCCTTCGTGCGGACGAAGCTGAAGAGTCTCGAGAGCGGCGCGGTCGTCGACCGGACGTTCCGCGCCGGTGAGAAGTTCGCCCGCATTCATACCGAGGTGAAGAGCGTCCAGTTCCTCTACGACGACGGGGCGGACGCGCACTTCATGGACGAAGAGAGCTACGACCAGTTCGCGCTTCCCCATGCCGAGGTCGCGGACGAGCTCGCGTACCTGCCGCCGTCGAGCTCGGTCCAGATGCTCGCGGTGGACGGCAAGCCTTCGGGAATCCAGCTTCCGGCCTCGGTGGAGCTGAAGGTCACGGAGACCGAGCCCGCCGTCCGCGGCGACACGGTCTCGAACGTGACGAAGCCCGCGACCCTCGAGACGGGCGCGGTCGTCCAGGTTCCGCTCTTCGTCGATCGCGGCGAGCGGATCAAGGTCGATCCCCGCGAAGGCCGCTACATCTCCCGGGCCTGAGACGCGCTGGGCTACCGAGCAGGGTGCCCAAGGCTGTTCCGTCGCCTGCTCAGCTTGAAACGAGGACAGAGGAAACGTAAGGCTTCAGCTGTTGAACGCCGGGGCGCCCGGCCCCGGCTATCTCCGCAACGAAAGGAGAACGCATGCCGCTCTATCTGTCGAAGTTCAGCTACACGCCGGAGACCTGGGCAAGGATGATCGAGAACCCTGAAGACCGTCGTCAAGCCGCAGAGGCGTACATCGGTGCGGTCGGTGGGAAGCTGCACGGATTCTGGTATGCGTTCGGCAGCCACGACGGTTACAACCTGTGGGAAGCTCCGAGCAACGTCTCGATGGCCGCTGTGTCATTGGCGATCACGGGAGGCGGCGCGCTCAACTCGTTCGAGACCACGGTCCTCCTCAGCGTCGAGGAGACGCTCGAGGCCCTTCGCATCGCGGAAGGAGTCCAGTACCGCCCGCCTGCGTCCTGACATCCTTCGCGCGCCCACCGGGGCGGTGCGCGGAGGCGCGGCCGCGGCCGGGACGGTAACCGACGCGGCTCGGTAAGGTCCAGAGCCGTGCCCAGGCTCGTCGACACGACGATCCGGCTCCTGTCCCAGGAGCCGCTTGCCGGGCGCCTGCCCACGGCCGAGATTCTGCGCGTCGCCGAGGTGCTCGACCAGGCCGGATTCGCCTGCCTCGAGATCTCGGGAGGGGGCGTCTTCGATGCAACGGTGCGACGGCGGGTCGAGAGCCCCTGGGAGCGGATCCGCGGGATCAAGGCGCGCGTCTCGACTCCGCTCGGGATTGCCCTTCGCGGCCGGTTCCTCGTCGGCTCGCGGCCTGTCTCGGACGACATCGTCGGGCGCTTCGTCTCGTGCGCGGCGGAGAACGGGATCGAGGTCTTCCGGCTCCACGACCCACTGAACGACGTCTCCAACCTGCGCGAGGCAGGAGCGGCGATCACGAGCGCGGGCGGCGCCTTCCATGCGGGGCTCGTCTACAGCCCTGGCCGCACGGGCGAGACAGACACGCTCATCGACGAGGCTCGCAAGCTCCCCGACCTCGGCGCGACCCGAGTCATCGTCAACGACCCGACGGGCGCCCTCTTGCCGCATCGCGCGCAGGAGCTCGTCGGGCGCATCCGGGAGGCCAGCCAGCTTCCGGTCGGCTTCTACGTCCAGGGCTCGGCCGGGGTGGGGCTCGCCTCGGCACTCGCCGCGGTCGAGGCCGGAGCGGATCTCGTTGCGACCGCCGTGTACCCACTCGCGCTCACGCTCCATCGCGTCTCGGGCGAGTCCCTCGCGGAATCGCTCGAGGGGTTCGGCCAGGGGGCCGGCCTGGACAGCGCCAAGCTCTGGGACGCGGCGGACTTGATCGACGAGTACATCGGCGACGAGCCGGTGGCCCCGGTCGCCCCGCGCATCGCCGTCCGCGCGGCGGAGTTCGACCTCCCCGCCGGGCTCGTTGCCGCGCTCGACGTCCACCTGCGCGCACATGCCGCCGCCGACCGGCTGCTCGACGTACTGGAGGAGGTCGGGCGCGTGCGCGGCGAGGCAGGATGGCCTCCGCTCGCGGCGCCGATCGGGCAGATCCTCGCCTCGCAGGCGCTCCTGCACGTGCTCGAGGCGAGGCGCTACGGGACGGTGATCGACGAGTTCCGGGCGCTCGTCCAGGGCGGCTACGGCGTGACGCCCGAGCCGGTCGACCCGACCGTGGAACGCGCGGTCGCCCTGCTTGCGCCGCGGCCGGCGCTGACCGATGACCCGCCGACCGCGGAAGACGTGCGGGAGCGCGCGGAGGGTCTCGCCGCGAGCGAGGAGGAGCTCGTGCTCCTCGCCATGTTCGGCGCCGATGCCGAGGAGCTGCTCCGGACGATTCGCGCACGTCACTCCCGCGAGACGGTTCTCATCGCTGAGGACGCGGACGCGGAGCGCGCGGAGCGTATCCGCGAGCTCGTAAAGATCGTCCAGGAGTCGGGTGTCGGCGAGATCGAGATCGAGGACGAGGGCATGCGCGTGTCGGTGCGACGAGCGGACGAGCCCGCCGGCGCGACGACCGCGCTCGGCGTGCAGGCAGCGGCACGTGACGTCACCTCTGCAACCGCCGAGGCCGCGGCCGACGGCATCGTGCGCGTGGAGTCGCCGATGGTCGGCGTCTTCTTTCGCGCTCCCAACCCGGGAGCGCCCACGTTCGTCGATGTCGGTGACACCATCGTCCCCGGCCAGACGCTCTGCCTCCTGGAGGCGATGAAGCTCTTCAACGAGCTGAAGGCGGAGGTCGCGGGAAGGGTGCGGGCGATCCACGTCGAGAACGCGCAACCGGTGGAGTACGGGCAGCTCCTGTTCGAGATCGAGCCGGTGCTCGCACCGCCTGCGGTTTAGGGGTCAGGTCTTGCATTCCGACGCAGGCCAACCTCGGAGCGAGGCTCATCCGCGAATGTCGGAATGCAAGACCTGACCCCATGATGTTCACGCGCGTCCTCGTCGCGAACCGGGGCGAGATCGCCGTGCGCGTCGTCCGCGCGCTGCACGAGCTCGGGATAGAGGCGGTCGCCGTCTACTCGACCGCCGACCGGGACGCGCCGCATGTCGAGCTGGCCGACCAGGCCGTCTGCATCGGTCCGCCTCCGGCCGCCGAGAGCTACCTCCGGATCCCGAACATCGTCGCCGCCGCCGAGACGACTGGTTGCGAGGCGGTGCACCCGGGCTACGGTTTCCTTGCCGAGAACCCCGCCTTCGTGCGCGCCTGCGACGACTCGGGCCTCGTCTTCATCGGCCCCCCGGCGGAGGTGATGGAGCGGATGGGCGACAAGGTGCGCGCCAAGGAGCAGATGCGCGCGGCGGGGATCCCGCTCGTCCCTGGCACGGACGGCGTGGCCGGCCTCGACGCCGTGCGCCGCGCAGCTCAGGAGGCCGGCTTTCCGGTCTTCCTCAAGGCCGCCGTCGGCGGAGGAGGGAAGGGAATGCGCGTCGTTCGCTCCGAAGACGAGCTCGAGAGCGGGTACGCGGCGGCGAGTGCCGAAGCGGAGGCTGCGTTCGGTGACGGCTCGCTCTACCTGGAGAAGGTGCTCTCGCCCGCGCGCCACGTCGAGATCCAGGTCCTGTGCGACGCCGAGGGGGGCGTCCTCACGCTCGGCGAGCGCGAGTGCTCCATCCAGCGCCGGCACCAGAAGCTGATCGAGGAGTCGCCGTCGCCCGCGCTCGACGACGAGACCCGCGCGGAGATGGAGACTGCCGTCGCTCGCGCGTGCGCAACGATCGGCTACCGGAACGCGGGGACGTTCGAGTTCCTGCTCGGGCCTGACGGCGGCTTCCACTTCATCGAGGCGAACTGTCGGCTCCAGGTCGAGCACCCGGTGAGCGAGGCGGTCACCGGGATCGACCTCGTCCGCGAGCAGGTGCGCCTCGCGGCTGGGGAGAGGCTCGAGCTGGCCGGCCGTGCGCCCAGGCGGGGCCACGCGATCGAGATCCGGATCAACGCGGAGGACCCTGCGCGGGGATTCGCCCCCGCACCCGGCACCGTGACCCGCTTCCGGCCGCCCCTCGGCGCCGGCGTCCGCATCGACACGGCGATGCGCGAAGGGAGCGAGATCCCGCCGTACTACGACTCGTTGGTCGCGAAGGTGATCGTGTGGGACGAGACGAGACCGGCCGCGATCGCCCGCACGGTTCGGGCGCTCTCAGACCTGGAGGTCGGCGGGGTTACCACGACGCGCGAGCTCGCGCTCGACGTGCTCGCCTCACAGGAGTTCCAGGGCGGCGACTACTCGACGTCCACCCTCGCCGAGCTCCAGGGCCGGCTGCCGTCGCTCTCCCCGGCATGAGCCCGCCCGCGGGACGGCGTGCGGCGCGGCGGACCGCACTCTTCCTCCTCTATCAGTGGGACCTGACCGGGCAGCCGCTGGCCTCTCTCTACGAGGGGGAGCCCGACGAGTTCGCGGCCGAGCTCGCCGGCGTGGTCGCCGATCGCGCCGAGGCGCTCGACCGACGGATCACCGAGACTTCCGACGAATGGCCCGCCGATCGGATGGGTACGCTCGAGCGGAACATCCTGCGGATCGGCGTCTACGAGCTGGAGGAGAGGACGGTGCCGATTGAGGTGGCGATCAACGAGGCAGTCGTCCTGGCGAAGCGGTACGCATCCGAGGACGCGGCGCGCCTCGTGAACGGGATCCTCGGCCGGATCGCGCGGGAGGAGGAGCCGGCGGCGTGAGCTCGGTCGAGGAGGCTCTGGCACGTGCCGAGGAGCTGCTCGCCCGCCTCAACGAGCGGCGCGAGGAGCTCGAGCGGCTCGCGGAAGCCGACGACGTGGACGGCGATGCCGCGGTCGACGTCATCGCCGAGCTCGCCGAGCTCGCCAGGCAGATCGAGGCGGAGCTGACTCGGGCCCGGACGATCGCCGATGCGGGCGCCTGAGGAACTCCGTGACGCGGTCGAGGTGTACCTCGGAGCCCTTCCGCTCGCCCCCGAGCTCGGTCGCCTCGAAGAGGCCCTCCGCTACGCGCTCGAGTCGGGGGGAAAGCGCATCCGGCCCGTCCTCTGCCTGGCCGTTGCCGAGGCCGCCGGCGGATCGGTGGAGGAGACCCTCCCTGCCGCAGCCGCGGTCGAGCTCGTGCACACGTTCTCCCTCGTCCACGACGACCTGCCCGCGCTGGACGACGACGCCGAGCGGCGAGGCCGTCCAAGCGCGCATGTGGCCTTCGGAGAGGGGGTTGCGCTGCTCGCGGGCGATGCGCTGCTCGCGGAGGCGTTCCGGTTGGTGCTCACGTATGAAGACTCGCGCCTCGCACGCGAGCTCGTCACTGCGACCCTCGGGATGATCGGCGGGCAGCACCGGGACATCACCGGGGACGACGCGGACCTCGCTGAGCTGCACCGGCTGAAGACCGGGCAGCTCTTCTCCGCGTCGGTTGGGCTCGGGCTCGCTGCTGCCGGAGTGCCGGAGGAGAATCAGTCGCCGTGGCGCGCCTTCGGCGACGAGCTCGGGCTCCTCTTCCAGATCGTCGACGACATCCTCGACGAGGACGGCTTCGCTGTTCGGCTCGGCGCGGAGGGCGCACGCCAGCTGGCGGACGAGGCGGCCGAGCGGGCTCGAGAGCGCCTCCGAGCGATCGCGGCCGACACCTCGGTGCTGAGGGAGCTCATCGACGGCCTCGCCGTTAGAACCGGTTGAGGGATGGACAGGCGCTCTTCTCCGGCTACGATCTGACCTTCACGAACAGGCCAGGACTGCGCGCCACACCTTTTCTCGCGCGCGGACCGTCGTTCTTCCTCCTATGTCCACCCGTCTCCGTCTCACTCTGCCCGCGCTCGCGTTTGCAGTGCTCTTCGCGGTCGTCGGTCCCGCCGCCGGCGCAAGGGCCGAGGAGAGACCGTATCCCGACCGGGAAGGCCGGATCGTCGCCCCGGCACCGAGCGTCGGCGAGCGCGCCGCGCGGATCGCTCTCGGGGCGGTCGGGATTCCGTACGAGTGGGGAGGCGAGTCGCCGGAGAGCGGCTTCGACTGCTCGGGACTCGTGCGCTGGGTCTACGGACGTCTCGGCGTAGAGCTCCCTCACAACTCGTACGCGCTGTACGGCGAAGGCCGCCGCGTCTCGCGGGCTCGGATGAAGCCGGGTGACGTGCTCTTCTTCGAGGGGCTCGGGCACGTCGGCCTCTATCTCGGTCGCGGGCGGATGGTTCATGCGCCGCAGTCCGGGAGGGACGTCGAGGTCGTTCGCCTCGCGGGCTCCTCGTATGGCGCCCGGCTCGTCGGGGCACGCCGCGTCGTTCCCGCCTGAGGCCGCTAGCCTCGGGCCCATGAAGAAGCGGCTCGACGTCGTGCTTGTCGAGCGCGGGCTCGCCGAGAGCCGCAGCCAGGCTCAGGCGCTCGTCCTCGCCGGCCTCGTTCCCGGCTACTCCAAGCCCGGCCAACAGGTGGAGGAGGACGCGGAGCTGTCCGTCGAGCAGCCGCCGCCGTATGTCTCCCGCGGCGGCCAGAAGCTCCGGAACGCGCTCGCAGCCCTCGATGTCGACGTCCGGGGACGCGACTGCGCGGACGTCGGGGCCTCCACCGGCGGCTTCACCGACTGCCTGCTCCAGGCGGGGGCGGCCCGGGTCGTCGCGATCGACGTCGGCTACGGCCAGCTCCACCCGCGCCTTCGCTCCGACCCGCGCGTAACCGTGCTCGAGCGCACGAACGTGCGCGCGCTCACAGCCCTTCCGTTCGTACCCGATCTCGTCGTCTGCGACGTCTCCTTCATCAGTGTCACGAAGGCGCTCCCACCCGTTCTCGAGCTCGCTCGCCGGGGCTGGGAGGCGCTCGTTCTCGTGAAGCCGCAGTTCGAGGCCGGCAGGGCGGAGGTTCGCAAAGGCGTGGTTCGCGACCCGGAAGTGCAGCGAAAGGTGCTCGAAACGGTCATCGAAGCCGCACGCACCTGGGGTGGAGAGACCGTCGGCGTCGTAGACTCCGGGTTGCCCGGCCCGAAGGGGAACCGGGAGTTCTTCGTCCACCTCGTGAATCGTCCCGGCGCAGCGAATCCCGATGACATCGACCGCTGGATCGCCGAAGCCGTCGGCTAGGGCCGTCGCGCGCGCGGCCGTCGTCACGCACGGGAAACAGAGCCAGATCGGCGCCGGTCTCGCGCGGCTGCAGGCAGTCGCGCATGAGCACGGTGTCGAGCTGCTCTTCCCGCCCGACGAGGCGGAGAAGCACGGCGTGGAGCCCTCCCCCGACCTCCGGGCGGCCGACATCGCCGTCGTCCTCGGCGGTGACGGGACCGTTCTACGGACCCTGACGCTCTTCCTCGGGATGGGAGTCCCCGTTGTCGGCGTCAACTTCGGGCGGGTCGGCTTCCTGAGCTCGATGGGGCGCCGCGAGCTCGAGTCCGGGCTCACCCGCGTCTTCTCCGGCGAGTACGAGGTCGTCGAGCTTCCGACGCTCGAGGTCGAGCACCCCGAGGGCATCGACCGCGCGGTGAACGACGCCGTCGTCGCGAGCGCGTCGCTCGGTCGGATGATCGAGCTAGAGCTGGCCGTCGGTGGGGAGGAGCTGGGTCGCCAGCCGTGCGACGGGATCATCTGCTCGACGCCGTCGGGCTCCACCGCGTACAACCTCTCGAACGGTGGGCCCGTGCTCATGTGGGGACTCGAGGCGATCGCCCTGACCTACGTCGCGGCGCACTCGCTCCATGCACGGCCGATCGTGATCCCCCCCGGCGCCGACGTGATCGTCTGGAACCGCACGCAGGACGTCGAGGCCGGCGTCCTCGTCGACGGACACCGCGTCGCGACGCTCGCGAAGGCCGACCGGGCCGTCGTCCGCATCGGCGCCGAGCGCTCGCTCCTCGCGACGCTGCCCGAGGCGACCTTCGTCCGCCGCTATCGCCAGAGCTTTGCGTCGTAACGCGCTGCTACGCGTCGCTCTCGCCGGTCTCGATCAGCGACGGGGTCGGATCCCCGTCCGGATACGACCCGCTTACGCCGGATTCCGTGTCCGGCGATTGCCACTTGCCCGCTTCATCCCGAGTCCACCAGCTACCGTCGTAGAACGTCCACGGGGCCGAGTCGGATCCGCAGCGCGAGCAGATTCTCGCCTCGTGGTGCATGTGCGTTCCGCACTGCGGGCAGGTCCGAATCGGCGGAGCCTCCATGCGCTGACGCGCTCGCCGATGCTTGCGACTCCACGCGAGGTAGCACGCAGACAGGACGTAGCCAATGACACCACCGAAGGCTGGAGCCGCGCCGACTGCGAGCGCCGCGCCGAGCACGAGGACCCAGATGCCGGCGAGCGAGAGGGCGTCGCGTCGATCCCAGGACCGGCGTCGGCCGTACACGTACAGCCCGGTCGCAAGGACGCCGAGAATGACTGCCAGAAGGCCGGCTCCCACTGCGTCGTTGGTGGCCGGATCGTCGTCGGTGAAGAACGTGGCTACCGCCGCCGCCAGCAGCAGCAGCACAATCCAGATGGTGGTGATCCAGAGGATGTCGCGCTGCTTCATGGGTCCTCAGGATGTTGCCGGAGGATCAAGGATCGCTCAAGGCGAGAGCAGAAGGTACGACATGCTTCGTAGGCTCAGGATCGAGAACCTCGTCCTCATTCGCGAGGCGGATCTCGCGTTCGCACCGGGTCTCAACGCGGTGACGGGCGAGACGGGCGCGGGGAAGACGATCTTCGCCCAGGCGATCGGGCTCCTCCTGGGAGCGCGCGCCGACGCGTCCTCGGTGGGAGTGGACGGGCCGGAGGCCTACGTCGAGGCCGAGCTGGACGTGCCGGACGGGTTCTTCGAGGACGACGAGCTCGTCACGCTCGCGGAGCTCCGGCCGGGGGACGAGGCGGGCCTCGTCCTCGCCCGACGGGTCTTTGCCGACGGCCGGACCCGGGCGTACGCGTGGGGCCGAGCCGTGGCCCGCGAAGACGTGGCCGCTGCGGCCGAGCGCCTCATCGCCATGTCCGGCCAGTTCGAGCAGCGGCGGCTCGCACGCCCCGCCTTCCAGCTCGACGTCCTCGACGCCTTCTGTGGCGTCGAGCAGGTCGAGCGACGCCGCGACGCCGCGCTCGCCTGGCGCGAGCTCGGGAGTGCTCGCCGGCGGTACGAGGAGCTGACCCGCGACGCGGACGCGGTCGCGGCGCGGCTCGTGGAGCTCGAGGCGCTCGTCGAGGGAACCGAGGGCCTTGCTCCGGGCGCCGAACACGAGCTCAAGGTGCAGCGTGAGCGCCTTCGCCACGTCGCGGAGCTCGGAGAAGCGGCCGCAGACGCGGCGGACGCGATCGCTCCCGACGAGGGCGACGGGGCAGCCGCGCTTGCCGCCCGCGCGGAACGCGTGCTTGCCCCGCTGGAGCGCCTCGCGCCCGAGCTGGGGCCGGCCGCGGGCGAGCTCCGCGACGTCGCCCTGCGGCTCGGCGAGGTGGGGAGCGACATTCGCGCCTTTCTCGCCTCGCTCGAGGCCGACCCGGGCGAGCTCGAGGAGGTCGAGGCGCAGCTCGAGCGGATTGCCGACCTCGAGCGCCGCTTCGGTTGCGCGTCGTACGCGGAGCTCCTCGAGCGGGCGGCGGCCGCCCACCGGGAGCTCGACGAAGCCGCCGCCGGGCACGATCCCACGCAGGTCGCGGCCGAGGCGCTCGCTGCCGTCGAGACTCGCATGGAGAGCCTCGCCGAGGAGCTTCGGGCGATGAGACGTTCGCAGGCGCGGCCACTTGCCGAAGCAGTAGCCGGCGAGCTCCAGGGGCTCGGCATGGGAGCAGGCGAGTTCCTCGTCGAGCTCGGTGAGCGCGAGGCCGGGTCGACAGGTGCCGACGAGGCCGTCTTCCTCGTCCGCCCGAACCCGGGGCTCCCTTTCGCACCCGTCGCGGAGACCGCCTCGGGCGGGGAGCTCTCGCGCATCGCGCTCGCCCTGGCAGCCGTAGCCGGCGG
>JAHEXT010000064.1 GCA_023251945.1 Actinomycetes bacterium
CGAGCGGAGCCGCAGGCCGTCGTTCGTCAGCACGTACTCCACGAGCGGAGGACGGGCGTCGCGGACCTCGCGGCCGAGGACGCCGGCGCGCTCGAGCTCGACGAGGCGCTGGGCGAGCGTCCCCGGTGGGATCTCCCCAAGCGCCTGGCGAAACTCGTTGAAGCGGGTGCAGCCCTCGTACGAGGCGTAGAGGATCGAGACCGCGTAGCGCCGCTCGAGCACGCCCGCCGCCCGGCGGACTTCTTCGGGGACAGGGGTGCAGGTTTTACAGCGCCACACTGGACTGAACCGGCTTCTCCTCGAGCGCGAGGCCGAGGACCTCGTCGATCGACAGCACGGGGTGGAACGCGACGTCGGCGCGGACCTTCTCCGGGATGTCTTCCAAATCGGCCCGGTTCCGCTCGGGGATGATGATGTCGGTGATCCCCGCCGCGTACGCGGCGAGCACCTTCTGCTTGAGCCCGCCGATCGGCAGCACGCGTCCCTGGAGTGTGATCTCGCCGGTCATTCCGATCGTGTGCTTGACGGGCCGTCCGGTGAGGAGGGACGCGATGGCAGTGGCCATCGTGATACCGGCGCTCGGTCCGTCCTTGGGGATCGCGCCCGCGGGGACGTGGACGTGGAACGAGCGGTTGTCGAATGCGTCCTCGTCGATCCCGAGGCGCGCCGAGAGCGCGCGAACCGAGGAGAGCGCGATCTGCGCGGACTCCTTCATCACGTCCCCGAGCTGGCCGGTGAGGACGAGCTTGTCGCCGTCCTTGTGCGACGTCGCCTCGATGAAGAGGACGTCCCCGCCGGTGGCTGTGGCAGCGAGCCCGGTCGCGACGCCCGGAACGGCCGTCCGCTCGGCCGTCTCGCGGAAGACCTTCTGGCGCCCGAGTGCTTCGCGCACGACTGCCGTGTCGATCTCGATGGGCGGCTCCACCTCAGCAGATGCGATGCGGGTGGCCGTCTTGCGGAGCGCGGTCCCGAGCTCCCGCTCGAGCTGGCGCACCCCTGCCTCGCGCGTGTACTCGGAGACGACGAGCTCGAGCGCGTCGTCCGAGATCGAGACCTCGTCCTCGTGCAGCCCGTTCCGCTCGCGCTGGCGCGGCCACAGGTAGCCGCGGGCGATCGCGACCTTCTCGTCCGTCGTGTAGCCGTCGAACCGGATCACCTCCATCCGGTCGAGGAGCGGCCCCGGAATCGTCTCGACCATGTTGCCGGTGGCGATGAAGAAGACCTCGGAGAGATCGAGCTCGACGTCGAGGTAGTGGTCGCGGAAGGAGTGGTTCTGCGCCGGGTCGAGGACCTCGAGCAGCGCCGAGGAGGGATCCCCGCGCCAGTCGGCACCGACCTTGTCGACCTCGTCGAGCATGATCACCGGGTTCATCGTCCCGGCGTCGCGCAGCGCGCGCACCAGCCGGCCCGGAAGCGCTCCGATGTACGTCCGCCGGTGTCCGCGAATCTCCGCCTCGTCGCGGATTCCACCCAGAGACATGCGGACGAACTCGCGTCCCGTGGCGCGGGCGATCGACTCGCCGATCGAGGTCTTGCCCGTGCCGGGCGGGCCGATGAGCGTCAGGATCGCGCCGGAGCGGCGGTCGTCCTCGACCCCGCGCTCCTTGCGCAGCTTCGCGACGGCGATGTACTCGACGACTCGGTCCTTGACGTCCTCGAGCCCCGCGTGGTCGGTGTCGAGCACCTCGCGCGTGTGCTGCGGGTCGAGCCGCTCCTCCGAGCGCTTGCTCCACGGCACCGCGAGCAGCCAGTCGAGGTAGTTCCGGATCACGGTCGCCTCGGGGGTCTGGTCGCCCATCCGCTCGAGCCGCGAGAGCTCGCGCTCGGCCTGCTCGAGCACCTTCTCCGGCATCTCGGCCTCGGCGATCTTCTGGCGGTACTCCTCGACGACCGACGCCTCGTCCTCGCCGAGCTCCTTGCGGATCGAGTCGAGCTGCTTGCGGAGGATGTACTCGCGCTGCTGCTTGTCCACACCGGACTCGACGTCCTCCTGGATCCGCTTGCGAACCTGCATCAACGCGTGGCGCTCGCGCTGAAACTCGAGCGCGAGCTCGAGCCGCTCGCGGACGTCGACGGTCTCGAGGAGCTGGACCTTCTGCTCGAACGTGAGGTCGGGCGAGTAGCCCGACGTGTCCGCGAGCGCTCCCGGCTCCGAGATCGAGCGAACGAAGGCCGCGATACGGCCGTCGTCGCCACGCAGCTCGAGGATCTCCTCCACGACCGCCCGGTACTCGCGCTCGAGCTCCCGGATTTTCCCGTCCGCCGACTCGTCGTCGGGGCGTTCGTCGACGTCTACGAACAGCCGGCCCTGGCTGTCGGTGGCCGCGGCGCCGGCGACCCCACGGTGCAGTCCGGACAGCGCGACAGCGCGTCCGCCACCCGGCAGCCGGATCCGGTCGGTCACCTCCGCGACGGTGCCCACCTTCGCGTACTCGTCCTCGTGCTTGGTGACGAGCAGGACCCGGTCTTCGTCGCCGACGTCGACGGTGAGGGTGACGTTCATGTTCGGGAAGACGACGAGGTCATCCAGGGGCACGAGCAGCAGGCGGGTCACGTCCCTCTCTTTCCAACGGGGGTCTGACTGACGTCAGACCCCCGAAGAAGTCGGTCAACTGACGCAGTTGGTTCAAAAAGTGTAGCGACCACTCACAGGCGGCCGTCGAGGGCGCGCGTTCAGCGCGGAAGCCTGCGGAAGCGCTCGAGCGCCTCCGCGGCGCAGCGACCGGCGAGCAGGTCCGAGGAGATGCCCGCGCCGCTCGGACTCCACGTCATCACAGCCGCGACGAAGACCCCGCCCTCCCAGAAGACGAGCCCGGCGTCGTGGCGTGCTGTGCTCACCCAGCCGGCCTTGTGCAGGACCGCGAGCCCGCGCCTCTCCCCGACGATGCCGTCGAGCTTGGGCGAGTCGGAGACGTGCCCGAGGAGCCACAGGAGATAGCGAGCGTCCGTGAGTGTGAACCCCGGCTGCGCCCGGCGCAGCGGGCCTCGACCGCCGGCCGCCAGCCAGACCGCCCGGAGCAGCGACGACAGGTCTGCTGCGGTCGTGTACTTGCCGACCCCGAAGGCCGGCTGCTCGTCCACGCGCTCGGGGATGGGGCCGGCGAGCGTGCGTAGCGCGTAGCCCCCATACATGATCGAGTCGTCCATCCCGATCGACCGCATGAGCACGTTCACCCGGTTGGCCCCTGCGCTCGTCGACCCCGCGAGCCAGACCTCGAGCGCGTTCGCCGCCGCGTTGTCGGAGCGCGTGATCATGGCGCGCAGCAGCGAATCGACCCGCGAGCCCGGCGGCGGAATGCCGGGGTGCGATGCGAGCACCGTCGCCGCGATGGCGAGCTTGAGGGTCGAGGCTGCGGGGAAGCGGGCCTGTGCGTTCCACGCGGCCCCCGCGCCACCGGTCAGGCTCTGGACGTAGACCGCAGCCGTTCCTGCGTATCCCTGGGCCAGACCACGGAGGCGCTGTGCGAGAACGCGGTCCTCGCGCCCCACCACCCCCCTCGGGCGAGCGGCGGCGGGAAGGCCGTAGACGTCGTTGACGATGCGTGACGAGTGGCGTCCCCCGGAGGCGATCGTCGTCACGCGCACGGCGACGTCGCCCACCGGGAGCGCGACACGGAGCCAGAAGCGGCGGCCGCGGAGCGGCTTCGACGCGAGGACGTGCCCGTCCACCGAAATCACGACCCGCCGGGTGCCGCGTGCCGCACGGCCGGTGACGAGCCCGAACGACGCCTGGTGTGGCGCGGGCTGCTCGATCGCCGGCGGCGGCAGCGCGGGGGTGGAGATCATGGCGGAACCTTAGATTGCCTACCGTGCCGATCCTCGCCCACCTCGACCTTGACGCGTTCTTTGCCGCGGTCGAGGAGCTCGAGAACCCGGAGCTGCGCGAGAAGCCGCTCGTGGTCGGCGGAGACCCCTACGGCCGGGGTGTCGTGTCGACGGCGAACTACGTCGCGCGGACGTTCGGGATCCGCTCGGCGATGAGCTCGGCAGAAGCGCTCCGGCGCTGCCCGCAGGCGGTCTTCGTCTGGCCACGCCACGTCCTCTACCGCCAGTATTCGCGGGCCGTGTGGGACACGGTCTCGGAGATCGTCCCGCGCATCGAGCGTACGGGAATCGACGAGGGATACCTCGACCTCGCCATGGTCGCGCGCGACTTCGCGCAGGCGCGTGCGGTCGCCTCCGCCGTGCAGACCTCCGTGCGCGCGACGACGAGCCTCACCTGCTCTCTCGGTGTCGGGACGTCGAAGGTCGTCTGCAAGATCGCGTCCGACCGGCGAAAGCCCGGCGGCATCACGGTCGTGCCGCCCGGTCGCGAGGCCCGTTTCCTCGCACCGCTCTCGGTGCGGCTGCTCCCGGGCGTCGGGCCGCGCGCGGAGGAGCGGCTGCGGGTCGCGGGAGTCGACACGATCGGAGGGCTGGCAGCTCTCTCCGACCCGGAGCTCAGCGCGCTTCTTCCGGGATCGCTCGGGCCGCTCCTCCGCGACCGGGCCCGCGGGATCGACCCGCGCGACCTCGAGCTCGAGGGTGAGCCCGTCTCCGTTTCGGCCGAGGACACGTTCGCCCGCGACGTGTCCGACCGCGCGCTCCTGCACGCCGAGGTGCGGCGTCTCGCGGAGCTCGTCGCCGAGCGACTTCACAACTCGGGCCTCTCCGGGAGGACCGTGACAGCCAAGCTCCGGTACGGGGACTTCTCCATCCGCACCAGGTCGACGACGCTCGCCGCAGCCGTCGACGAGGCGGACGCCATCGGAGATGTCGCTTGCGGGCTGCTCGACCGGGGCCTCCGCGACCGGCCTGGAGCGCTGCGGCTCGTGGGAGTCGGCGTCTCCGGGCTCTCGCCGTACCGCCAGCTCACCCTGGATGAGGCGTAGCGCTCCTTCGGGAGTGATTGCCCGTCGCGAGGCGGATGATGGGCGTCGCGAGGCGAGGACGCAGGGAGCGCCCATATCAGTGCGATATGGGCGCGACTGAGGACACGGCATCGCGATGCCCAGAGCCGCATCGCTACCTGGCCGATCACTCTCGAAAGAGCGCTAGTGTCGGGCCGTGCTCGAGGCGGCTTTCTGGGGTCTCGTCACCGCCGGCTCGCTTTGGATCGGAGCAGCCGTTGCGTTCGCCGCGCGCCCCGGGAACCGGGCCATCGGCCTGACGATCGCCTTCGGATCGGGAGCGTTGATCGCCGCCGTGGCGTACGAGCTCGTTCTCGACGCATTCGAGACGGATTTCCATTTCGCGGCGTCTGGCTTCGCGGCGGGAGCACTGAGCTTCTACCTGGGCGACTGGCTGATCGACCGGCGAGGCGGCCACGGCCGGAAGAGCATAGGCGGCGCTCACCAGCTCGCTGGTTTGGCGAGCGCGATCGTCCTCGGTACCGTGCTCGACGGGATCCCAGAGTCCTTCGTCCTCGGAGCGTCACTCCAGACGGACGGGACCGTCCCGGTGGCGGTCGTCGTCGGAGTCTTCGTCTCGAACATCCCGGAGTCCCTCTCCGCGACGAGCGGCCTCCAAGAGGCCGGCTGGACCCGCGGGCGCTTGTTCACGATGTGGAGTGCGGTGGTCGCGGCCTCGGTCGTCGCGGCCGCGGTGGGCTGGTGGGCGCTCGACAAGATGCCCATCGGCGGCGGCGCGTTCGCGCTCGCGTTCGCAGCGGGTGCGCTGCTCGTCATGCTCTCCGACACGCTCATGCCGGAGGCCTTCGAGCTGGGCGGGAGAGAAGCCGGCCTGGTCACCGCACTCGGCTTCGCCTTCGGCTTTGCGCTTTCTTAGGAGCGGAGAATCGGGCGCGTGAGACAGGTCGGGCCGCCGTCGCCCTTCCGCGAGATCTCGTCGCCTCGGTAGATCACGACATCGACACCCGCGCGCTCC
>JAHEXT010000065.1 GCA_023251945.1 Actinomycetes bacterium
CCGGAGGGAGCCGTCCTCATCACTTTCGACGACGGCTACAGAGACAACCTCGAGAACGCCCTTCCGGTACTCAGGCGGCATGGGTACCCGGCTGTCCTCTTCGTCCCGATCGGCTACCTGGACGACGGCCGGCCGCTACCGCACGAGGAGTCGCTGCGTGTGCTCGGCATCCGCAACGAGACCGTCGGCTGGGACGAGCTGGCCGAGCTCGAGGCCGGGGGGGTGCGCGTCGAGTCGCATGGGATCGGGCACCGGCCGCTGTCCGAGCTCGATCCCGCCGAGGCGACGCGCGAGATCGCGCTCTCGAAGCTCCGGCTCGAGGAGCGGCTCGGGCGCGAGGTGGACGCGTACGCGTTCGTGAAGGGCTCGCGGGCGGACTACCGCCCCGAGCACGCGAGCCTCGTCCAGCAGGCCGGATACAGCCTCGCGTTCACGTCGGTGTCCGGCGCGAACGGGCCGGCGAGCGATCGCTTTCGGCTCCGTCGCTACAACGTCGAGCCCTACCCGGCGCGGACCTTCGAGCTCGTCCTGAGCGGTGCGTGCGATCTCATCGCGGTCAAGGACACGGTTGTCGGGACGCACGCCCGCCGGGCGCTGAACTCCGCGCTCGGAACGCGCACGCGGTGAGCTCGAGCCGCGTCATGAGCTTCGAGACCGTCCGCTACACACCCGACCAGCGCGCCGCGCTCGTCGCGCTGCTTGCACGGGTAGGGACGACGCAGCTCTCGGACGAGGAGTTCGTCTGGTGGTTCGACCGGAACCCGGCAGGCGAGGGGATCGTCTCGCTCGCCGTCGACGGCGGCGAGGTCGTCGGTGTCGCCGCGATGAGCTTCTTCCGAACCTCACTCGACGGCTCCGAGGCGCGTCTTGCGATTCCCGTCAACGTCGCCACCGATCCGCGGTACCGAGGACAGGGCGTCTTCTCGACCCTCGAGCTCGAGAACGAGAAGGCCGCCGCGGCGTCCGGCTCGCCGGTGACGGTCACGTTCCCCAACCGCGCCTCGCATCCGATCTTCGTCAGCCGCCTCGGCTGGATCGACCTGCCGCGGCTCCGCCTGTGGGCCCGCCCTCTCCGGGCCGCTGCTGTCGCCCGGTACGTGCTCCGCCGGCCAGGGGACCTCGGCGGCCTTCGTCCGCCCGACGACACCGAGCCCGCCGTCCGCACTCTGGACGTGCGGCCGGTCTCCCGCTTCGGGCCGGAGCTGGACGAGCTCGGACATCGTGCGGCGGCCGGTTATGGACATCATTTCGTCCGCGACGCCGAGTACTTCAACTGGCGCTATCTCGACTCGCCGCGCGATTACCGCTGCTTCGGCGTGTACCGGAACGGTGTGCTCGCCGGCGTCGCCGTCGTCGGTCATACGTTCAAACACGGAGTCTCGGCCGGGTTCCTGGCCGACCTCGTCGCAGCGCCTGACGACGCGGAGGCGATTCGCGGCCTCCTCTCGCGGGCGCTCGAGGAGGTACGGGGAGGTGCGGACGCACTCGTGCTGCTCCCACCGCCGTCCCGCGCGCAGCGGCGTGCGCTGCTCGCCTTCGGCTTCGCCCCCACGAACAAGCGGCTCCGCTTCATCGGCAAAGTGCTGCTCGACGGCGCCCGGCTCGACGAGCGCGCGGACGCGTGGCACTTCACTCTCGGCGACTTCGACTTCTTCTGATGGCGAAGAGAGTTGTCTTCGTCACGCAGCAGGTCGATCCGCGGCATCCTGCGCTTGCGGCAACCGTCCCGAAGATCGCGGCTCTCGCGGCCCTCGTCGACGAAGTCGTCGTGCTCGCGGACAGCGCCGTCCCGGGTGTCCTTCCTGCCAACTGCCGCGTGCGCACGTTCCGGTCGAGGTGGAAGCTCGGCCGTGGTGCGCGCTTCGAGTCCGCGCTCGCGCGCGAGCTCCGCGGCCTGCGTGGGGGAGCGGTCGTCGCTCACATGTGCCCGATCTACGCCGTGGTCGCGGCTCCTCTCGTGCGGCCGCTCCGCATCCCACTCGTCCTCTGGTTCACGCACTGGCGCGCGAGCCGTCTGCTCGAGGCCGCGGAGCGCGTTTCGACTGCGGTCGTCTCCGTCGATCGCCGCTCCTTTCCCCTTGCGTCAGAGAAGGTGCGGGCGATCGGGCACGGAATCGAGCTCGGAGAGTTCCCCTGCTCGCCTCCGCGGAGCGCGGACGGCCTCCACCTGCTCGCCCTGGGCCGCTATTCGCCGGCGAAGGGCCTCGACGTCGTCCTGCGCGCGATCGCGGCAGTGGGAGACGGTGTCCGCCTGGACGTGCGCGGTCCAGCGCTGTCGGACGAGGAGCGCAAACACAGGACCGAGCTGGAGCAGCTCGCGTCCGGCCTTGGGCTGGGAGGGCGCGTGACGCTCGGCGACGCTGTTACGCGGGCGCAGATCCCCGGTCTTCTCGCGGCGCACGACGCTCTCGTCAACAACATGCGCGCGGGCGCTCCCGACAAGGTGGTGTACGAAGCTGCGGCAAGCTGCATTCCCGTGCTCGCGTCGAATCCTGTCTTCGACTCCCTGCTGGAACCGGAGCTTCGCTTCGAGCGTGACGATCCGGACGAGCTTGCCGCTCGCATCCGGGCGCTCGCCGCGACCGGCACGACCGAGCGCGCCGAGCTCGGTCGCCGCCTCCGCGAGCGGGTCGAGGCAGGACACTCGGTGCAGTCGTGGGCGCGTGGAATTCTCGACGCTGCAGGGATCGCATGACGAACACGGGCGTACAAGACGGCATCGTCCTCCACACGCAGAAGGTCGCGGGCATCTCCGGCTCCGAGGCGCACCTGCTCCAGCTCCTGCCCGACCTGCGCGCACACGGCTGGGACGTCCGGTTCCTGATGCTGCACGAGGACGAGCCCGGCGCGTGGGAGTTCGCGCGCGAGCTCGAGGCACGGGGCGTTCCCCTCGGCGACGTTCGCCTGCGTGCCGACGTCGACCCGATCGCCTTCGGCGAGGTCGTTGCCCATCTCTCACGCGTCCGTCCCAGGATCCTCCACACCCACCTCGTCCATGCGGATGCCTACGGCCAGCTCGCCGGCACGATGGCCCGAGTCCCGCTCCGCCTCTCGACGAAGCACGGCTTCAACGAGTTTCGCGAGGGACGCTTCTTCGGGCTTGCCGACCGCACCGTCGGGTCTCTCGCGCACGTCCACATCGCCATCTCGCAGGGCCTCGCCCATTACCTCGCGGAGACCGAGGGCTTCGACGAGGGCGACTTCCGGATCGTCCACTACGGGATCTCCGCCCGCGACGGGTTCCGGCCCTACGAGGGAGCCGAGCCGCGGTTCCTCTGCGTCGGCCGCCTGATCCCGATCAAGGGGCACCTCGTGCTCCTCCGCGCCCTTGCGCAGGCGCGCTCTCGTGTTCCCGGGATCGTCCTCGACGTCGCGGGCCGGGGCCCGCTCGAGCCCGCCCTCAAGTCGTACGCCCGCAACCTCGGGCTCGAGGAGGCCGTGAACTTCCTCGGCTTCGTCTCGCCCGTGCAGGAGGCGATCGAGCGGGCGGCGATCGTCGTCGTACCCTCGCTCGGGGAGGGGTTCGGGATGGTCGCGCTCGAGGCGATGGAGCGAGGCCGGCCCGTGATCGCGAGCGCCGTCGGAGGCCTTCCCGAGATCGTCGCCGACGGAGAGACCGGCATCGTCGTCCAGCCCGGGGACGCGGACGCGCTGGCGGAGGCAATGATCGCGCTCGGGGGAGATCTCGAGCGGGCCGTCGCGATGGGTCGTGCCGGGAGAGAGCGTGCACTCGGCGAGTTCACACCCGAGCGGAGCGTGCGGCGGATCGAGGAGCTCTACGTCGCTGCGCTCGGAGGAACCGCTTCGTAGCCGCCTCGCCGCTGCCGGAAGCGTTCCCAGATCCAGGCGAGCGCGAACCCGGCGAGGAGCGCGAGCAGGAAGTCCCACGGCGCGCGGTACCGCGCGGTTCCCGCGAATCCGGCCGCGGCAAGCGTGTTGTACGCCAGGAGCAAGAGCGTCAGCGCGACGAAGCGGCGCGGTGCGACGAAGAGGCCCACGAGCGCGAGCGCGTACAGGACGACCATGTAGGCGGGCTCGATCGTGCGGCGCGCCGTTCTCGCGAGCCCACTCCCGCTCTCGTCGGACTCGGAGGGCACCGGGTTCCAGAGCAAGCGCACTGCCTGGAGCGCGAGGCGACCCTTCTCGCCCGGGTGCTCGCGCCAGAAGTCGACGACTTCCTCGCGGTAGAGACGCATCTGCGCGCACTCGTCCACGGTCGTCGGCCGCCCCGCGAGCGTGAGGTCGGCGGCGAGCTCCGGCCACGGAGGCGCGCCGGGAAGCTCGGGCACGTCGTCGATCCAGCCGCCTCGGTCGAGCACGTCGTACGTGTTGAGGTTGTTCGCCTTCCACAGCGCGCGCGAGTCGGTCGTGAGCGCGAAGCAGCCCACCTCGATGCGGTTCCTGACGACCCACGGCGCGACGACGAGCGCCGACGCCGCGACGAGCACGGAGGCCATGGCGAGCGCCCGCACCCCGGGACGCACCCGCCAGACGACGAAGGCGGCGACCACGAGCGGGAGCAGCGCGAGCCGCGCGTTGCCGAGGATCGCGACGCCCGTGACGGCTCCCGTCGCGGCGGCCATCCCGATCGAATCGTGCTCGTACGCGATCAGCGCGAGCAGGGTTAGCACCGCGAGCGCGAGGCCGTCGAGAACTTCGCGGTTCGCGTGGACGTCGTGCCAGACGACGTACGGGTGGAGCGTCGTCAGCAGGGCGGCGACGACTCCGACTCCGGTCGAGCGGAGCCTCGTGCCGATCTCGAGCACGACGAGCGCGGTCGCGACGGCGGCGAGCGTCTGCATGAGACCGACGGCTTGCCACGAACGGCCGAACGTCTCGTAGATCCCCGCGAGGAACCAGCCGTACAGCGGCTGCGTATACGCCGACGGGACGCCGTGGAGAAACCCGAACGTGCCGTGCTCGACGAGCGTCGTCGCGAAGCGGTCGCTCTTGTCGACGAACTCCTCCAGGATCGTCTCGCGTTCCCGGAGGAGCACGCCGAGGCGCGGGAGCGCGGCGGCCAGCGAGACGACGACGACGGCGCTCGAACGGCGCATCAGAGAGCCGACGACGATACTTCGGCGCGGATGGGCGACACGTCGCGGGAACGGTACGCGGTCGTCTCCTGCCACGTGGAGCGGCCGCTGGACGACGCCGTCTGGGCGCGCTTCTCGGCGCTCCAGGAGCTGAGGCCGGGTGGGTTCGCGATCGCAGCTCTCATTCGACCTGCAGATGCGGCGTCGGGCGAAGACGAGGCCGTGTGGCTCGAGCGCGCACGCGAGGCGGCGGTCCGTGGCCCGCTCGGCCACCACACGCACTGGACCGCCCCGGATCACGCCCGGCCGACCGGTGACGGCGCCGGCGAGCGGGTGCTCGCAGAGGGCGCGCGTCTGCGCGAGCTCGGGCTTGCCCCCACGCTCTTTTGCGGCGGCGGCTGGTACACCGACGCCGAGGTCGCGGAGGCGTGCGCGGAGCTCGGATACGTCGACTGCACACCTCGCGCCGCCCGCCCGCCCTATCTCCCCGCGGGCGCGCCTTGGGCGACGCTCTCCGAACCCACGGCGATGCTGCTCCCATCGGGCCGGCGTCTGCTCGCCATCCCGACGACGCATTCACTCGGGGACGTTGCTCGCGTCCTCGCGCGGCGGGCCACGTTGCCGCATGTGGTGCACGCGTACTTCCACGACACCGATCTCCTCGACCGGCGCCGTCGTGTCCTGCTAAAGGCGGCTCTCGCGTTTCTCTCGCGGCGCGCACGCGCAATGGACCTGGACGAGCTCGCCCGGACGATCGGCCCCGCTGCACCCGAGATCGCGTGGAACGACGTGGCCCGGCTCTAAGCTTCAGG
>JAHEXT010000066.1 GCA_023251945.1 Actinomycetes bacterium
ATCGATCCGCCGGTCGTCCGGTCGAGCGCCTCCTGCACCCGCGGCAGGCTGCTCTTCGGCGTCCCGTCGACGTAGTTGACGCCCGACTGCCAGCCGGAGAGTGCTCGCTCGTCGTTCGAGTGGAAGAGCAGGATCGCCGCCACGTTGGGCTGGCAGAAGGCCATGGCCAACGCCTGCTCGTAGTACGCGGCCTGGGTCGCCTCGAGGACGGGCTTCGTCACGGCCGGCTCGGTTCCCGTGTAGAGGGCGGCCTTCTCCACGGGAATCTGCGACTCGACCCCGAACTCGCCGTAGACGAGCGGCAGCGAGGAGCCGGGCTGGGCCGTGCCGTCGAACGCCTCGCCGAGGAGCGCCACGAGCTTCTCGTAGTCCGCGACGCCGATCGTCGTCGTCAGCGGGTGTGCGAAGGTGGGCGGCTGGCTCGAGTTGTCGGGGTACGGGTGGATCGCGAAGGCATCCATGACGGGGCGGTCGCGCCCGCTCGCCCGGTAGGCGGCGCCGAGGTCGCGGATGAACGTCGTCGGCGAGTGCGTCTGGCGGGAACCGGCCGGGTTGTCGGCGCCGCGCGGGGACACAGCGCCGCCGACCACGTTCACGTTCGGTGACGCCGTCATGATCGCGTCGTAGGTCTCGGCAAGCAGGGCGAGGTAGGCGGGTGCGGCGGCGTTCGATCCGTCGAGGGCGAACTGCGGGAGCCAGAAGCGGTTGAGGTTGGGCTCGTTCCCGACGATGACGTCGCGGACCGCGGGGACGGCGCGCACGAGGGCAGCGGCATACGACGCGAACTCCCCACGGGCCTCGTCGGTCAGCGGAGTCGTCCTCGAGCTGGCGTGCATCACCGTGACGAAGACGCGAACACCGTTCATGGAGGCGGCGGCGCCGACGTTGCCGAGGACGCGGAGCTCGCCCTCGGACGGGGCGGTCTCACCCGGGGTCCAGATGCTCGTCACGCGTACGGCGCGGAAGCCTGCGGCGCGGAAGAGCGTCATCCTCGACTGCGCCTCGACGAGGCTCGACGCGCGAACGTCGTCCTCGACCGCACCGACGGCGAGCCCGGGGCCCGCGGTCGCCGGTCCCGCGGTCGCGAGAAGGCCTCCTGCGACGAACGCCGCGCCGAACGCTGCGAGGTGGCCTGTCCGCACGGGGCTACGCTAGCGAGCGTGCGTGAGGGCCTGGTAAACGAGCTGGGGTCGCTGCCCAGAGGGTCCGGCGTCTATCTCTTCCGGGACGACCGCGGAGAGGTGCTCTACGTCGGCAAGGCGAAGTCACTCCGCCCGCGAGTCCGGAGCTACTTCCAGAGAGGCGATTCGCGCCCCGGCACGGCGCAGCTCGTCGAGCGCATCGCCGGCGTGGAGGTGATCGTGACCCGAACGGAGGCTGAGGCGCTGCACCTGGAGCAGAACCTCGTCAAGCGTCATCGGCCGCCGTTCAACATCCGGCTTCGCGACGACAAGTCGTTCCCGTATATCGCCGTCACCGTCGAGGACGAGTACCCCCGCGTGATGTTCACGCGGGAACGCCACCGCCGCGGCACGGTCTACTTCGGCCCGTACGCGAACGCGAAGAAGGTGCGCGAGACGCTCGACGTCCTGAACCGGGTGTTCCGGTTCCGCCCCTGTGAGGGCCCGCGGCCCGGGCGCCATTCCGGGATCCCGTGCCTCGACTACCACATCGACCGCTGCTTCGCGCCGTGCATCGCGGCGATCTCGCCGGAGGACTACGGCCGCATCGTCGACGGCGTGATCGCATTTCTCTCCGGGGACACGGCGACGATCCAGCGCGAGCTCGAGGAGCGGATGCGAGAGGCGGCTGCCGGCGAGCGCTTCGAGGAAGCCGCCCGCTACCGAAACCGGCTCTTCGCGATCCGGCATCTCGCGGAGCGCCAAGCCGCGGACCGGCGGACGGTCGGCACCGTCGACGTCATCGGGCTTGCGATCGACGGCGAGCGGGCGGCGGTCCAGGTCTTCCCGCTCCGGGACGGGAAGATGATCGACCGCTACGGCTTCCACCTCGAGAACGTCGCCGGGGAGGACGACCAGGCGGTGCTGGAGGCGTTCGTGCTCGAGTACTACGGTGCGACGCCGAGCGTCCCACCGGAGGTGCTCGTGCCGCGAGGGACGCAGGACACGGCACCGATCGCGGAGTTCCTGTCCGCCCGGCGCGGGTCGCGAGTTGAGGTCCGCGCGCCCGTCCGGGGAGAGAAGCGACGGCTCGTCGAGCTTGCCGTGGAGAACGCGCGTCTCGCGCTGCAGGCGGACGCCGCGCAGAGGGAGGAGCAGCGCCGCCGTCGCCTCGAGGCTCTCGAGGAGCTTCGCGAGGTCCTCAACCTCGAGAGCCTGCCGATCAGGATCGAGTGCTTCGACGTCTCGAACATCCAGGGGGAGTCGATCGTCGGCTCGATGACGGTCTTCGTGGACGGGCGGTCGAAGAACGCCCACTACCGGACGTTCGCCGTCCGCGGCCTAGCGGGCCAGGACGACGTGGGTGCGATTCGGGAGGTGGTCGCGCGCCGCTTCGCGCGAGCGCGCGAGCGGGAGCCGGACGAGAGCTTCTCGGCGATGCCCAATCTCGTGGTCGTGGACGGGGGAAAGGGACAGCTGGCAGCCGCCCGCGCCGCGATGGACGAGTACGACCTTCCCCGGGTCGCGATCATCTCGCTCGCGAAGCGCGAGGAAGAAGTCTTCGTCCCCGGCGTTGCGCGGCCGATCGCGCTCGACCGGCACAGCCCGGCGCTGCAGCTCCTCCAGCGAGCTCGCGACGAGGCGCACCGGGTTGCGCTGCGCTACCACCGCCGTCGGCGTGGGACGAAGTCGATGGAGACCATCTTCGAGACCCTGCCCGGAATCGGCCCGGTGCGGCGGCGCGCGATCCTGCGCCACTTCGGCTCGGTCGAGCGTTTCCTCGAGGCCTCGCAGGAAGAGCTCGAGGGCGTGCCGGGTCTCCCGCAGAAGACGGCGAGGGCCCTCTACGCCCAGCTGCACAAGGCGGGGCCGTCATAGAGGCGACCGATGGTGCCAGGACTCGCCGTAGACTCTCGTCGTGTGACCCACGAGTACTCGGATCTGATGGATCGGATTGACGAGCTCTGGGGCGGGGGAGACCTCGCTGCAGCCGACGAGCTCTACGCCGAGGACCTTGTCGTGAACGGCCGCCCTGTCGGCCTCGAGGGCGCGAAGGCCGTGTTGACGCTTTACCGGACGGCATTCCCCGACATGAGCTTCGAGATCCAAGATCAGTTCGTGGTCGGCGATCGGGTCGTGACGAGATTGCAGCAGTCAGGAACCCACACCGGTCCCCTCGAGTCGTCGATCGGCATGATCGCGCCTACCGGGAAGACGTTCACCATCGGCGGCATCGAGATCCACCGGATTGCGGGCGGCAAGGTTGCCGAGGCCTGGGTGCAGTTCGACATGCTGGGCCTCTTCCAGGCGCTCGGAGCGCTCTCGGCGTCCACGACGTCCGCGTAGAGCCGAGTCGCCGCTCCTACGACTGACTTGGAGTCTCGCCTAGCGCCTTCGAATAGCGAAGCGTCCGCAGGGTGACGGCGATTGCGGTGAACCCCACGATGGCGTTCGTCGTGACCGTGGTCAGCTTCATGCCGACGCTGAACGCGAGCAGATCGGGCGCGGACACGGCCCCCCGGAAGACGTACAGGAGGAAGGCCTGCTCAGTGCCGATCCCCGCGGGCGTCAGAGGGACGAGGGTCGCGATGCTCGCCGACACCTGGACGAGCAAGACGTTCTGCAGAGACTGTGGGATGCCGAATGCGTCGAGGAGGAACCAGATCGTGACGAACCGGAATCCCCAGTCTGCCGCCTGCCACGAGGCGACCGAGCGCAGATAGAGCGGCGGCCGGCGGACGACGGCGAATGCCTGCCGGACACGCTCCCAGAAGTCGGCGACGTGCCCACTGATCCAGATGCCCACGAGGACCGTCGCGATCAGAACGCCGGCCAGCAGAAGCTCGGCCGCGAGCGGATGATCGAGGAGCCACGCGAAGTCGAAGCTCGGCAGGTCGGGGAGCTCGCCGAGCGGAGGAAGCGCGTCCTGCGTCAGGGCGGCCCACACGAGCAGGGACGAGGCGGCCGCGACATCGAAGATGGCGAGGACGAGGGTGCTCGAGACGACGGTCGTGTACGTGCTACCGGGGACGGCCCGGCGGGCGAGGACGACGCGGACCGCGTCCCCTGCCCGGATCGGCACGATCGCGTTGACGCCGACGCCGGCGAGGTAGGCGCCGAAGATCGAGAGGCGGCGGACGCTCCGGTCCGGGTATGCCGCGGCGAGGACGTTCCGCCAGGCCATGCTGGTGCACGTGAGCTTGGCGAGCTGAGCGAGCACGGCCAGGAACACGGGAAGTGGGTCGACCGACGCGAGCTGGTCGAGGAAGGCGCTGATCCCGTCGAGGACGCGGAGCATTCCTCAGCGCAGCAGCCGGAATCTGCTCGCGCAGACCCCGGCTGCGCGAGAATCCCTAAAGCGCGGCCGCTTGCGCGGCCGCGGTGTGAGCGACATCACGGCGCATCCTCAGGACTTCCCGTCGCCGTCCGGACCCAGGAACGGGTACCGGTAGTCGGTCGGCGGGACGAACGTCTCCTTGATCGTCCGGGGCGTGACCCAGCGGATGAGGTTCCACATCGAGCCCGCCTTGTCGTTCGTCCCGCTCGCCCGGGAGCCCCCGAACGGCTGCTGCCCGACGACGGCGCCTGTCGGCTTGTCGTTCACGTAGAAGTTCCCCGCCGCGTAGCGGAGCGCGTCCTGCGCCTCCTCGATCGCCGCCCGCTCGGTCGCGAAGACTGCACCTGTGAGTCCGTAGCGGGCAGTCTCGTCGACGAGCCGGAGCGTGTCGCCCCAGCGGCGCTCGTCGTAGACGTACGTGGTCACGATCGGGCCGAAGAGCTCGTCCCGCAGGAGGCGGAACCCCTTGTCGTCGGTGGTGATCACGGTCGGCTGGACGAAGAAGCCCTCGGAGTCGTCCGTCGTTCCTCCTGTGAGGATCTCGGCGCCCGCGGAGCGCGCTTCCTCGATCGCCTGGCTGTGTGTCCTGAACGCGGAAGAGTCGATGACGGCGCCCATGAAGTTCTCGAAGTCGGCCGGGTCGCCCATCTTGATCGTGGCGACGTCCTCGACGAGGCGCTCCTTCACCTCCGGCCAGAGGTTCGACGGAACGTAGAGCCGCGACGCCGCCGAGCACTTCTGACCCTGGTACTCGAACGAGCCGCGCACGATCGCGGTCGCGACGGCCTCCGCCTCGGCGGAGGGGTGCGCGAGGATGAAGTCCTTGCCGCCGGTCTCCCCGACGATGCGCGGATAGCTGCGGTACGAGGAGATGTTCGCTCCGACTGTTTCCCACATGCCGTTGAAGACCTCGGTCGAGCCGGTGAAGTGGATTCCCGCGAGCTCGGGGCTCGAGAGGACCGGGTTCCCGATCGTCGCGCCCGACCCGTAGACGAGGTTGACGACGCCGTCCGGGAGCCCTGCCGCCTGGAGGAGGCGCATGAGGTAGTAGGCGGAGACCGACGCCGTCGAGGCAGGCTTCCACACGATCGTGTTCCCCATCAAGGCGGGCGAGGTTGAGAGGTTTCCCCCGATGCACGTGAAGTTGAACGGGCTGACTGCGAAGACGAATCCCTCGAGCGGGCGGTACTCCATCCGGTTCCAGGTCCCGGTCGGCGAGTAGGGCTGCTCCGAGTAGATCCGGACGACGTACTCGGCGTTGAAGCGCCAGAAGTCGATCATCTCGCACACCGCGTCGATCTCCGCCTGGTGCGCGGTCTTCGACTGGTTGAGCATCGTCGCGGCGTTCAGCGTCGCGCGCCAGGGC
>JAHEXT010000030.1:0-11260 GCA_023251945.1 Actinomycetes bacterium
CGTGCGTCTTCGACTCGGCCGTCGGCCAACCTCGCTTCGACAAGCTGCTCGAGAAGGGGAGCCGCGAGCAGGTTCCCCCACCCGACGTCGTCGAGCCGCCGCTCGAGGAGCGCGGCCGCTGCCCCGGTCTCACCGCGTGCCAGACGAACCGCCGCCACTGCGCGTGTTGCGTCCGGCTCGTCCTCGAACCCGGCGAGGAGCTGCTCTGCCTCGTCGAAACGGCCCTGGAGCACTCGAATCTCCGCGAGCCGGGTGGCCGGAGGAACGCAGCGCGAACGCTGCCCGGCGTCGGTGAGCTCTCGGATGGCGGCGACCAGCTCCTCCTCGGCGGCGTCCACCCGGCCGTTCGCGGCATAGACGTCCGCGCAGCACGTGCGGCAGAACGCGAGGAGCGTGACGTGGTCGTACTTGCGTACGAACTCCTCGAGCACCTGGCTCCACTGCTGTGGCCGCTCCGCGTCGCCCGCTCGCTCGCAGGCGAGCATCAGCGTGCAGCAGACGTCGGCGAACGTCTCGAGGCTCGCCGGCTCGCCGCTCGTGGCGGCGGCCATCGCCTCGTCGAGATGCGCGAGCCCCTCGTCCACCTCGCCCAGCGAGACCTCGGCGAACCCGAGCTGGGAGAGCGCTCGGAGCTCGAGGTCTGCGTCTCCCGCGCCGAGCGCAACCTCGAGCGCTTCGGCGGCAAGGCGGGCGGACTCGGCCGGCTCGCGCGTCCGCTCGGAGCGCGCGAGGTCGAGCCATCCCTGCTCGGCTCCGGGCGCCACGTCCTGGAGCAGCCGCTGGGCTCGGGCGAGCCAGCCGCCCGCCGCCGCGTCGTTCCCGAAAGCGAGCGCATACTCGCGAGACAGCCAGAGCGCGATTCGCGCCGCTCGCGCCAGCTCGCCGTCGCGGCGGAACCCTGCGTAGGCCCGCTCGCGGTATACGACGGCACCGCGCTCGTCGCGAAGCCACCAGAGGGCACGGCCGAGCCCGTCGAGCGCCTCCGGCGACTCCGCGGCGGCGAGCGCGGCTTCGAATGCCGAACGTGCGCCCTCCCAGTCGCCGCTGGCAAGCGCCTCGTAACCTCCAGCAAACGACGTCTCCGCCGAAAGCGACGTCACGGCTCGAATGGTCGCACGCGGACGATCGCCGTGCTGCTGAGGACCACGAAACCAGAGCGAATAGGGGATATCCCCCTACCCCGCCGCTGCTCGCGGGCTCAGCCTTGTGGTGACAACTGCTCCCCATCGTGAGGAGGACGTGATGCTCGCCAGCTCGACCAGATTCAACCGACTGATCGCCGGGGCAGCGATGATCGCCGCCTCGGTCGTCATCGTCGTCGCGGAGACTCTTCATCCGAGGTTCGAGATGGACGCTGCGAAGCAGCTCGCGACCGTCGCGTCCGACACAGGGCGCTGGTATGCGGCGCACGCCCTCGTGCTCGTTGCACTCGCGCTCCTCGTACCCGCATTCATGGGCCTGGCGCACATCCTCGAGGCGACGCGCCCGACGCTTGGCCATCTCGGCCTCATCGCGTTCGTTCCCGGCTTGGTCGCGCTCGCGGCGTTGGTCGGAATGGAGCTCGTTCTCTGGCAGATGGCGCAGCAGGTCGCAGACCGCGCCGAGATGATCGCTCTCGCCGAGCGTCTCGACGAGAGCGCAGGGATCGCCGCGCTGTTCGTGCTCGTGCTGCTCTATCCCGTCGCGTGGTTGCTCGTCGGTACCGGGCTCTACCTGGCCCGCTCGGTGCCGCGATGGACGGCCATCCTCATCGCTCTTTCGCAGCCGGTCGGCTTCGTCGGGGAGCTGTCCGGGGGACCGAAGTGGCTTGCCGTCGCGGCTCAGGTCGCGTTTGCAGCTGGGCTCATTCCGATTGGAGTCCGCATCCTGCGGCAGTCGGACGAGGCCTGGGAGCAGCCTCCGGCCTTGGGAGAAGTGCGCTCGGCGGCAGCCTGAACCAGCTCACGCTCGTGGCGCTCCCCTCTCGAGGGAGCGGTGGACGTGGTGAATCACGACGGATCCCTCGCCGACCGCGGACGCGACGCGCTTGACGGACTGCGAGCGCACGTCGCCGATCGCGAACACGCCCGGGACGGTCGTCTCGAAGTCGGCACCGGTGACGACGAATCCGTGTTCGTCGCGCTCGATCTCTGCCGGCAGCCAGTCCGTATGCGGGTGCGCGCCGATGAGGACGAAGAGCGCGTCGGCTCGGACCGTCGTCGTCGCCCCGTTGCCGTCGCGCAGCGTGAGACGTTCGAGCTGGCCCTCGCCGGCGCCTCCGACGACCTCGGTCGAGCAGCGCACTTCGACGTTCCTCCTCGAGTTGATCTCGTCCACGAGATACTGGGACATGCTCGACGCGAGTGAGGAGCCGCGAACGAGCAGGGTGACGCTCGCGGCGTAGCGGCTCAGGTGGACGGCGGCCTGCCCGGCCGAATTCCCGCCACCCACGATGAACACGTCTCCGCCCGTGAACTGCTGAGCGTCGGAGAGGGAGGGCGGGCCGTAGAACACTCCGGTTCCAGTGAGGTCCTCGAGCGCGGGGATGCCGAGACGGCGGTAGGAGACACCCATGGCGAGAACGACGCTGCCGGCCTCGATCTCCGTTCCGTCGGAGATGGTGACGAGGTGTCCTCCATCCACGGCGCGCAAGTCGTTCACCTCGCGCATCAGCAGGAACGTGGTTCCGAACACCCACGCCTGTTGGTAGGCGCGCTGAGCGAGCTCTGCTCCGGTCACCCCCCGGGAGAAGCCGAGGTAGTTGCGTATCCGCGCACTCGCCCCCGCCTGGCCTCCGATCGACTCGCGCTCGACGACCAGGGCCCGAAGTCCCTCGGAAGACGCATAGACGGCGGCGGCCAGCCCCGCCGGGCCGGCGCCGACCACTACGACGTCGAACGGACCGGCATCAAGGAGCTCGGTGGTGACCCCGTACCCCCGGGCCAGCTCCTGGTTCGACGGGTTGACGAGTGGATCGCCTTCCGGCAGGAGCACGACGGGCTCGGTCGATCCGCCCTGACCGCATCCGCGAAGCAGCTCCACGCCCTCCTCGGAGTCGCAAGAGTGAAACGCGTGCGGAACGCCGTTGCGCGCCAGGAGGTTCCGAAGCTCGTAGCCGCGCGCAGACCACGGGTCTGCGATCACCGTGAGCTCGCGGCGCCCCGGGGCGTTCGCGCGCCTCCACTCCTGCAGGAACTCGGAGACGATCCGATGGAACAGCTCGTCGGGAGCGCTCCACGGCTTCAGGACGTAGTAGTCGATGTGCCCGACCGACATGGCGTTCCGAATCGCGTCGGCGGTCTGCTCGTCGGCCCAGCCGCCCCACGGAATGAGAAGCGCCCGCTTGGCATGCGGGTGGAGGTCGTGGACCCGAGCGAGGAGCTCCTCGCCCTTCACGTGGGGTGACTTCGCCGCGAGCACGATGGCGACGCGCTCACCGGCGTCGCGCATCGACTCGAGCTGCGCGAGCGCGGAGTCCCCCGAGCCGCCGCAGACAACCCGGTAGTCACGGGAATAGCGCTGAAGCTCGGCCGTAATGCGCTCACGGGCTGCCGCATCGTCGTCCACGGCGAGGATCAGAGGCTTCTTTTCGGACGTGTCGTCGTTCACGCCGCTGGGGGCTCGGGCTCCGCGACGAACGCGGCGAGGCGCCACTCGCCGTCGAGTCCTCTGAGCGTGTGAGTCCCGCGATCCTCGAACGCGAGGCCTGAGGCCCCTGCAAGCGCGCGCGTCAAATCCGACACCAGGATCTCGTCCTCTCCTGCCGCCGCCATGATCCGCGCAGCCTCGTGGACAGTCACCCCCCGGACGTCCTCCCCGACGAGCTCGACCTCGCCGACGTGGACGCCCGCGCGGACGTGGAGCTGTTCGCGGTTCGCCCCCCGCCTGATCGCCGCCGCGCAGTGGAGCGCCCGCGCGGGACCTTCGAATGTCGCCAACATCCCGTCGCCCGTCGTCGTCACCTCGCGGCCGCCGAAGCGCTCGAGCTCCGCCCTTGCGGCCTCGAAGTGCCTCGAGAGGAGCTCGCGCCAGCGGGCGTCCCCGAGCCCGGCGGCGATCTGGGTCGAGTCCACGAGATCCGTGAACAACAGGGTGGCGAGAACCCGGCTGTGGATCCCGGTCGGGAACCCAGCCCAGGCCCGGATGCCCTGCCACTCGACCTGGACGCAGGGCTCGTCGCCGATCGTGAACCCGTCGTGACCGGGCGGGATGTCGAAGACCTCCCCAGGCCCGAACTCCATCCGGGTTCCATCCGCGAAGTCGATGCCGAACTTGCCGGAGATGACAAGTCCGACGTGCCGTGCCTGGCACCACTCGCCGCCGACCCTCGGCCGGACGTGCTCGGACCAGCGCCAGCCGGGCTCCGAGACGAGCCGGCCGACGGTCAGGTCGCCGAGCTCGACGATGCTCGTCCGGATACGCGGGAACTCGACGACGTCGTCGGGCTTCTCGAAGCTCTTCGAGATGGCCTCGGCCATCGGCTAGCGGGCGCTAACAGTGTCGCCGACGTCGGCGATCGCCCGCATGGCCTGCGCGAGCGCAATCGGAAGCGTCGCGAGGAAGACCGCGACCGGAACTCCGATGAGGAGCACTCCGAGCGTCTGCCAGAACCCGTCGACCTCGAACGCCCACACGATCGCGCCGATCGTGGCGCCGAGCATCGCGAGCACACCGACGAACGTCAGCAGCGCCGCCCACAAGCGAAGCGTCCCGTAGTGCGTCATTCCCAGCCTCCTTCGAGTCGTGGCAGATCTTGGTGCGAGATTACTTCGCCCCAACGTGAATCGCCCGCACGGCTTCGATCGTGTCGGTCTCATCGGGGCGCTTGTCCGGCCGGTATCCCTTCACCCGCGCGAACCGGAGCGCAACGCCGCCGGGGTAGCGGGGACTCGTCTGCACGCCGTCGAACGCGATCTCGGCGACGAGCTCGGGGCGCACGTAGACGGTGTGGGCGTCGCGGTGCGTCTCGAGCTCGAGCAGGCGCTCCGTCTGCCAGGCGAGCATCTCGTCGGTCATCCCTTTGAAGGTCTTGCCGAGCATCACGAAGCCGCCGGTCTCCGGATCGCGCGCGCCCAGGTGCAGGTTGGACAGCCTCCCGCGCCGCCGCCCGTGGCCCCACTCGGCCGCAAGAACGACGAGATCGAGCGTGTGCGCCGGCTTGACCTTGAGCCAGCCGGCGCCTCGACGGCCGGACTCGTACGGGGCATCGAGCGCCTTCACCATGACGCCCTCGTGGCCGCGGGCAAGCGCGTCGTCGAGGAATTTCTGCGCCACCTCGGCGTCGTCCGTCTCGATCCGGGGGACGCAGAGCGACGCCGGAAGCCGATCGTCGAGCGCGGCGAGCCGCTCCCGCGCCGGACGGTCGACGAGATCCTCACCGTCCACGTGCAGGCAGTCGAAGAAGAAGCAGGAGAGCGGCACCGACCGACGCACCTCCTCCACCGCAACCCTGCTCCCGAAGCGGCTCATCGTCACCTGGAACGGATGGGGGCGCCCGTCCTCCCGGAGCGCGATCGCCTCCCCGTCCAGCACGATCGCCTCGACCGGAAGCTCCCCGATCGCCTCGACGACCTCCGGCACCCGCTCCGTGATGTCGGCGAGGTTCCGTGTGAACGCCCGCACCTCGCTTCCCAGCCTGTGCACCTGGATGCGGGCGCCGTCGAGCTTCCACTCGACCACAGCCGGGCGGACGCGCTCGAACGCGCCCGCTAGATCGCCGGCGGTCTGCGCGAGCATCGACTTGAGGGGACGAAGTAGCGTGAGCCGGAACCGGGCCAGCCCATCGAGTTCCTCGGCGATCGCGGCGGCGGCCACCTCCCGCAGGTCCCCCGCGAGCATCGCCGCACGCCGCACGCCCGCGGCCGGCACCCCGGCGGCCTTCGCGACGGCATCGACCATCACGCCCTCGAGGGCGCCCTGCCGAAGCTCTCCGAGTAGCAGACCGGTCAGGAACCGCTGCTCGGGTTCGGTCGCGCGCGCGAAGAGACCCGAGAGCTCCCCCCGACGAGCTGCCTGGGAGCCGGGTCCGATAATCGCCGCAACCCGGGACACTGCGGCGTCGACCTCGAGCAGCTCGAGAGCCGGCGGAGGGGGCGCCGATGGAGGTAGTTCGCGAAGTGCGGCCCAGCCGACCCCGATCGTGCCCTGGGGGAGCTCACCCGAGAGATAGGCGACGGCGATCCCGACCTCGTCGGGGCGCGCGTGTCCTAGGCACTCGGCGAGACGGGCGATCTTCGCCAGACGGGCCGGAGTGCCGGCGACGTCCGACGAGGTCTTCGCGATCTCGTCCAGGAGCACGCTTCAGCCCGCGAGGAACGACTCGATGATCCGGCGGAGCTCACCGGGCCGTTCGAGCCAGGGAAAGTGCCCGCAGTCAGGGATCGTCTCCACCCGCGCACCCGGAACGAGGGCCGCGGTCTCGGTCGAGGCCCGCACGGGCAACGGGTCGAGCTCGCCGTGAACGAAGAGCGCCGGAAGGCGCACCTCGGGGAGCGCCCGGGCGAGCGTTCCATTGGCGAAGTGCTCGGAGAGAGAGAGGTTCGTCTCGGTCGAGGAGCGAGCTCCGATGTGCCTCACCGGGTTCGGTGCCGCACGCTCGGGATCTGCGAACCAGCGCGGCCAGAGGAGCCCGAATCGCTCGAGCAGGTCCGCCTCCGTCGCCTCGCCCCGCCGGCGGAGCGTTTCGACCTCTTCGATGCGGGCGACCTCGGCTGCGGCGAGGCCGCGCCGCATGGTCGCCTCCTGTTCGGCGAAGACGTCATTGAACGCTCCGAGCGGGTCGACGCAGATCACACCGAGCAGACGCCCAGGATGGGAGACGGCCAGGTGCAGAGCCAGATGCCCGCCCCAGGAGTGTCCGATCGCCCAGGCCCGGTCGATGCCGAACCAGTCGAGGACGGCGACGGCGTCCGCCACGTGGGCCTCGATCGTGTAGGGCGGGTCCGCCTCCGACGGATGTGTGCCGCGCTGCTGATAGCGGATGGTGTGGAGGAGGCCGTCGAGCTCCCGTACGCAGCCGTCCATGTAGTCGGTGACGGCGGCGCCTCCGTGGAGCACGAGTGCCGCGGGGCCCTCGCCTCCGCGGTGGCCGTGCAGCTCGCCGCCCTCGACGGGGACGCGAAAGGGCTCCTCACGCATCTCCCGACTGTAGTAGCTGGCGCGACCGGAATCCGCTCGCGCGGATTCCGGTCGCGCAAAGATCCCTGAAGGTGTCCGCTTCGCGGCCGCAGCGCTTCCTTCACGGCAATTCTCGACGTGGTGCCGGAAGCCGGCTAGCGGTGCGTGAACTCGACGAGCTCCTCCCTGTCCGAGCCGCCGGAGAGCGTCATCGCCAGGATCGGGCCGACCTCCTTGGCATAGAACTTGTGCTCGAGCACGTGAGGCTCGAGGGTCGTGTAGTTCTTGGTCAGCAGGACGTGGTCGAACGAGCCGTAGGCCACCTCGGCCTGCTCGTCCACACTCAGCACGCGTGCGGCGTCCTCGGCCTCTCCTGCGTAGTACTCCTCGCGGTACGTCATTCCAGCCTCGGGATCGGCCGGCACGATGACACCCGGTTGTGCGCCGTCGACTCCAGCCTCCCACGAGCCCGCCGTGCTCACGACCTTGCCGTTCTCGTACTCCTTCGTGTCCTCGCCGAGGTACCAGATGTTTCCGTCGGCGTCCTGGGCGTACCAGTCGTACGTGTCCTCGACGGGATCTCCGTCCTCGGTCACGAGGTCGTGGACGACCCTCGCCTCGATACCCATGATCTCCTTGGTCTCGTTCGTCACCGTGACCTCGACGCGTTGCTCGTTCCCCTTCGCGTCGGTCTCCCGGTAGACCCACGTGCTACCCGGGGTCATCGGCCAGTACGGGTTGTCGATCTCCGTCGTGAAGTCGGCCGAATCAAGTGTCACCTCGTCGCTGCCCTGGGGAAGCGTGGCCGCGTCAGTGCCGCCACAGGCGGCGACGAGCGAGACGAGCGCCGCCATCGTCGCCAGGATCATCGGAATTCTCACAGCCATCTCCTCCTTCGCTTCGTCATTCGCCGAGCGTAGGACCATCAGATGAGAGGCCGATGAGCGCTCACGTCGGCGACGGCGGCGGGTATGACGAGGGTGATCTCGGCGCCGCCGTCGGCCCTATTCGTCGCGGTCGCACTCCCGCCGTGTGCACGGGCGATCGCGTCCACGATCGCAAGCCCGAGTCCCGAACCACCGCCCGCCCGCGCCACGTCCGCACGGCTGAAGCGCTCGAACGCACTCGATAGGAACTCCGGCGGGAAGCCCGACCCGTCGTCGCTGACCCGAAGCGCAAGCGAGCCGTTCTCGGGATCCGCCTGGAGCCGAACCGTCCCGGCCCCGTAGCGGAGAGCGTTGTCGACGAGGTTGCCGAGGGCCTGCTCCAGACGAAGGCGGTCACCGGTGACGATGCCGTCATCCGGTGCGACGACCTCGAGCGAGCGCCCGGCGGCACTCGCGCGCGCGTCGTACCGGCCCGCGACGGAGTCGAGCATCTCGCGGACGTAGTGCCGCGTTAGCCGCAGCGGGAGCCGCCCCTCGTCGGAGGATGCGAGCACGAGCAGGTCCTCGGCCAGCCGAACGAGCCGCTCGACCTCCTCCGAGGCCGAGCGAAGGGCCAGCTCGAGCTCCTCGGGCGAGCGGGGGCGACGCAGCGCCAGCTCGAGCTCAGTCTGGAGCAGAGCAAGCGGCGTTCGCAGCTCGTGGCTCGCATCGGCGACGAATCGCCGCTCGCGCGCGATCCCCGCTTCGAGCCGACCGAGCATGGAGTTCAGCGTCTCGCCGAGGCGGCGGATCTCGTCGTTGGCTTTGGGCAGAGGCAAGCGCTGGCCAGGACGCTCGCTCGAGACCTCGGCTGCCCGTCGGCGCATCACCTCGACGGGACGGAGCGCGGCGGCGGCGAGAAAGTACCCGGCGACCGACGCGAGGAGAAGCGCCAACGGCCCAACAACGAGGAGCTGGGTGAGAAGGCCTTCGAGGGCATCCGCTCGATCCTCGAGCGAGGCACCGACGACGAGGACGAGCGTCCTCTCCTTCGTCGCAACCGGGATCACGAGGAGGCGCGCCGCCTCGTCGGTCACGATCGGCCCAGGATCTCGGCGCAGGAAGAACGATCCAGTGCGTGCGCGCTCCGCTTCGGCTTCGGAGAGAAGTGGCCCCCGGGGGAGCGACCGTGACGACGCCAGCAACGTGCCGTCCGGGGCCAGCACCTGCGCGAACCCCTCGCCCTCGTCAGCGCTGAGTTGTCCGCCCTCGCGATCGACACCGCGCTCGTGCACGAGGGCCGAGAGGGCGACTGCCCGCGTCTCGAGGTTCTGGTCGAGCTGCTCGGCGAGCGTGGTTCCCACGCGCGCATAGAGGAATGCGCCCACCGCGGCAAGAACGACGGCCATGGCGAGCGCGAAAGCGAGCGTGAGACGGAGGCGAAGAGGGAGGCGGCTCACGAGCCGCCGTCCCTGCGGAGCCGGTAGCCGGCCCCACGAACGGTCTCGAGCGAGTCTCGCCCGAACGGGCGGTCGATCTTGTCACGCAGGTAGCGGACGTACACGTCGACGACGTTCGAGCGATTCTCGTACCCGTAGTCCCAGGCGTGCTCCAGCAGCTGGTAGCGCGAGAGGACCTGGCCGGGGCGGCGCATGAACGTCTCGAGCAGGGCGAACTCTTTGGCCGAGAGCTGGATCTTGGTCTCTCCCCGCCAGGCGTCGCGTGTCGCCGGGTCGAGGCGCAGGTCGCCGACCTCGAGGACGGCGGGCCGCTCCGTGGCGCCCCGGCGCACGAGCGCGCGCAGCCGCGCGAGGAGCTCGGCGAACGAGAACGGCTTCGGCAGGTAGTCGTCGGCGCCTGCGTCGAGCCCGGCGACTCGATCCTCGACCGCATCTCGGGCGGTCAGCATCAGCACGGGAGCCCAGACACCGCTCTCGCGGACCCGACGGCAGACCTCGACTCCATCCAGTCCGGGCAGCATGAGGTCGAGAACGATCGCGTCGTACTCCGCGGCCTGGGCCATCCAGACCGCGTCGTCGCCCGTCCGGGCGAGATCGACGGCGTGCCCTTCCTCCACCAGCCCGCGGCGAAGGAGACTCGCCATCTTCAGCTCATCCTCGACGACCAGGATCCGCATCTCCGCTCTATTGTCGGCATAAAGATGAGAGGTACATGAGAGTGGGCTCTCACGGTCATCTCATCGCGGGCGCCTAGCGTGTCCGACAGATCACTCGACACGGAGGTTCCCTATGAAGCGGATCGTGCTGATGACCGTAGTCGTCCTCGCCGTCGGGGCACTCGCGGCCGGGATTGCGATCGCGGCCGGAAGCCGCGACGACAGTGCCCCCATCACGGGGAGCGCGCTTGCCCGCGCCTCCGCCGCTGCCCTCGACTTCACCGGCGGCGGCCGTGTCACCGGCAGCGAAATCGGCGACGAGGAGGGTTACTACGAGGTCGAGGTGACCCGCGCCGACGGCGGCCAGGTCGACGTGCACCTCGACCGCAACTTCAACGTGCTCGGCGGTGCCGCCGACACCGAGACGCCCGACGACCAAGACGGCGCGAGCGACGACTAGATGGTTGATCGGTGATTGCCGTCGATGCGGGGATGGCTTGCCGATCAACCATCTCGGCTCGGGTTGCACGAGCGGGGCCGGCTTGTCGGCCCCGCTCGCTGCGTCATCGCGCTAGCGACGGCAGCTTTCGCCGTAGAGCTCCAGGAGCCGCTCGAGCTTCTGCTTTAGCTCGGCCTGGATCCGTTCGATCTTCGCCAGTGCTTGTCGCGCCCGGACGAGCTGCTCCTCGGTCAGCTCGCCGCTCGCGATCTTCCTCTCGATCATCTCGGACATCGCCTCGAGCCGAGCGATCTCCGCCCGCAAATGCTGCGCCTGCGACTGGAGACGCTCGCAGAACGCCCGGTGATCGCGGCCGTCCCGCTGAGGCCGGGTCTCGTTCGCGAACGCGGTCCCGGTCAGCGTGAACGCACCGAGGACGACCGCGACGACCGCGACGAGCAAACGGCGCTTCGCCATTCTCCGACTCCCTTCTGTTCGACGTCGGGGGGTCCCTCGGTCTCGATATCGGGGAGCGGGATGAGGTTTCTCTGTGTGCGGTGTAAGCGTTCGGTAACGGCGTCGCGCTCAGACGGCAGCGAGCGCTTGAAGGTCCTCGTCGCTCACGTGCCAGCTCCCCGCCGCAGCGTTCGCGTGCACCTGCTCGGGCCTCGTCGCGCCGGCGATCACCGACGTGATGCCGTGTGTAGACGCGAGGGCGGAGATGGCGAGCTCGAGCAGCGTGTG
>JAHEXT010000030.1:11270-19176 GCA_023251945.1 Actinomycetes bacterium
GGTTGAACCGGGCACCCTCGATCTTCCGGCCTGCGAGGCGCGTGCCCTCGGGAGCCGGTTCACCCCGCCGGTACTTCCCCGAGAGCAGGCCGCTCGCGAGCGGGAAGTACGGCACGTACGCGATTCCAAGCTCGCGGCAGAGTGGAAGCACTTCCTCGTCGTCCCCGCGCTCGAGCAAGCTGTAGTGGTTCTGCAACACCGTGCACCGGGCCGTGCCCTGCTCCCCTGCGACCCGATCGGCCTCCGCCAGCTGCGCCGCCGAGAAGTTCGAGCACCCGATCGCCCGCACCTTCCCGGCCCGCACGAGCTCGTCGAGCGCACCGAGCGTCTCGCCGATGGGCGTCTCGGGATCGGGCTTGTGGAGGTAGTAGAGGTCGACGCAGTCCGTTCGTAGTCGTTCCAGCGAGGCGTCGATCGCGCTCAGTACGTGGTCGCGCGCGCCAAGGCCACGGTCCGGCTCCCAGCCGAACTTCGTCGCCAGGACGACGCGGTCGCGACGGCCCTCGAGGATCTCGCCGAGGAAGCGCTCGCTTCCTCCCCCGCCGCCGTACACCGCCGCGGTATCGAAGAAGGTGATGCCGACCTCGAGCGCGGCCTCGACCACCGCTCGCGTTGCGTCGAAGTCGATCCGGCCGCCGAAGTTGTTGCACCCGAGCCCGACGCGCGAGACGCGCAGCCCGCTCGCGCCGAGCTCGATCGACTCCACGGCGCGCACGCTATCTACGAGGCGAGCTGGGGGGACTCGATCAGTAGATCCGCGAACCGCAGATCAGCGTCCGCACCGACGGACGGGTCGGCCGAGGCGGATACGTTCCAGGCAGGAGGGTCACCTATGGCAAACGTGATCTCCACGACTCGTGAGCCGCGATTCCATCGCTCCCGGAGTGTTCCCCCGGGGCTACTGTGCGCGCTCGAGATTCTCGTGCTCGGGCCGCTCGCCGCGTTCCTCGTGCTCTGGGTCATCCCCTCGGCGTTCGAGATCGAGTGGGCGTGTCTAGGTGTCTCCGGTGTCCTCCACCAACCCGGAGACTCGTACGTCGCCGGCTTCACCGTCGCCGGAACCTTCGGCTGGCTCGCGGTGTTCGTCGCCGCGATCTTCGCGAGCATCGCGGAGGTCCGCTGGCTCCCCGTCGTGCTTCCCGTCGCCTGGTTCCTCGCACTCGTCGCCGGCTCGCTGATCGTCGCCGCCTCGATCGGTCCTCAGCCCTGCTGAGGAAGCGGATCGAGCCGGGCGACGGCATTCACGAGGTCCTTCGTTACGAAGGCGAGACCCAAACAGCCGTCGACGCCGAACTCGACGAGCTCGACGTGGTCGTCGAGATCGATCGGGTGGCGGTAGTCGAGGAGCGCACGGAACGGCCGGCGCGGGTCGGGTCCGGATCGCAGCAGGCGCTGCTCGACCGCTTGCCAGTAGGCCGCGTTGTTGAGATGTCCGAGCGTGTCGATGTCTGTCGAGCGCAAGGGCCAAGGCGCCCGGCAGCCGTCAGGGGGCGGATCGGGTAGCTCGAGCCTGGTCGAGACACGGCGGCCTGCCGTGGCCTCGGCATAGACGCTAAACCCGTCCAGGCGAGCGGGCCGCGCGTCGGGGCCGAGATGGATCCAGACACTGTCGACCTCGATCCTCCCGTCGCGATTGCCGGCGAGCGACCAGCGCCGCCCGGCCGCCAGCGACGCCATGCCGCTGCACCACGTCAGGAGCTCGACCTCACCGTCTTCGAGGAAAGGCGCGACGACGTCGATCCGAACGTGGCGGATCACCCACAGGTGCTCGGGTGCCCCCCATCCCGTCTCCTCGACGTCGTCGATCGCGACGTCCTGCAGGTAGCGGGCGACTGCGTCGAGCCGAAGCCGGCCGCGCTCGTCCATGTCGGACAGCCGGATGCGGCGACTCGACCGGAAGGTCCTGCCCGTCTCAGGTGTCGGGACGAGTGGTTCCAGAGCACCCCGTCTTACCACGTCCGAGACTCACGCCGCCGCAATCGGACGTGCCGGCGGTCGTGGCGCTCACCGCCAGGGATTGGCCGGCCGAGCTCAGCCCACCTGGGCGTGCCGTCAATCGCTTTCGGGAGCTACGCGCGCATCGAGGCCCATGTCAGCGGTCCCACGATTCCGTCGGCCTCGAGACCCATCCTCGTCTGCCAGCGCTTGACGGCGGCCTCCGTATCGCTGCCGAAGATGCCGTCGGCGGTCGCGCCGACCCATCGCTGGACATCCTTGACGTCCGTGCCACGCGTGAAGGGGTCGGTGAGGCGCAGCGTGCGCGAGCCGCGCGGGTGCCGGGGCAACCCACCGTCGGTCGACGCAGGCCTCGGAGCCACGGCCTTGGGCATGCCGTCGACGTCCCATCCACCCGAGGCGTCGTACCCCGCCGCCTCGCGGGAGACGGAGAGGTGGATGTGGCTCGTGTGCGGGTCCGTGCCGCTGTATGCCCGCCATCCCCAACCGCCGACCTCGGATGCGATCCGGTGGTTGAAGATCACGTATCCACCCTCCCGGAGACGGCGGTCGCCGCCCTGGCCGCACTGCCGCAGATGCTCGGCGAGCGCGTCGGCCGCGATCCCGTCGACGTCGATGTCGAGCGCACGGACGACCCCCGCCTCGTTGGGATTGTGGTCGCTCTTCTCTTGCTGGTGTACGGCGTCGCCGATGGTGCCGTCCGAGGCCTTGTCGCGCGTCGGCCAGCGCGCATCGATCTCGTCACGCAACTCGCGCAGACATGTCGCAACGCGCCAGCTCATGAGATCGCCTCCTCGTCCCCGTCCCCGTCGTGCTCGTCGCCCTCGGGACGACCAATGTCCTCCGGAGCGTCCGCCTCCTCGCCGACGTGGGCGAGCGGGTCGTCGTCCTCGGGCGTGATTGCCTCCGGCTCGTCAACCATGACCGGCCTCCCTTGCTCGAATTGGAAGGTGAAGCCTTCCGATGACGTTCCTTCCCTTCTCTCAACGCGTAGTCCGCGGAGCACCGCGGCGACGATGGCTACCTCTGTCTGACGGAAACCGACGGAGACATGGCGCGCCTCCCTCTGCTGCGGCGAGCCTATCGCCGTGCAGAAATCGCGTCAACCGCAACCCCATGACCGGAGTACGATGGCCATGAAGGAGGTCGAACAGCGATGCGGATCTGGGGACTCTCGAAGAAGCAAGCGCAGTACCGACCGGCTCCGACCCCCGATGTGCAGTGCGACCGTTGCAAGTACATGTTCCCTCCGCTCGCACTGGGCGGGTGCAGGCTAGTTCGGGGGCCGATTCGAGGCTCCGCAACATGCGACGAGTTCACTCCTCGCCGCACTACCGAAGGCTGAGCCTTTCGGCCGCGGTACGGCGGCGGGTCAGTGGTGTGGAGGACTTTCCTTCCGAGCTCGCGCAGGGTCGAGCAGCACGACAGCGTCGAGACCGCCTGCCGGCGCCTCACGCAACTCCACACGGCCACCGTCGGCGGTCACCAGCCGCTGGACGATGGCGAGCCCGAGCCCGAAACCCTCTCCCCGGCCCCCTGCCCGCCAGAACCGGTCCAAAGCTCGTGCTCGCTCGCCTTCCGTCATCCCCGGTCCCTCGTCGGCGACGTGCAGCTCGATCTCCCCGTCGGAAGAACGTGTCGAGACCGTGATGGCGGCACCCCGGGGGGAGACATCGAGCGCGTTCGCGAGGAGGTTGTCGAGCACCTGCTCGAGGCGGCCGGGAGTGGCCAAAGCCGTAAGGGGTCCCTCGATCTGCTCATCGAGGCGAACGCCACGTTCGTCCGCAAGGGCGGACCAGGCCGCAAGCCTGTCCGTCGCGATCCCGGTGAGGTCGACCGGCCGGGGAGACGCGGCGGCGCGGTCGGCCCGCGCGAGCGCGAGCAGCGCGTCCACCAGGGCGGAGAGGCGCTCGACCTCGGCGAGCGCCCCCTCGAGCTCGTGCTGCCCGGCGGGGGCGACGTCGCGCTCGAGGTTCTCGAGGCGCAGGCGGAGCGCCGATAGCGGCGTCCTCAGCTGGTGCGACGCATCGGCGACGAACTCGTCCTGAGATCGAACGAGCACGTCGAGCTTCGCCACCATCGCGTTGAAGGTCTCCGCGAGCCGCCGCACCTCGGGCGGTCCCTGGACTGGAGCCCGAGCGTCGAAGTCACCCGCCCCGATCGCGTCGGCGGCTCGCTCGAGCCGATCGAGTGGGCGGACGACCCACCGTGCGAGGACGAAGGCGATCGCGACTGCGACGGCGAGGACGCCCGCTGCGATCACGGCGAGGATCGACCAGTACCGGTGTATCCGGGCGTTGACCGCCGACATCGGGTACGTGATCCGGACCGCGCCGTGGACGACGCCGCTCGAGGCGACTGGAACGGCGACATAGAGCAGGTCGGCCCCCAGGGTTTCCGAGCGGCGTGTTCCGGTCGCGATCTCGCCCGAGAGAGCCTTCGCGATCTCCGGACGGGACGAGAAGTCACGGCTTCCCGTCGGCGCGGTGTCGACGAGAGCGCGGCCGGCCGCATCGACGACGACGACGCGCCCCCCGGTGTCCCTGCCGTAGTCGCCGACAACCCCGCGAACCTGCGCCGGGACGGCGGTCCCGTGCTCGAGCGAATCCTCGACGAGCGTGGCGAGTGCCACGGCATCGCGCTCGACTTTGTCTCCAAGGTCTTGCCGCTCGTTCTCGGCGTAGGAGATCGCGAGCGGAATCTCGAGCAGCGCGAGCACGAGAATCGCGACCGCCAGGTAGCTGGCGAGGAGGCGCCGCCTCACGGCTGCGGTGCGAGCCGGAGGCCGACGCCGCGCACGGTCTCGATCCAGCGCGCGTCGCCCAGCTTCTTGCGAAGCGAGGCCACGTGGACGTCGACCGTCTTCGTCGGCCCCAGCCACTCGGTGTTCCAAACCTCACGCAGGATCCGCTCCCGGCTGATCACCGCGCCGGGATCGGACGCGAGGAGCGCGAGCAGGTCGAACTCCTTCGTCGTCAGCGGAAGCGCTCTGTCGGCAACCGCTGCTCGGCGGGCGCGCACGTCGATCTCGAGGGATCCAACTCGCAGGACGCCGGTGCCTGCCTCCGGGCGGGTGCGCCGCAGGACCGCCCGAATACGGGCGAGAAGCTCACGGAAGCCGAACGGCTTCACCACGTAGTCGTCGGCGCCGAGCTCGAGACCGACGACGCGGTCGACTTCCTCGCCTTTGGCGGTGACCACGATGATCGGCACGTCAGACTGCGCGCGCAGCTGCCGGCACACGTCCGTGCCGTCCGCATCCGGAAGGCGCAGGTCGAGCAACACGAGGTCGGGAAGCGGGGCGGCAAGCGCCGCCTCCCCCGTGGCGACCCGGCTCACCTCGAACCCCTCGCGCCGCAGCCCCTCCGCGAGGGGATCGGCAATCGCGTCCTCGTCCTCGACGACCAGGATTCTCACGACCCGATCGTCGCACGGAGCTGCACGCATTCCCTCCGTGGAAAACCGAATCGTAACCTCTGCTTGGAGATGATTTACCTGCGCCGCGCCCGGCGCTTACCCGCGCCGCCCTACCGTCGGGGCATCGACTCACGGAGGTTCCGATGCCCCGCAAGCACGTGTTCTTCGTCGTCGTCCTGCTCGGCGCCGCGGCCGTCGCCGGCCTCTTCGCCCTGACCCGAACGATCAGCCTCGGGCAACCCGCGAACGCCTCGACCGGTGGCTACCCCGCCATCTCGTTCCGGCTGAAGAGGCTCGACCGCCTCGAGGCGTCGCTCGAGCGCCAGGTCGCACGGGCGGCGCGCACCCCCGGTGCGCCCGTCACCGTGTACCGGCGCGCACCCGCGCTCCAGAGCGGCGGGCACACGTCGTCGGGCGAGTACGAGGGCGGGTACGAGGCCGAGGGGCGCGATGACTAATCACGTCACTCGGCTGTACGCGCTCGCCGCGTCGCTGCTCGGCTTCTTCCTCGCCTGGGCCGGAATCGCCGCGCACCCTTGGAGCCGGCCGCAGGCGGGCGACCCACGCACGCAGGCTGCCGCGAGCTACGAGCAGCGACTGCGCCGGGATGCGGTCCTCGTCCGGCAGCTCGTGGCACAGGGGCAGACGCGAGCGGCAGCGCCGACCGTTCGCATCGTGACGCTCCCACCCCTCACCACGACGCGAACGTCCTGATGCTCCGGCACGGCTTCCGAGCGATGGGGACGGAGGTCGAGCTCGTCCTCGACGCCGACGACGGAGCGCCCGCCCTGGCGGAGGCGGAGCACGAGTTCCGCCGCCTCGAGACGCTTCTTTCGCGCTTCCTCCCCGACTCCGAGCTCTCGCGACTGAACCGCAAGGGAACTCTGCGGGTCGGCCCTGAGCTGTCCGAGCTCGTGCGGCTCTCTCTCGCTGCCCGGGACGAGACCGGCGGGCGGTTCGACCCCACGGTCCACGACGCCCTGGTCGCGGCAGGGTACGACCGCACCTTCGAGCTCGTCGCGGGCGGAACGCCGGGTACTCAAGCGCGGCCGCAGTGCGGTGGCCGCGTCACCATCGACGACAGCGGGATCGTCACGCTCGAGCCCGGCTACCGCCTCGACCTCGGCGGCGTCGCGAAAGGTTGGGCAGCCGACGGCGCCCTCGCTCTGTTGTCGCAGAGCGGTCCTGCGCTCGTCAACGCCGGTGGTGACGTCGCCTGCGCCGGGCGGCCATGGCCGGTGGGGGTGACCACACCCGCCGGGAACGTCACGCTCGAGCTCGACGGGGGAGCGCTCGCCACCTCAGGCCGGGATCGACGACGCTGGATACAGGACGGAGTCGAACGCCACCACCTGATCGACCCGTCCACGGGCCTGCCTGCCGAGACCGACCTTCTGACCGTGACCGCGTCCGCCTCGACCGCGGCCGAAGCGGAGATCCTGGCGAAGTCGCTCTTTCTCAGCGGCACTGCTGAGCAGGCGGCCGCCGAGGCAGACGAGCGCGGCACCCCAACGGTGCTCGTCACCTGCAATGGACGCACGCTGCTCGCCGGAGGGCTTCGCTGAAGACCGACCCGACCTTCTGGATCCTGGCGCGCGCGAGCGGCCTTCTGGCCTACACGCTGCTGACGACCTCGGTGCTGGCGGGAGTCGTCCTCAAGGCCCGGCCGCTCGGCCGCGCGGTCAAGCTGGCCACGATCACTGATCTCCATCGCTTCCTCGCCCTGCTCGGGCTCGGCTCGATCGCGCTTCACGGGTCAGCCCTCGTTCTCGACCAGACGGTCCAGATTCCCCTCGCGGGACTCGTCGTCCCCGGTCTCGTCCCGTACCGACCGCTCTGGACGGCGCTCGGCGTCGTCGCCTTCGAGCTCATGCTGCTCGTGTACGCCTCGTTCTCCGCGCGCCGGCGAATCGGGGCGAGGATGTGGCGCCGGCTTCATTGGCTCACCTACGGCGTCTTCGCTCTTGCGACGGTGCACGGTCTCGCGGCCGGCACGGACAGCGGCCGGTCCTGGGCGCTCGCGCTGTACGGGGGCGCCGTCGGCGCCGTGCTCGCCGCGGCCGGCTGGCGGGCGCTCGTACCACCCACCACCGAAGGAGGTCAAAGACATGTACCGAGTCGAGATCGACCGGACGCTCTGCATCGGCTACGGCCTGTGCGCACAAACCGCCCCGAGATCGCTGCGTCTCGGCGCTGACAGCCTCGTGGAGACCGTTGCGGAGATTGTCGACGACGAGGACGTCGTCGAGGCGGCGCTCCTCTGCCCCATGAGCGCGATCGCCGTACACGCCGAGGACGGTCGTCAAGCGGCCTGATCCCTGCCCTTCGGCACCGACGTCTTGAAGAACTACGAGCCGCTCATGCGGCTCGTCAGTAGCGGGGGCAGGATTTGAACCTGCGACCTCAGCGATCTCCGCCGCGCGCACCCCGTCATCGCGGAAGTGCTCGGCCACGAGCCCCGTCGGAAACGGCAGGAACGCGATGCACGCGAGCAGCGCGATGTTGGCGAAGAGAAAGGTGCGGTCGGCGCGTC
>JAHEXT010000067.1 GCA_023251945.1 Actinomycetes bacterium
CGGTGCCGTCGAGGAGCTGCTCGGCGATTCCGCTCGGCGGCTCCTCGTCGTCGGGGCCTACCGAGACGCGCAGGCGCCTGCCCGCACAGCGGAAGCGCTCGCACGGCTCGGGGACGATGATACGGCTCGGTTTCGCCTCGGGCCGCTCGACGAGGACGGCGTCCGTGGGATCGCCGCCCTGTACGCCGACCTGGCCGGCGCCGCGGTCCCCGTCGAGCGCATCGTCGCCGAGTCCGGCGGCGTGCCTGCACTGGTGCATCGGGCTGCGAGCGCGTGGGTGCACGCCGAGGCGGCGCAGCGGCTCGGCGAGGCGGCCTCGCAGACGGCCGAGGGGCGGAGCGACCTGCGCCAGCTCGAGGCGAAGCTTGCGAGCGACGTGCTCGAGCTCCAGCTCGTCGAAGAACGCACGCGGCTGTATTCAGAGAAGACCGGCCGGGACGGGACGGACGTCTGTCCGTTCAAGGGCCTGGCGAGCTTCGAGCCGGCGGACGCGGCGCTCTTCTTCGGACGCGAGCGCCTCGTGGCGGAGCTCGTCTCGCGGCTCGCCGGAGCGAGGCTGATCGGCGTGGTCGGTCCGTCCGGCAGCGGGAAATCCTCCGTCGTCCGCGCAGGTCTCATCCCCGCGCTTGGAGCCGGGGTGCTGCCGGACTCCGAGAGCTGGCTGCGCGTGCTCGTCCGTCCCGGAGAGCACCCTTTGCGCGAGCTCGACCGCGCCGTTTTCGCCGCCTTCCCGGACGAGCTGCGAGGTCGGCTGCCGTCCGACGGCGACCCGCTCCCAGGCGCGCTCGAGGCGCTACCGGAGGACGCGCGGCTCGTGGTCGTCGTCGACCAGCTCGAGGAGCTCTTCACCGTGACGAGCGTGTCGGAACGGGAGGCATTCCTCGAGAGCATCGTCGGCGCCGCGCGGGAACCGGGGGGACGGGTGGTGGTCGTACTCGCGCTGCGCGCCGACTTCTACGGCCGCTGTGCCGAGTACCCTGCGCTGGCGGAGCTGCTGGGCGCGAACACCGTCCTCGTCGGGACGATGACCGAGGAGGAGTACCGCCGCGCGATCGAGCAGCCGACCCGGAGGGCGGGGCTCCGCATCGATCCTCCGTTGGTGGACGCGCTCGTCGACGAGGTCGTCGACGAGCCAGGCGGGCTGCCGCTCCTCTCGACCGCGCTTCTCGAGCTCTGGCAGCGCCGGGATGGCCGCGCTCTCCGGCTCGCGGCCTACGAGGACACGGGCGGCGTCCGCGGAGCGGTGGCAAGACTCGCCGAGGAGGCGTACGGAACCCTTACGCCTCCGCAGCAGGGAGTGGCCCGGGCGGTGTTGCTGCGCCTCGCCGCCGGGGAAGGTGAGTCGGTCGTCCGTCGGCGCGTACCGCTCGCCGAGTTCGACGCGTCGGGAAGCGAGGACGTGCGCGAGGTGCTCGACGTCTTCACCCGCGACCGGCTCGTCACCGTCTCCGAGGGAACGGTCGAGGTCGCCCACGAGGCGCTGCTCCGCGAATGGCCACGTCTGGCCGAATGGCTCGACGAGGACCGCGAGGGCAGGCGGCTCCGGGTGCATCTGACCGAGCAGGCGAAGGAGTGGGACGAGCGGGGCCGGGACACCGGGGAGCTGTACCGGGGGACACGCCTCGCCGCCGCGCTCGACTGGACGACCGGCCACACGCTCGAGCTCAACGAGCTCGAGCGCGACTTTCTCGACGAGTCTCGGACCGCCTCGGAGCACGAGGCCGAGCGCCAGCGCCGTGCTAACCGGCGGCTGCGCGTGTTGTTGATCGGCGTAGCGGCGCTCCTCGCGCTCGCACTCGCCGCCGGCGCTATCGCGCTCGTCGCGCGCGGCAACGCGAAGCATTCGGCGACGGCGGCGGTAGCCCAGCGGCTCGGTGCCCAGGCGCTCGTGGCGAAGGATCTCGATCTCTCGCTCCTGCTCGCGCGGCAGGGAACGTCGCTCGACGACTCGTTGGCGACCCAGGGCAACCTCGAGGCCGCGCTCGTGCGGAGCCCGGCTGCAGTCCGGGTCTTCCGGCCGCTTCCCGGCCGCCTCCTTTTCGTTTACACCTCGCGCGACGGCCGCTATGTCGCGGTCGCCAACAACGCCGGTCAGATGGGGATCCTCGACTCGTCGACGCTCGTGACACGGCGGCGGATCGGCGACGTCTACCCGGGCGGCTTCGCCGACGACGGTCGACTGATGGTGCTACGCGGCACGCCGAATGGCCCGCTCGAGCGCGTCGACGCCATCGACCCGGCGAGCGGCGCAAGTCAGACGATCTTCCAGATCCCGAAGGGCACCGAGCACTTCTGGTTCGGGAGCGACCTCAGGTACGCGGCCTCGTTCCCCGTTCCCGGGCGTCCCACGAACGAGCTTACGGTCTGGTCCCTGCCAGGGCCGCGGCCGATCCATCGTCTCGCACTGACCGGCCCGAAGCTCGCCGACATCGAGATCGCCTCCGATTACCTGATCCTGTTGCGGACGCAGACGGGAGAGGCGTTCGGGCCCACGACCGTCGAGGTGTGGTCGATCGCGCCATGGCGCCGTGTGACCGTGCTGCACACCGACGCACTCCTTGCCTACACGTCGCCGCCTCCCTACGCCGTCGACCGCGCGCGACCGAGAATCGCTTTCGGGCATGGAGACGGGTCGATCAGCGTCACCGATCTCAGGACGGGCGCTACGCGCCTCCTCAACGGCCGACACAACGCCGAGGTCCAAGCCGTCGGTTTCAGCCCCGACGGTCGGACGATCGTCTCGACCGGGAGCGACAAGCAGGTGCTCGTCTGGGACGCCGCCTCGGGCGCGCTACGGGAGACGCTCACGGGTCACGGTGGAAAGGTGTTCGGGCCGGCGTTCTCTCCCGACGGGAAGACCGTCTATACGGTCGGCCTCGACGGCTCCGGGATCGCGTGGGACCTGGGCGGCGCGCGGCGCTTCGGCCGCCCACTCCGCGCCGGATCGGGAAACGATGACCCGACCACGCTCCCCGCGCGATGGTTTGCCCTGAGCCCAGACGGCCGCCGCGTCGCGACGGCACAGCTCAACGGGAGGACCAGCATCGTCGACCTCGCCGCAGGTCGGCAGGTGCTCGAGACGAAGCCGGCTCCAGGCGGACGCGTGCTCGACATCGCGTGGAGCCCGGACGGCCGGACGTTCGCCACCGCAGGCTACTCCGGGCACGTCGAGACGTGGAGCGCGGCCGACGGCTCCCTCGCGCGCGCCTACCTCGGCCTGCCGGCGAAGGTGGGGCCACCGATCGCCCAGGAGCCGAACACGCAGGCGAACGCGACCGCCGTCGCGTTCAGCCCGGACGGAAGGCTGCTCGCGGCCGCATCGGACGATAACCAGGTGTACCTCTGGGAGGCGGCGACCGGCAGGCGCGTCGGCCGGCCGCTGAAGACCCTCACGACGGCGTTCGACCTTGCGTTCACGCCAGACGGCAAAGAGCTCGCGGCCGCTGCGGCGGACGTTCCCGGGAAGCAGGGTGGGGTCGCTTTCGTGTGGCGAGTGAGCGACGGGAAGCTGCTCTACCGCGTCGACATCGACAACGGCTACGGACTGGGACACGCCGTTGCCTTCTCGCCCGACGGGACGCTCCTCGCCACGGGCGGCGGCAACGGACTCGTGAAGTTCTGGGGCGCCCGTAGCGGCAAACCGGCCGGCCGGTCGCTCCTTGCCAACGCCGGCTGGGTGCTCTCCATTGCCTTCGATCCGAGCGGCCGGCTGCTCGTCACCGCCGGTACGGACGGGACGACGCGCCTGTGGGACGTCCGCAGGCGGGCGGCCATCGGAGCACCGCTGCCGGGCATCGAGGAAACTGGGGCTGAGGCCGACTTCACTCGCGACGGCCAGGGTGTCGTCTCAGTCTACAACGGTGGGGAGGCGTTCCTCTACGACCTGCGGGCGACCTCCTGGAAGCGGCGAGCTTGCTCCGTCGCCGGCCGCACACTTACGCGAGACGAGTGGGCGCAGTACCTGCCGGGGCGGAAGTACGACCCCGCCTGCCGGTAGCAGCTACTCGACGGTGACCGTCTTCGCGAGGTTGCGCGGCTGATCGACGTTTAGGCTGCCGAGGCGCGCGATCGTGTAGACAAGCAGCTGCAGCGGGAGGATCGCGAGCACCACCTTCGCCCGACGTGCTTCCGGTCGTTCGATGCACGTTCGTGCATATTGAGCTGGAGAATCGGCCCTGAGACGAATGGAATGCACGATCGTGCATATCGAACTGAGAACCCGCCTGAAGGCGAAAGAAATGCACGATCGTGCGTCCGATCAGTTGTTCTCCGCAGACTCCGGGGTTCTCTCGCCGCGGAGCAAATCGAAGATCTCGTCGGCCTGAAAAGCCATTCCCCAGCGGCGCCCGGTGATCTCGCGCACGATGCCCTCTCGCTCGAGGGCGCGAATCGTGGCGAGCGCGGTCGGAGCCGAGATTCCGAACGCGCGCTGAACCGAGGACGCCGACACGATCGGGTTCACGAACAGATGGTCGACCAGAGCCAGAGCGTTGGCGGTCGTCCGCGAGCTTTGGAGAGCAGCCCGATAGCGGGTCTGGAGCTCGAGCAGCCCGTCCGCCAAGTCTGCCGCATCGCGTGCCTGAACACGGACGGCTTCGAGGAAGTACCGGATCCAGGAGTCCCAGTCGCCGTGCGTCGACACACGTAGCAAGCTGTCGTAGTACGTGGCGCGCGTGCGCTCGAAGAAGGCGGAGAGGTAGAGCAGCGGCTGTGGCAACAGGCCGCGTTCGGCGAGGAAGAGGAGGACGAGGAGCCGCCCCACGCGTCCGTTCCCGTCTCCGAAGGGATGGATCGCCTCGAACTGGTAGTGGACAACCGCCGCTTGAACGAGTGGCCGTAGCGTGCGCTCGTGGAGAAACCGCTCGAAGTCATCCAAGCATTCCTGCATCGGACCCGAGGGAGGTGGGACGTAGGCGGCGTCCCGCGCGGTCGCGCCACCGATCCAGTTCTGGTACGTGCGAAACCGCCCCGGTTGCAGTCCGCCGCCACGGACACCGGTCATCAGGCGCTCGTGCACCTCGCGCACGAAACGAAGCGAGAGGGGCAGCGTGCTGAGCCGTTCGAGTCCGTGCTCGTACGCGAGAACGTAGTTCCGCACCTCTTGAACGTCGGGTGCTTGGATCAACGCAAGCTGTTCCGCTTCAAACGCATAGATGTCGGATAGCGAGGTGATGGTTCCTTCGATTCGGGAGCTGAGAACCGCCTCGCGTCTGAGGTACGGCGCAATCAGGAGATGAGGATTCGGCAAACGTCGTCCGATGCCGGCGAGAAGCCCAAGACCGTGCGAGGCCTCATCGAGCAGTGCAACGGACTCGCCAGAGAGCTCGAGCACCCGTGGCGCAGGGTTCGGCACGAAGGCGACGTCGCCCTCGGGTGTTCGGGTGAGCTTCCCGTAAGCCCGTTCGGTGAAGCCTTCAGCGTCCACGCTTTGAAAGCATAACCGACTTTTCTTTCAAAGGACGCGGAGCACTCCGGTTGTCTTTCAAAGCGATCCCGAGGGACCGTTCGGAAAGCGAATGGCCGATTCTTTCAAAGCGCTGTGAGGATGGTCAGTTGTCTTTCAAAGCCTCGGTCGGCGCGGCCACCTGGCCCTGGGACTGGAGCGAGCGCGCGGTCACGGCGCGCAGATGATGCCTACTCGACGGTGACGGTCTTCGCGAGATTCCGCGGCTGGTCGACGTTCAGCCCGCGTAGCCGCGCGAT
>JAHEXT010000031.1 GCA_023251945.1 Actinomycetes bacterium
TCGCCGCCTGCATCAGCCTCAACCACCAACTCGGCCGCCCCAGCCGCGCCATCGTCGACTACACCGCCTGAGAGGCGTGGCATCAACCATCTAGCACCATCGGGTCTCAGACCCCGCAAGGGGAAAGATCCGTCTGTTGCATCTTGCGCGCGCCTCTCTGCGCGCATAGGATCCGGTCGCTCCAGGGGCAAGGGCCCTATTTGGGGGGCCGTCAAAGTCGAAAGGGGAGAACGAGATATGCGATTCAGATTGCCGCGGGCAGCGCGCCTGGGCGTGCTCGCCACAGCGGGCGTCGTAGCTCTTGCGTTTACGGCGGCGGGAGTTGCGGGGTCCAATCCAGAGGCCGTACCCGACGAGACGTTCGTGCCGACAGCGTTCACGCCGGGGGGCGGTAACGCTTCCGCCACCGTCGTCGTCCAGCTCTCGGGGAAATCGGCCGCAGAGACTCAGGCCGATGCCGGCCGGAAGCTCACCAAGGCCGAGAAGGATCAGATCAAGAGCTCCCTCAAGGCGAGTCAGGATGCTCTCAAACCGCAGATCGAAGCGGCGGGCGGGAAGGTGCTCGCGCAGTTCCAATCTGCGCTGAACGGGATCAAGGTCTCGATCGCGCCCGACAAAGTCGGGCAGCTTGCGGCCCTGCCAGGCGTCACCGGGATCCTCTCGGTTCACGACGACGTTCTCGACAACGCGACGAGCGTTCCCTACATCGGAGCGCCGCAGGTCTGGAACACAGGGCCCGCTCCGAATCTCCGCGGCGAGGGGATCAAGATCGGGGTCATCGACACGGGCATCGACTACACGCACGCGAACTTCTCCGGCCCCGGAACGGCCGCCGACTACGCGATCGCGAATGCGGCAGACACGTTGCCTGCGAACCCGTTGTACTTCGGGCCTCTCGCACCCAGGGTCAAGGGCGGCTTCGACCTCGTCGGCGACAACTACAACGCGAGCGGATCAGGCGCGCAGCTGATCCCGATGCCTGACCCGAACCCGCTCGACTGCAACGGCCACGGCTCACACACCGCCGGGACCGCGGCAGGCTCCGGCGTGACCGCGGCAGGCGCGACCTATAGCGGTCCGTACAACTCGAGCATCTACACGCCGGGCGCGTTCAGGATCGGCCCGGGTGTCGCCCCGAAGGCCGACATCTACTCGTACCGCGTCTTCGGCTGCCTGGGCTCGACGAACGTCACCGTCGATGCGATCGACATGGCCTTCGACGACGGCATGGACGTCATCAACATGTCGCTCGGCTCGCCCTTCGGGACCGGTACTGACGCGTCCGCAGTCGCCTCAACGAACGCCGCCAAGGCTGGAATGATCGTGGTCGCGTCCGCAGGTAACAACGGCGCCAACCAGTACATCACCGGCTCACCGGCGACGGGGACGGGCGCGATCAGCGTCGCCGCGAACGACTCGACCGCGTCGTTCCCGGGGTTCTCGATGGCGCTCAGCACCGGGCCTCCGGCACTCAACGTCATCAATGCGAACGCCGCGACGGTCGCCAACGGAACGAGCTACACCATCAAGCGGATCGTCGACAACCCGGGGACGCCGACGGTCAACGAGTCGCTCGGCTGCAACGTGTCCGACTACGGCGTACTGCCGGCGAACGCGATGGCGGTCGTCGTCCGCGGGGTCTGCGCCCGCGTGTCAAAGGCGATCTTCGGCCAGCAGGCGGGTGCCGCCGCGGTGGCGATGATCAACACCGACAGCGGCCTGCCGCCGTTCGAGGGCCCGATCTTCTCGAATCCGGACACGGGAATCCCCTTCACGGTGACGATCCCGTTCATCGGGGTCCGGGGAGTTCTCGGACCCGCCGCAACGGTGGACCCGGACAGCCTCGTCGCCGCCGACGGCGGGACGGCCACGCTGACCAACTCCACCGTCGCGAACACGAACTTCTCGGGCTTCGCGACGTTCACATCGGGCGGCCCGAGGACCGGCGACAGCTGGCTCAAGCCCGACATCACGGCGCCCGGAGTCAGTATCTTCTCCACGGCCAGCGGAACCGGAAATCTTCCGTTGGTGAACTCCGGCACGTCGATGTCGTCTCCGCACGTCGCTGGGGTTGCCGCTCTCGTCCGTCAGGCGCATCCCAGCTGGAAGGTCGAGCTCATCAAGGCGGCGATCGTCAACACGGGCAGCCCCTCGGCGATCGGCGGCACGGCGCCGTATCGGACGAGCCGCGGTGGCACCGGACTCGTGCAACCGCTGAACGCGGTCAACACCTGGACGGTGGCGCTCGGCGACACGGGCACCTCGACCCTCAACTTCGGCTTCGACGAGTTAAAGGACAACTTCTCGAAGACGAGGCAGGTCAAGCTGCGGAACCTCGGCTCGTCGGCGGCGACGTTCAACGTCGCACCGACGAACGCCAGCGGGTCGCCGCACTCGATCGTGCTCGGCGCGGGCTCCGTCACGGTTCCGGCCGGCGGCGCGGTCGAGCTGAACGTGACGCTCAACGTGCCCGTTGCGACGGCCGGCGACTCCAACGGAGCGGCACTCTCGTTCCGTGAGGTCGCCGGGTTGATCACGCTCACTCCGGCGACGGCGTCCGACAACAACGGCGTGACGCTCCGCGTGCCGTACTACCTCGTGCCGCGGGCGCTCTCGGGCGTCAACGTGCAGATGCAGAAGTCCGTCACCACGGGCTCGCCGACGACGAACGCGAACGTGTCGAATCCGAGCGGGCCGATCACGGGGAACGCCGACTTCTACGCGTGGGGCATCGATAGCGCCCAGAACAACGCGCTAGCGTCGAACGACGTCCGTGGCGTCGGCGCCCAGTCGTTCACGTTCAGCGCGACGCAGCAGCTGATCGTGTTCGCCGTGAACACGTGGAATCGGTGGTCCAACGCGGCGACGAACGAGTTCGACATCTACGTCGACGTCGATCCGGCAAACGGCAACGGCGACGACTACGTCGTCGTCGGTGTCGACCAGGGCGCCGTCCAGGCCGGCGTGTTCAACGGCCGCATGGCGACGTTCGTCTTCTCGACTCGGAGCGCGGGTGCGGCGGTCGACTTCTTTGCGACCGCTCGGACCGACAGCAGCACGGCGCTGCTTCCGGTCCTCTCGAACCGGCTCTGCAGGACAGGACAGCCGTGCCTCTCCGCGGCGAACCCGCGGCTCTCGTACCACATCCTGAGCTTCGACCTGAAGGGCGGGCCGGTCGACGCTGTCCCGGGTGTGGGCAAGTACAACGCCTGGTCGAGCTCGATCAGCCAGGGGGCGTTCGCGACGGTGCCGATGGGCGCGTCGGGAGCGGTCCCGATCACGATCAACCCGGCCGAGTGGGCCATGACGCCGGCTCTCGGCGTGATGGTGGTCTCGCTCGACAACAAGGCCGGCAAGGAAGAGGCGGCGCTGCTTCCGCTCGAGCTGAAGTAGGCGCGAACGCCCCCGGTGGCTCTGAGCCACAGGGGGCAGTGGACGAGGGGCCGGCGAGAGCCGGCCCCTCGCTTAGTGGTCGCGACCGCAGGTGCGGTTGACTGCTTGGCCGGCTGCAAGCCGTCGCATGCCGGCGTCCTCGGTCGGCCAGATACGTCAAGTATCCGGCCTCCCTGCGTCCTTGGCCTGCTCGGCTTTCGCCAGGCCATGCAGGAACGAACCTACAGTCGCGACCACTTGTAGGCTTCCCCGCCGTGCCCGGCCGCCACCGCAGGCGGGAGATCGAGCTCGAGCGCGTCCTCGGCGCGCCCGCGCTTTTTGCCACCGTTTACGGCAACGTCGGCTCGTCGATCTACTACGCGCTCGGCGTCACCGCCGCCTTTGCGCTCGGGCTGACGCCGGTCGTCTTCGTCATCGCCGGCCTCATCTTCGCCGCGACGACGCTCACCTACGCCGAGGGCACCGTCCGCTTCCCGGAGGCAGGAGGCTCCTCGAGCTTCGCGCGTCACGCCTTCAACGAGCTCGTGAGCTTCGGTGCGGCGTGGGCCCAGATGCTCAACTACGTGATCACGATCTCGATCTCGGCGTTCTTCGTGCCGCACTACCTCTCGATCTTCTGGGAGCCGCTGCGGGAGAACCCTTGGGACATCATCGGAGGCGCGATCGTGATCGTCCTCCTCGTCGCCGTCAACATCGTCGGCGTCAAGGAGTCGGCGGGGCTGAACATCACGCTCTCCGTGATCGACTTCTCGACGCAGGTCCTGCTCGTGATCCTCGGCTTCGTGCTCATCTTCAGCCCGGAGACGCTGAAGGAGAACGTCATCTGGGGTGTGGCCCCGACCTGGAGCCAGTTCGCGCTCGCGATTCCGATCGCGATGATCGCGTACACGGGGATCGAGACCGTCTCGAACCTGGCTGAAGAGGCACGCGACCCGGCGAAGAACGTCCCGCGCTCGTACCAGCTGACGGCGATCGCGGTCTTCACCATCTACTTCACGCTGCCGGCGATCGCGCTGTCGGCGCTCCCGGTCGAGAAGACCGCCGACGGCGACTACGAGACGCTCCTCGGCGTTCCCCCGGACGAGGGGGGCTACGCGAACGACCCCATCTTGGGCGTCGTCAGGAACCTTGGCATCGAACAGAGCTGGCTGGTCGATGCCCTCGAGATCTACGTCGGCATCCTCGCGGCCACGATCCTGTTCATCGCGACCAACGCGGGCGTCATCGGCGCCTCGCGGATCACGTACGCGATGGCCGGGTATCGTCAGCTTCCGGAGGCGTTCCGCCGGTTGCATCCGAAGCTGAAGACGCCGTGGCTCTCGCTCGTCGTCTTTGCCGGCATCGTCTCCATCCTGACGCTGCTCCCCGGGCAGGTGGACTTTCTCGGGACGATGTACTCGTTCGGGGCGATGCTCTCGTTCACGATCGCCCACGTCTCGCTCGTCGCGCTTCGCTACAAGCATCGAGACGAGGAACTCGCCTTCCGCGGCCGGCCGAATCTTCGGCTCGGCGGAGTGGACTGGCCACTCTTTGCGCTCGTCGGCGCCGTCGGCACCGGTCTGGCCTGGATCGTCGTCGTCGTGCAGACGCCGTCCACGCGCTATGCGGGCTTCCTCTGGCTCGCGCTCGGCTTCGGCGTCTACATCCTCTACCGAAAGCGTGTCGTCCACGAGCCGCTGCGCGCCACCGTGCGTGCTCCGGCGGCGTTCGGTCCGGCGCTCGCGCTCGAGTACCGGCGACTGCTCGTCCCCGTGATTCCCGGACAGCCGTCAGACGACGCGATGGACGTCGCGTGCCGCCTCGCTGCCGAACGCGGCTCGCGGATCGTCGCACTGAACGTGCTCGAGATCCCGCTCGAAAGTCCGCTGACCGAGGATCTCGCTGAGCTGGAGGAGACGGCAAACCGGGAGCTGGACGAGGCCGTCGCGATCGGCGACTCGTACGGGATCAAGACCGTCGGCCGCCTGGAGCGGGCTCGCAACGCCGGACCGGCAATCGTGGAGGAAGCATTCGCCCGCGGGGCCGAGATCATCGTCCTGGGCTCGCCCCGCCGCGGCCTGACCGCCTCCCAGGTCGCACTGCTCGGGAAGACCGTCGACTATGTCCTGAAACATGCTCCCTGCCGCGTGCTCGTGGCGGCCTCCGAGGCAGCATAGTCCGCACCTCATGACACGTCGCTGGCAAGAAGGGAAATGCGAGGCGCGAGGACAGTACGCGTGGTACGGCCGAGCGCCGAGCACGCAGCTTTCTGCGGCCAGCGGCGTGAGGCGCTGGCGGAGCCGGACTCCGTCCGGCGGGAGCCAGCGCAGGTCAGGAGGCGCGGATGAGGCTCTATAGCTGGGCAGTGGTGGGGTTCTCGCTCGTCTTCGTGGTGATCGGGATCGTTCTCCTCGTCCGCACTGCCGCACAAGGGGGCGGCGTGGTCGGCTTCCTCCTCGGGGGGCTCTTCGTCGCTCTTGGCGTAGCCCGGTTCAGGCTCGAGCGGAGACGCCATGGCTCGTAAGCTACGCGGCTTCGAGCGCGTCCTCGACGCGCCCGCCCTCTTCGCGGTGGCGTACGGGGAGATCGCATCCTCGCTCTACATCGCGCTCGGCATCGTGGCGGCTCAGGCGCTGGGCCTCACCCCGCTCGTGCTCCTGCTCACGGGGGCGCTCTTCTTCGTCGTGTCCCTTTCCTACGCCGAGGGGACGACGGCGATCCCCGAGGCGGGCGGGGCGGCGACCTTCGTCCGTCGCGCGTTCAACGACCTCGCCGGGTTCGTGACCGGGTGGGCCCTCTTCCTCGACTTTCTCATCGTCATGGCGCTCTCGGCGCTCTTCGTCCCGCATTACCTAGGCGAGACGATCTCGGCGCCGTCCCTGCGAGAGCCCCCTTGGGACGCCGGGATTGCGTGTGCCCTGATCGCGGCCATCGCGGGCGTTCGGCTCGTTCGGCGTACCCGGCTTCACCTGGGCTCGCTCGCGGTCGCGCTCCTCGATCTCGTGGTCCAGGGGGTCCTCCTGATGCTCGGTGTCGCGTTCCTCCTCTCGCCGGAAGTGCTCGTCGAGGGTCTCGGGTTCGCGAGTGGGCAGGACTGGGGCGATCTCGCGTTCGCCCTCCCACTCGCGATGCTCGCGTACACCGGGCTCGAGACGGTCGCCAACCTCGCGGAGGAGACGCGCGAGCCGGGGCGCACGCTCCCGCGTTCGCTCTTCTCCGGGATCGGGCTCGTCGTGGTCGTCACCGTCCTGATCGCGTCAATCGGCCTCTCCGCCTACCCGGCGGAGGGTGGGAAGACCGCGCTGGGCGAGGAGTGGCTGGAGGCGCCGCTCGTCGGCATCGCAGCTGCGTTCGAGGGCTCGCTGCCGTCAGTGCTCGTGGACGTCCTCCGCATCGCGGTCGGCATCTCGGGCGTGCTCATCCTCGTTGCCGCTGCGACGACCTCCGTCTCGGGGATCACGCGCCTGACCTACTCCCTCGCCGAGCACGGCTCGCTTCCGCGCGAGTTCGCCCGACTCGAGCGCCGGGCGCTCGTCTCGAGCGAGGCGATCCTTCTCGCCGCGGCTCTCGCGATCGCCCTCATCCTGGTGACCGAGGTGGCCGCGGACGGCGACCCGGCCTTCCTGGCGAGCATCTACTCGTTCGGGGTCCTCATCGCGTTCACGGCGGCACAGCTCGCGGTGATCCGACTGCGTATGCGGGAGCCGACGCTCGCTCGGCCGTACCGGGCACGTCCGAACGTCTCGATCAGGGGCGTTCCGGTGCCGCTGCCCGCGCTCGTAGGCGCGCCGCTGACGGCGGGGATCTGGGTCCTCGCGATGTTGACGCACGAAGGGGCGCGCTACGGCGGCTCCCTCTGGCTCGCCGCGGGACTCGTCGTCTTCGTCGCCGTTCGGCGCTCGCGGCGGCGGGGCCTGCTCGAACACGTCGCTCCGGTTGAGGAGCTTCCGCGGGGCGCAGAGTTCCTACGGATCCTCGTGCCGATGAAGCTCGGCGACATCGGCGAGGAGATGGTCGCGACCGCGATCGCGCTCGCGAAAGATCGAGGCGCCGAGGTGGAGGCGCTCACAGTCGTCCGCGTTCCTCGCCGGTTCCCCCTCGAAGGGCCCCTGCCCCCTGACGTCGCCGCCCGGGTCGACGCCTCGCTCGAGGAGGCGCGCTTGCTCGGCGAGGATCATGGCGTAGAGGTGCGCACCGGGGTGGTGCGGGCCAGATCGATCGGACACGCGATCGTCGAGGAAGCGCAGTCGCGCGACACGGATCTGATCATCCTCGGCTCGTCTCCCCGCTGGAGGCGCCAGTCGCGCTTCTTCTCGCCGACCGTGGACTTCGTCCTGCGACGCGCGCCCTGCGAGGTTCTGGTCGTCACGTTCCCCGAGGGCGTCTTGGAAAGCTAGGCTGACGCGCCGTGAAAGCTGTGGTGATTGGGTGTGGTCGAACGGGCTCGGCGGTGGCGAAGGGGCTCGCAGCCGACGGCTGGGACGTCACGGCCGTCGACGAGAGCGAGGACGCTCTCGGCCGCCTCGGGCCCGACTGGCGCGGAGGGTTCGTCGTCGGGCACGGACTGGACATGACGATGCTCGAACGCGCCGGCGTCTCGGACGCCGATGCGGCCGTCGTGTCGACGGACGGCGACAACACGAACCTCGTCATCGGGCAGGTGCTGCAGAAGCGGTACGGGATCGGTACCGTGGTGGTGCGGGTCCTCGATCCTGCGAGGGCCCGGTTCTACGCGGAGCGCGGCCTGAAAACGGTGTGCCCGACGCAGACGGCGATCTCCGTCCTGCGCGACGCGGTCAACGCGACCCAGCTCGAGCCGAGCGAGGCGTAGCCCCATGTACGTCGTCATCGCAGGCGGGGGCAAGGTGGGGGCGAACGTCACGCGCTCGCTGCTCGAGATGGGCCACGAGGTGACGCTGATCGAGCAGCGTCCGGACCGCTTTGCCCGTCTCGAGGGAGAGTTCGGGCCCGTCGTGATACGCGGCGATGCAACCGAGATCAGCGTGCTCGAGCGGGCCGGTATCGCACGACCGCCGGAGCTCCTCCTCGCGGTGACCGGCGACGACGAGGACAACCTCGTGATCTCACAGATCGGAAAGGAGGGGTACGGAGTCGGCAAGGCGATCGCCCGAGTCAACGACCCTCGAAACCAGGAGCACTTCGACCTGCTCGGCATCACACAGACGATCTGTGCCACGACGAGCGTCCTCGGGCTCGTGGAGCACGAGGTGCCCGAGCACGGGATGGTGCGGTTGCTCGAGCTCCAGAGAGAAGGGCTCGAAGTCGTCGAGGTGCAGATCGAGAGCGGCTCGCCCGCGGCGGGAAGCCGCGCCGGCGGCCTCTCCCTTCCCGGCGGCTCGCGGCTCATCTCGGTCTTCCGCCACGGCCGCACAGAGCTCGTCGAGCCGGGAACGGTGATGCGACCGGGCGACCAGGTGCTCGCGGTGGTGACACACGACTCGGCGCCCGAGCTGCGCCGCGTCCTCCTCGGCGCGCCCAAGTAGGGGCAGCGACCCGCTGACGTCGCAGGGGCGACGCTCGCAAGGGAGGCCAGGGCGAGCCGCGAAGGACAGTACAAAGTAGTACGGACAAGCGGCGAGCCCGAAGGATCGTGCAGCGAGCGTCGTCAGCCAGTCGCGGAGACCGGCTTTGACGGACGGGAGCGACCGGCGGCCTGCGGCGTCAGAGGCGCCAGTAGTGCCGCGTGAGTAGCACGACCACGGGCACGATCTCGAGGCGCCCGGCCCACATCAGCCCGATCAGCGTGATCTTGGAGACGTCGCCGAGCGGTGCGAACGACCCCATGGGCCCGGTGATTCCGAACCCCGGGCCGACGTTCCCGAGCGCGGTCGCCGAGGTGCCCAAGGCGTCGAGCGTGCCCAGGTCGACACCCGAGAGCGCCGAGTCGATCGCCAGCACCGCGGCGCCGACGGCCCAGATGCCAACATAGAGAAGGGTGAAGCTCGCGATCGCGCGCAGCGTCCGCTCGTCCACGGGCGCACCGTTGAGTCGGACCGGCATGACGACTTCGGGACTCACCGTCTGGTCGAGCTCTCGCCGGAGCACCTTCCCGAGGAGCAGGTGCCGTACGACCTTGATGGAGCCTCCGGTCGAGCCGGCGGAGCCACCCACGAACATGAGAGCGAACAGGCTGAGGAGGGCGAGCGCGGGCCAAACCGCGAAGTCGGCGCTCGCGTACCCGGTCGTCGTCATGATCGAGACCGTCTGGAAGACGCCCGACCGGACGGCCGCCTCGCCCTCCGCGATGCCATAGCCCCAGACTTGCGCCGTGAGCACCAGGGAGGCGACGAAGGCGAGCGCGAGGTAGAGCCGGAACTCCTCGTCGCGGAGAAACACCTTCGGCCGGCGCCGTACGAAGCCGCGGTACATGAGGGCGAAGTTGGCTCCGGCGAGGATCATGAAGACGACGATGATCCACTGGGCCGCCGCCGAGAAGGCCTCGATCGAGTTGGCCTGCGTCGAGAAGCCGCCGGTCGGCATCGTCGTGAACGCGTGTGAGAGCGCCTCGAACGGCGTCATCTTGTCGTCCACGCCGAGCCAGCCGAGCGATGCGAGCGAAAGCGTCTCGAGGGCCGTGAGGCCGACGTAGAGCATCCAGAGCAGACGCGCTGTGCTTCGGATCCGTTCCGCGAGCTGCGCGACCTCGGGTCCCGGAAGCTCCGACTCCATGAGCTGCCGGCCGCCGACTCGAAGACGCGGGAGGACCGCGATCGCGAGGACGATGATCCCCATGCCGCCCAGCCACTGCGTGAACGCGCGCCAGAGGTCGATCGATCTGGAGAGCGCGTCGTAGTCGGTGACGACGCTCGCCCCCGTCGTCGTAAAACCGGACATCCCTTCGAAGTACGCGTCGACCGGGTGGCCGAGCTGGTTGCCTCCTGCGAAGAGATAGGGCAGCGAGGCGAAGCCCGCCGCGAGCAGCCACGTCGCGGACACGACGAGGAAACCCTCTCGGACGCCCACCCGAGCCGCGCCCCCCGCGGTGGCGCGCTCGAGCGCGAAGCCGAACCCGCACGTGATCGCTCCCGCGGCGACAAACGGCCAGATCGGCTCTCCGTACCACAGCGCGACCGCGACCGGGAACAGCGCCCCCAGCCCGAGGTACTTCACGAGGGTGCCGACGAGGTTGACCGTCGCGAAGACGTCGATCGCGAGCCGGCGGCGCGGGCCTATCCGGTGCCCAACCGCTTGCGTCAATTCAGAGCGCCTCGACGACCCAGGGCACGTTCGCGGCTTCGGTGAAGACGATCACGCGGTCGCCGACCTGGAGCACGTCGTCGCCGTGCGGGAAGATCGCCGTCCCGTTGCGGACGATCGCGCCGATCAGCGCCCCGTGGACGGGCATGTCGCGGAACTGCGTCCCGATGTAGCGGCTCGAGTCCCGCGTGGTGACGTCGAGCACCTCGTAGCGATTGCCCTCGAGCATCGCCACCTGCTTCGTACGCGGGTCGTGGGCGAAGCGGACGATCTCCTCGGCCGTGACCCCCCGGGGGTTGACCGAGACGTCGATCCCGGCCTGCTCGAACGCCGCCACCGAGACCGCCTCGTGGGCGATCGCGATGGTGAAGGGGATCCCGTGCACCTTGGCGAGAGACGCGGCGTACTGGTTCTTCGCGTCGTCGCGCATGGCGAAGATCCCGGCCTGCGCCTGGCCGATCCGCTCCCGCTCGAGGAAGTCGGGGTCGATTCCGGTGGAGTTGAAGACACGCGCCTTCGGAAACGCCTCGGCAGCACGCCGTGCCTGCTCACTCGACGCCTCGATCATGCGAACGCCGATTCCCTGGTCGAGCAACACGCGGGCAATGGCCGAGCCCACACGCCCGGCACCGAACACGACGACGTCGCGCACGATTCCGCTCTCCGGCCAGAGGAGCGAGCTCCAGGCCTTCGCCGCCTGCGGCGAGCCGATGACGACGATCCGGTCGCCGGCGTTGATCACGTCGTCGCCGCCGGGGAGCGTCGTCTCGGGTGTTCGGATGATCGCCGCGATCTTCGAGTCTCCGGGGATCCTTGCGTCTCGGAGCGGCACCCCGGTGACGTCTTGCGACGCGCCCTCCTCGACGTCGAACTCGACGATCTGCACCTGCCCGTCGGCGAAGACGTCGGTCTGGCGAGCGGCGGGAACGCCGATGATGCGACTGATCGCATGCGCGGTCTCCAGCTCGGAGCTGACGACGAAGTCCACGTCGAGCTGGCCGCCGCGCCAGAGCTCGACGTACTCGACGTTGGAGGTGCGGATCACGGTCGTCGCACCCTGTGCCTCGCGGCGCGCGAACATGCCCGCGACCAGGTTCACCTCGTCTCGGGACGTGCACGCGATGACGAGGCTCGCGTCTCCGACACCCGCGCGCGAGAGATCCCGTCGGCTCGTGCCGTCTCCCTCGAACGTGGCTACGTCGTAGCGCTCGGCGATCGCGGTCAGACGCGACGGCTCGTTGTCCATGACCGTCAGCTCGTGGTCGTGGTGGAGCGCTTCGACGACGGTCGAGCCGACCTGGCCCGCGCCGATCAGGAACACCTTCACGAGCGCGAAGCGTACTCCTGTCCCAGCCGGCGAAGAGCCGTCGGCTACCTTGGTTGCGTGCGCGCCCTGTCGACGCTCGCGGCCTTCGCGGCCGCGACCGCCCTGGTCACGGTCGCGGGCTCTGCGTCCGCTGCGGAGACATCGTTTCGCCGTGCAGTCGTGGCGCGTGGCTTCGACTCACCCGTTGACGTCGTCGCGCCGCACAGCGAGCCGAAGCGCCTCTATGTCGTCGAGCAGCGCGGGACCGTTCGCGTGATCGAGCGGGGCGAGGTTTGGAGCGGCTTCTTCCTCGACGTGCGCTCCCGCGTGACGGCCGGCGGCGAGCAAGGGCTGCTCGGGCTCGCGTTCGACCCGAAGTACGCGACGAACCGGCTCATCTACGTCAACTACACGGACCGCGCCGGGGACACGCGCGTCGTCCGCTACCGCACCAACGGCCGCCGGGCACTTCCGGGAACCGCGCGCCGGCTGCTCCGCGTGGACCAGCCGTACGCGAACCACAACGGGGGGAATCTCGTCTTCGGCCCCGACGGTTTCCTCTACGTCGGGCTCGGCGACGGCGGGAGCGGTGGAGACCCCGAGGGCCGGGCGCAGAATCCCGACTCGCTCCTCGGCAAGATGCTCCGCCTGGACGTGCGCAGGCCGGGATCGGCACCCGTGATCGTGGGGCTCGGGCTTCGCAACCCGTGGCGCTACTCGTTCGACCGTGCGACGGGCGATCTCTACATCGGGGACGTCGGACAGAGCGACGTCGAGGAGGTGGACTTCACGGCGCGATCGCGGCTCGCCGGTCTGGAGAACTACGGCTGGGATCTCTACGAGGGCTCACGGCGCTTCGAGGACGGAGAACCCGGCCCGGGACAGCTCGTCTTCCCCGTGTTCGAGTACAGCCACGAGCAGGGCTGCACGGTCATCGGCGGGTTCGTCTACCGCGGCCCCGCCCGCCCCGCGGACCAGGGACGGTACGTTCTCGGGGACTACTGCAGCGGGATCATCTGGAGCTTCCGTTTCACGGCGGGGGCAACTCACTCCGTCCGGGTCGAGCCGTTCCGGATCGAGGGGTTGACGTCGTTCGGCGAGGACGCGGCGGGAGAGCTCTACGCGGCGTCCCAGAGCGGGACGATCTACCGGCTGACGTAGGGGCCGGGCATGGCTGACCTAGCCTGCGCGCCGTCGGACGCGGGGCGGCGACTGGCCGAGCGCCGCGTAGGCGAGCGTGTTCAGCGACTCCGAGAGCTCACGCAGCTCGCGGGCGACGAGTGCGAATCCCTCCTGCTGCTCGGCCGTCCTGTTGAGGCGCTCGAGCTGCCCGGCGATCCGATCGAGGCGGTCGAGCAGTGCGTCAAGCTGGCGGTCGCCGACGTTCTTAGAGTTCATTTCGGAATGAGCTCTGAGGTTCCACGCGGGCGATTCTACGCGGAGGCCTGGTCGAGCTCGGGCCGCGTGCGGATGACAAGCGCGTCTTCACCGAGCGTGGCGAAGAGCCGCTCGAGGGCGCCCGTCCCGGTCTCGAGCGCGGCGACGCGCCGGTCGGCGCCGAGCTGGGCGAGGGCGACGCGCGCGAGCGGCTCGGGAGCGTCCGTGAACACCCCGATCTCGCGACCGGCGGCGGCGAGCGAGCGCAGCGCGGCGCTCGCCGTTGCGTCCCGGCGCAGGTAGACGGGTGCGCGCTCCTCGCTGAAGCGCTCGAGCAGCGCACGCCAATTGCCGGCACCGCGGCGGTCGAGCTCTGCCGCCGCCTCCGCGCGGTCGGTCGGAAGTGTCACCGCATCGAACCCCAGGAGCGCGCTCGCGGACGAGATCCACTCGTCCCAAAGCGGCCGGGTGTCTCCGAGAGCGCCGTCGAGATCGATCGCGACGGAGCGCAATCGCGTCACGCGAGACTCCGTGCGCGCGTCCTCTGCCAGAGCAGGACGCCGCACGCGACCCCGACCGCGTCGATCGCGACGTCGACAGGAGAGCCGTGGCGGCCGTGAACGAAGGCTTGGTGGACCTCGTCGCTCACGGCGTAGAGCACCCCGAGAGCGACGGCGAGGCGTGCCTTATGGGTGGCCCGGACGAGAAGAGCGCCGAGGATTGCGTACTCGGCGCCGTGGGCGAGCTTCCGCAGGAGGAGATCCCACCCGCCGAGCCCGGTGCCGAGATCCGGAATCGACGAGAGCGCGAAGATGAGCCCCGCCCAGGCGGCGACCGGGAGCCACAGGCGGAGCACCGAGCCGGACACCGTCCGATGATAGGCTCGCCCCAGACCAAGGAGTGCGGTGAGGGAACCCGGTGCGAGTCCGGGACGGTCCCGCCGCTGTGAGGGGAGACGCTCTCCCGCCACGACGCCACTGGCCTGCATGGCCGGGAAGGCGGCGGGGGAGGGAGCCCCGAGTCAGAAGACCTGTCGCGCTCCTCCATAGCCGAACCCCTCGCGGAAGGAGGATTCAGGTGCTTCGCTCAGCAATCGTCGTCACCGGAGCGGTGGTGGCAGCGCTTGTCCTCAGCGTCTCCAGTGCGACCGGTAGTCAGCAGGCGGACGCGTCGTTCCCGGTCACGATCGTGACGGCCGACGGCAAGGTCACGATCGCCAAGAAGCCGCGCCGCATCGTCTCGCTCTCGCCGACTGCGACGGAGTCCTTGTTCGCGATCGGCGCCGGCTCGCAGGTGATCGCCGTCGACGACCAGTCGGACTATCCGAAGTCCGCTCCCCGGACGTCGCTCTCCGGCTTCACCCCCAACGTCGAGGCGATCGCCGCGTATCGGCCAGACCTCGTGATCATCGCGTTCGACCCGAAGGGGCTCTCGAGCGCCTTGAAGCGGCTCGACATCGAGGTGATCCACCACGACGGGGCAAGAACCTTCAAGGGGGCGTACCAGCAGATTCGGCAACTCGGCCTCGTCACCGGCCACGAAGCCGATGCGATGCGGCTGATCGACCGCATGAAGACGAAGATCGACCGCATCGTGCGGACGGCGCGCTCGCGCACAGCAAACCTCTCCGTGTACCACGAGTTGACGCCCGACTTCTACTCCGCGACGTCGAAGACCTTCGTCGGGCAGGTGTACGCGGCGCTCGGCTTGCGCAACGTCGCGGACGACGCGGACGCTGCCGGCACGGGGTACCCGCAGCTCTCGGCCGAGTACATCGTGTCGGCGAGCCCTGACGTGATCGTGCTCGCCGATACCGTCTGCTGTGGGCAGAAGCCCTCGACGGTGGCGCAACGGCCCGGCTGGGACCGCATCAGCGCAGTGCGCACCGGCTCCATCGTCCGCGTCGACGACTCGATCGCGTCGCGCTGGGGGCCACGGCTCGTGAACTTCTTCCGGGCGATGGCGTCGGCGCTGGCACGCCTGCGGCAGTAGGGCATGGTCGCCGCCGCCGAACACGCCTCCGACGTTCGCGCGCGCGGTCTCTCCCCGCTCTGGGCGAGCGCGGCGGTGGCGTTCCTCCTCTTCGCGCTCGTCGTGGGGGTGCTCGTCGGACCGATCGACCTCGGGATCGGCGGCGTACTCGAGTCGACCGCGGCCCACCTGCACCTGCCGGGGGTCTCGTCGCCACTCTCGCCGACGGAAGAGGCGATCCTGTGGCAGATCCGCGTGCCGCGCGTCGTGCTGGCCGCGCTCGTCGGCGGGATGCTCGCCCTCGCGGGTGCGACGTACCAGGGCGTGTTCCGCAACCCCCTCGCCGATCCGTACCTGCTCGGGGTGGCTGCGGGCGCAGGCCTCGGCGCCACGATTGCGATCGCCTACCTGCCCGCGGGACTCCGCGGCCAGAGAGCTCTTCCGGTAGCCGCGTTCGTCGGCGGAGCCGTGGCCGTCGTCCTCACCTATGCGGTCGGACGCTCGGCCAAGCGTGAGCGTGACGCTGCCACACTCGTCCTCGCGGGCGTCACCGTCGCCGCGTTCTTCACCGCGTGGCAGACGTTCCTGCAGCAGCAGAACGCGGAAACGCTGCAGCAGGTCTACACGTGGATCCTCGGGAACATTCCGAGCACGGGGTGGTCGGACGTTGTGCTGATCCTGCCGTACGTCGCCGTCGCGACTGTCGTCATCCTTGCCTTGAGACGGGTCGTCGACGTCCTCAACCTCGGGGATGACGAGGCGGCGAGTCTCGGCGTCAACGTCCGTCGGGTTCGGCTCGCCCTCGTGGTGGCGGCCACCCTGGGCACGGCGGCAGCCGTGGCCGTCAGTGGCCTGATCGGGTTCGTGGGGATCATCGTCCCGCACGCGATCCGCCTGCTCTCGGGCGTCGGCTACCGCGCGCTGCTGCCGCTCTCGGTGATCGTCGGTGCCGGGTTCCTCGTGCTCGCGGACGTGATCGCCCGCACCGCGCTCTCGCCGGCGGAGATCCCGCTCGGAGTCGTGACCGCGTTCTTCGGCGCGCCGTTCTTCGCGCTCGTGCTGCGCACGACACGGGGGGGAGGGACGTGAACGCGATCGAGTTGACGAACGTCACCGTCGTGCTGGGCGGACAACCTGTGGTCGACGGGATCGAGGCGGCGGTCGCCCGCGGGGAGTGGGTTGCGCTCATCGGCCCGAACGGCGCAGGCAAGACGACGCTTCTCCGTGCGATCGCCCGCCTCGTCCCGTTCGCCGGCTCCATCGCGCTCGAGGGCCGCGACACCGAGGAGTTGCACCGGGCGGAGCTCTCGCGACTGCTCGCGGTCGTCCCGCAGGAGCCTTCGACACCTCCGTGGATGACGGTCGCGGAGTACGTGCTGCTCGGGCGGACGCCTCATCTCGGCGCGCTCGCGAAAGAGGGGCGGCGGGACCGCGAGGCGGCGGCGCGGGCGCTTGCGCGCCTCGACCTGCTCGAGTATCGGGAGCGGCGACTCGGAACGCTCAGCGGTGGTGAGAAGCAGCGCGTCGTCGTCGCCCGTGCGCTTGCGCAGGAGGCCCGGATCATCCTGCTCGACGAGCCCACCGCCTCCCTCGACATCGGGCACCAGCAGCAGGCGCTGGAATTGCTCGACGTGCTGCGCGGCGAGTCCGAGCTGACGCTTGTCGCCGCGATGCACGACCTCACGCTGGCCGCGCAGTATGCGAACAGAATGGTGCTCCTCGATCGCGGGCACGTGGCGGCGGACGGCGTCCCGCGCGACGTGCTGACCGAGGCCGCCATCGCCCGCCACTACGGCGCGTCCATCGACGTGGTCCCGGTCGGCGGCCGCATTGCGGTGATCCCGCGGCGGACGACCTCCAATACCTAAGGCTGATGTGAAAGGCGAGCGCCGCGGCGGCGAAGCGGCCGCTTTCAGGATCTCTGCGCGACCGGGATCCGCGCGAGCGGATTCCGGTCTTGCGCCAACTACTCTAGGCTGTGCGCCTCGGGGTGCAGGGGCTGGTAAAGGAGAATCTCCCCCGCGCCTGGCAGCTTGAGGCTCGTTGCGAGCCCGAAGCCGAAGTCCTGCACACCGCCCGAGAACTCCGCTCCCTTGGCCTCGAGCTCAGCCTGGGTGGCCTCGATGTCGTCGCACATCAGCGAGATCGAGTGGTGTAGCGGGTAGGAGTACTCCTGCCCCTCGTACGTTCCCGTCGTCGGGTGGACCCCCATCTCGCTGGGTCCCGTCTTGAAGATGAGCCATCCAGGTTCCGACTCGGGGTGCTCGACGTACGGCCAGCCGAGCACGTCACGCAGGAACGATCGGGTGGCCTCGGGATCGTCGGAGTAGATCAAGGTGTGCACGGCCTTGATCACGTTCGAGATCCTAGACTGAGGAACCGTGTCCAGATTCGTGCTGTTGGCGGCGGTCGCCGCAGCCATCGCCATACCTCCTGTTGCATTCGCCGCCGGAGCAAAGGTCTTCTTCGAGGACACAGTGCCGGCCGGCAGGTCGTCCTCGGTGACGATCCAAACGCACAAGGCGGCGTCGTTCCGAGTTCTTCTGCGCGTGCCAACGCAGGGTAGGGCGAAGCTCTTCCTGTTCGGGAAGACCGCACCGAAGGGCGGGCCGCTGATCGACACGAGCCCGACCGCGCAGGCACCGGCCTGCGAGGGCGCCGCGGGATCGTTCTACTGCCGGGCCTCGTACGAGCCGCTGCCGAAGGGCACGTACACGTGGCGCATCCGTTGGCTCGGAAAAGGGCAGGCGCACGTCGAGCTCACCGTGCGCTGGTAGTGGTCGAGAGGGGTCAGGCCCATCCGGCCTGACCCCTCTCACCGACTCACGCTGCCGCTGCGGGCTTCCCCATCTTCATGGTCAGCAGGATGCTGGTAACGAGGGCCCAGACGAGGAAGACGATGAAGCTCACGAAGCCGGCTCCATCGGGCGACCAGAAGCCGTCTCGGGCCCAGGCGGTCGAGCTGATGATCAGCCAGAGCCCCCCGAGGCCGCTCACCCACCCCCACCACGTGGCGACGAGACCCGTGCGAACGACCGCTCCGGCCACCGCAAGGAAGAACGCGGCGCCGATCATGTTGGACGCGGTGTCCAGGTAGCCGCCCATGCGGTAGAAGGCGAGGGAGATCCCCGGATCGGCCGCCTCGGCAATGCTGAACGCGAGCGCCCCCCGAGCGAGAGCCGCCACCGCGCCGATCGAGAAGGTGATCGCGAAGGCGATTCCCATGACCGCGGCCAGCCGTCCCTCGCCCGCATCTCGCATCGCCGCGCCGAGCGCGCCGATGAACCAGATGATGGCGATCACGCCGAGACCCTGGAGGAACGTCGCCCAGAGTACCTGGTCGCGGTTGTCGGAGAAGAAGTTGGCGACGGTCTCGGCGTTGTCGTTGATATCGGGTGGCGTCCCGACGATGATGATCCCGATGACGAACAGGACGACGCCGATGATCCCTCCGGCCGCGGCGAGCCTGTCCCATTTAGCCTTGTCCATA
>JAHEXT010000068.1 GCA_023251945.1 Actinomycetes bacterium
GGAGAGAACGGCCCGCCCGCGATGACGTCGTCGACGGTCCACCGCAGCAGCGACTGACTCGGGTGGTCGAGATACGGCGTCGCCGCGGCCACGTGGAGGTACGCCGCGGTCGCGATCCCGAGGTCGCCGCTGTAGAACCAGAAACCGACGCCAGCCTCCTCGCACGCGGCGATGAACCGTCGCGTGCCACCGATGCCGCCGCAGAACCCGAATCCGAGCACGAGCGCGTCGGGCACCCGGAGCTTCGCGGCCAGCGCGACGTCGGGCGTGTGCGCCGAGAACGGGACGGCGGTATAGCGCCTCAGCTCCGCCATCTCCGCAAACGAGCCCACCGGCTCCTCGACGTTCGCGATGTCGAACGGCTCGAGCTGCTCGAGAGCCTTCCGCGCGGTGTCGAGCCGCCAGCCCATGTTCGCGTCGAGCCGCAGCGCTCGGTTCGGCCCGATCGCCGCTCTCACCTCACGCGCGAGCCGCACGTCGTCCTCGACCGGCCGTACCGCGACCTTGCCTTCGAACACGGGCGAGTCGTGCTCCTCCACCATCCGCGCGCAGTACGCGGCAACGGCGGCCGGGGACTCTTCGCGCCCCTCCCGGTAGGCGAAGTACTCCGTGAACGCGATCGTGGTTCGGCACGCACCGCCGAGGAGCTCGTGCAGCGGCACGCCGGCTTCCCGTGCCGCGACGTCCCAGAGCGCGATCTCGACCCCCGCGGAGGGGTTGCGGATGAGCACCTTCCCGTCCGTGCGGTGCTCAGCCCGAGGAAGCTCAACTCGACCGAGCTCGGCGAGAACCTCCCCGGTCTCGCGTCCGATGAGCGCTTGCCCGAGCTCACCGCTCAGAGCCGCGGCGTCCGCAGGCGAGGCGCTCTCCCCCAGCCCGGCGATCCCGTCCTCGGTCGTCACGCGTACGACAGTGCGGGTGATGCCGGGCACCTCTCCCGGCGCCATCAGGTACGGCGCCTCGAGTGGAGCGTTTACCGGCCAGGCCTCGATGCGGGCGATCCGGCTCACTCCGTCATCCTGCAACATCGCTCGAGGCGTGGTCAGAATGAGGCCGTGATCGATGCCGCCCGCTTCGAAGCGCTGTCGGTCTCCGACCGGGACCTCGCTCCCGAGGAGTGTGCTGCACTCGCGCGATCTGCGGCCGAGCTCATCGACACAGCCGCCCTCGACCGGGAGGGAGAGGGCTCCTTCGAGCTGCTTTGGCGCACCGACCACTCGGAGGCCTGGCTGAACACGTGGTGGGATCCTCGTGACACGGGCTTCCACGACCACGGCGGTTCCTGCGTCGGCGTGCACGTCCTCGAAGGTCACGTCCGTAACGAGCCGCTCGTCGTCGGCGGCCCACGCCGCATCACCGAGTACCGGGCCGGCGAGTCGTTCTCGTTTCCCGGCACGGGCATCCATCGCATGGAGCACGAGCCCGGCGCAGTGACCATCCACGTCTATTCACCGCCGATCCGCGCCATCGGGCACTACGAGCTCGTCGGCGGAGAGTTGCGCAGGCACTCCGGGCCGCCGAGCGAGGCTTCGCCGCCGAGCCCGACCCTCTCCGCGGTGCTCGCCGACGAGCCCTAGCGGTGACCGGCTTCAGACAGCCGAGGCGAGCTCGTCCGCATACGTGATCGAGACACGCCCGAGCGCGCCCGTCTGCTGGCCCGGGTAGTAGTGCCCCATACGCCAGAGCGCCGGCGAATAGGCGTGGAGCGACGTCGCGGGCGAACCGCCGGCATGGCGGACTCCGTGTATGTACGAGGAGTCGAAGTCGAACACCGAGCCGGGTCGGTGCTGCCGGGTCTTCTCGCGGATCCAGCCTTTGGCATCGCGCTCGAAGTGGTCCTCGTGCAGGACGCCCTCGCACACGTAAACGGCACCGGAGGAGACGTCATGGTCGTGGTACCCGGTGTCCTGCGCCTCGAGCCAGCAGATCAGCCAGATGTCGAGGTGCGGGTCGCGATAGAGCTGGACGAAGTAGCGGGTGTTGGGATCGTGCCGGACGAAGCGCCTCCAGAAGCGCGGCTGTCCGGCTAGATCGACGACGAGGCGCGCGAGCGCAGGCCTGTCGAGGTCGGTGTCCTCGGGAACACGATCGTGGATCCAGCGAGTCAGGCCTTTCATGGGAGAAGACGTGACGGGTTCTGGTTCCAAAGGGCGTCAACCACAGCATCACCGAAGCTGCGGACAACGTCCAGACCACTTTTCGGATCGAGCCTCGGAGCGTCGCTCCCGAACAGGACCTGGCCCACCCCGAGCGTCGAGAGACAGAGCTCGAGCGCTCGGCGCCCGTAGGACGCGGTATCGAACAGTACGTTCTCGTGGAGGGAGTCGCGCCCGGAGACACCCTGTGACTGGAGGCGCTCGAGCTGGAAGGGCCCGCCGCCGGCCAGGAGCGCGAAGACGACTCTGAGGCCGGGCCACCGCCCGGCGCCATGGGCGAGCCAGGCGGCATACGCAGCCTGCATCTGCGCCGTCTGATCGACGACCTCGGCCCACCACGCGGGTGCTCCCACGGGTGGCCGGCTCGGCCCGGGATGAACGAAGAGAAACGCGCCCCGCTGCTCGAGCTGGTCGAGCAACGGAGCCTGCGAGTCGAGCTCGCTCAACGCTGCGGCCCGCACACACGACCCGGCGAATCCCTCGACGCGCGGACGGGCAGCCAGGGGAACGATTCGGCCACGCGCTTCGGCCGAGAGCTCGAGAATCCCGCTCTCGTAGACGCCGGCGAGCTCGGCAGCCTCGTCCGCCGGAAGGTCGGCGATGCCCAGGGTCGGGGAGAGCGAGACGACCGCGACGTCGAGCTCGCAGCGATCGAGAAGGGCGATCCGCGCGTCGAGACCGTGCGCGTCCAAATCGATCTCGATGCCCGCGCGACCTGCCAGATCGAGGGTCGAGCCTCGTAGCCGCGGAGGCCGCCGGCGGCTCGCAAGCGCTTCGATCAGCAATTCCGGCCAGAGGTGCTGGTGGACGTCGACCGTCGGCACGGCCCTATTCTGCTCCCTGCGATGCCACACACCCAGGTGACGCTGGGCCTGCGGGCGAACGCGCGCCAGTTCTGGCTTCTCGTCGCGATCAACGCGCTCGTCGGCGCGATGGTCGGGCTGGAGCGCAGCGTCCTGCCGCTCGTCGGCGAAGAGGACTTCGGGCTCACCTCGACGAGCGCCGTGCTCTCGTTCGTCGTGGCGTTCGGGCTCGTCAAGTCCTTCGCCAACCTCGCGGCCGGAGGACTGGCCGAAAGCACGGGACGCAAGCGGCTGCTGGTCATCGGCTGGCTCCTCGCCGTCCCCGTCGCACCGATGATTGCCCTCGCGCCGAGCTGGGGTCTCATCGTCGCCGCCAACCTGCTCCTCGGGGCGAACCAGGGACTTGCGTGGTCGATGACGGTGAACATGAAGATCGACCTTGTCGGCCCGAGGCGGCGCGGTCTCGCACTCGGGTTCAACGAGTCCGCGGGGTACCTCGGTGTGGCGGCGACCGCCTTCGTCAGCGGGGCGCTCGCCGCCGCCTACGCGCCCCGAACCGTCATCTGGGTGGGCGCGGCGGTGATCGCCGGCGCCGGCTTCCTCGCCTCCGCGCTTCTCGTCCGCGACACCGCGACACACGTCGCACTGGAGCAGCGGGGGCACGGCGACCGAGCTGCCGGCTCCTTCCGCTCGATGGTCGCCCGGGCGACGTTTCGCGATCCGGTGCTCCGCGCCTGCTCGCAGGCGGGGCTCGTGAACAACCTGAACGACGCGCTCGCGTGGGGACTCGCACCCCTCTACCTCGCCGCCAACGGTGCGAGCACTCGCGAGATCGCGGCAGTTGCAGCTGTATACCCGGCGGTCTGGGGTGCCGGCCAGCTGGCCGCCGGCTGGCTTTCGGATCATGTCGGCCGCAAGCCGTTGATCGTGGCCGGCATGCTCGTGCAGGGGGCGGCGCTCGGAGTCCTGGCCCTCGGCAACGGATCGTTCATCCCGTCGCTGCTGGCCGCGGTTCTTCTCGGAGTCGGCACGGCGCTCGTCTATCCCACGCTGATCGCCGCCGTCTCGGACGCGGTCGAGCCGCGCGAGCGAGCGCAAGCCGTCGGTGTCTACCGGTTCTGGCGCGACGCGGGAATCGTCGTCGGCGCACTCCTCGCAGGGCTCACGGCGGATGCGTTCGGCTTCGGTCCCGCGATCGCGATCGTCGCCGGGCTGACCGCCGCGAGCGGGCTCTGGGTGGCCGCCACCGGCTGGCGACGCACGCCGATAGCTTTAGACTCGGGCGCCCATGCTGGTCACGCCGAGCTGGCTCGACGAGCACCTCGCTGACCGCGACCTCGTCGTCGTCGACCTGCGCTGGGACGAGGAGGGCCGCGGCCGCCACCGCTACGAAGAGGGGCACATCGCCGGTGCACACTTCCTCGACTGGGCGACGGACCTCGTCGATCGCGAGCATGACGTCGCCTTCATGCTCGCTCCGCCGGAGCGGCTCGCGGACGAGCTGGGACGCCGCGGGATCGGCGACGACTCCGTGGTCGTCGCCTACGCGGACGCGGGCCACTCGGGACCGTTCCGGCTGTGGTGGGCGTGCAGGGCGTACGGCCACGACGACCAGGTCCGGATTCTCGACGGCGGCCTCGACGCCTGGGTGGCCAACGGCGGGCCGCTGACGCAGGAGATCCCCCGTCCTCGCCCGGCGGCCTGGACCCCCTCCCGACGGCCGGGCCTCGTGGCGAGCGCAGCTGACGTTGCGGCAGCCCGAGACGACACGGAGACCGTCGTCTTGGACTCTCGCGAACCGGAGAAGTTCCGCGGCGAGACGGTGTGGTTCGAGACCGGCGCCGTCCCAGCGGGCACGGACGGCATCGCGCACACGCCGCGCGGCGATCTCCGGGCCGGGCACGTCCCCTGGGCCGCGAACGTGCCCTGGCGCGAGCTATACCGCAGCGACCTGACGATGAAGGGTCCGGCCGAGCTCCGCGACCTCTTCGGCCGCGTCGGTGCGACGCCGAGACGCCGGGCAATCGCCTACTGCGGCGTCGGCATCTCGGCATCGGCTCTGCTCTACGCGCTCCACCGCGCGGGAATCGACGACGCGGCTCTCTACGACGCATCGTGGGACGAGTGGGGGCGCGACCCGGAGCTACCCCTCGCGCGCGGCTGAGGTCGCGCGCGCGAGAGCGCGGCCTCAGAGCTCTTCGGCGAACTCCAGGTTCTCCGCTTTCAAACTCTCGTCGGTCCCGAAGTAGGCGTGCTTCGACATGTCGGGTGAGTACCTGCTGGCCGGAGGCGTCCGGCCCAGCGCCTCGGCAAGGCTGCGAATGTGATGAGGCCCTGCTCCGCAGCAGAGACCGAGGTAGTCGATGCCGAGCTCGTACGCGTCCTTGGCGAACTCCGCGATCTCGTACCGGTTGCACATGAACGGGTCGAGTGCCGTCGGAAACGGCATCCCGCCAGGAGGGCCTGCTCCGTCACGGTCGCGGAGCGACTGGAACGTCGGCTCGTCGTCATGTGTCCGGTACGGCACCGGCAAAGCAGCGACGTGCACGGAGACGGCCTCGCGGACGGCCCTGAGGAGCGGCATCAACGTC